>NZ_JBHIPG010000010.1:0-82536 GCF_042195905.1 Bartonella sp. AP331QHHD
TGGAGAGGAAATCGAGATTATCGGTATTCGTCCAACGTCTAAGACGACGGTTACAGGCGTTGAAATGTTCCGCAAGCTTTTGGATCAAGGTCAAGCGGGTGATAATATAGGGGCTCTGCTACGTGGTGTTGACCGTGAAGGGATTGAGCGTGGTCAAGTATTGGCAAAGCCAGGATCCGTTACACCTCATACACGTTTTAAAGCAGAAGCTTACATTTTGACAAAAGATGAAGGTGGGCGTCATACACCATTTTTCACGAATTATCGCCCTCAGTTTTACTTCCGTACGACGGATGTTACAGGTATTGTTACGCTTCCAGAAGGAACGGAAATGGTTATGCCAGGCGACAATGTTGCGATGGATGTTTCGTTGATCGTTCCGATAGCGATGGAAGAGAAACTTCGTTTTGCTATTCGTGAAGGTGGTCGTACTGTTGGTGCCGGTATCGTTTCTAAGATCATTGAATAAATAATGCTTGTTGCAGGGATACTAAAAGTTTTTTTAGTTTTGAGAGTTAGGGGTATAGCTCAGTTGGTAGAGCGGCGGTCTCCAAAACCGCAGGTCGCAGGTTCAAGTCCTGCTGCCCCTGCCAAAGGGGGGATTTTACATATAAGGGAGTGGATTTTGCTGCCTTTTTCGCTTTTTTTGATATGGGGCTTGTTTTTTTGTGTGTGAAACGGTATTGAATAGAAAGTAAGGAAATTGCATAAGTCTGAAAGTTGGCTTTTGCATTTTTTCCTGTTTATTTTGTTCTATAAAACACAATAGGACTAGAGAGAGTGTAGTGTGACGATGGCATCTAAAACCAATCCGATTACCTTTTTGAAGCAGGTTTATGCAGAAACAATTAAAGTGAAATGGCCTACACGTCGTGAGACGGTTATTTCTACTATTATGGTTTTGTTGGTAACTGCATTGGCTTCAGCTTTCTTTTTTATTGTGGATCAGGTTATGCATTTTGGTGTTTGGCGGGTTATTGATCTTCTGAAATATCTTTTTAGTTGAGAATGTAAGGAAGTGTGACTGTGGCAGCTCGTTGGTATATTGTTCAGGCATATTCAAATTTTGAAAAGAAAGTAGCGGAAGCTATTGATAAGGAGGCAAAGCAAAAGGGACTTGATCATCTTTTTGAAAAGATTTTTGTTCCAACAGAGCGTGTTGTAGAGGTTCGTCGTGGACGCAAAGTTGATACTGAGCGAAAATTTTTTCCTGGTTATGTTCTTGTTCGTGCTGAGTTAACAGATGAAGTTTATCATCTTATTAAGAATACGCCTAAAGTGACAGGTTTTTTAGGGTCGGATGCGCGTCCTGTTCCTATTTCTGATCGAGAGGTTGAGCAAATTCTCAAACAAGTTCAGGAAAGGGTTGAGTCTCCAAAGTCCTCTGTATTGTTTGAGGTTGGAGAGCAAGTTCGCGTTGCTGATGGTCCTTTTGTTTCGTTTAATGGAATTGTTCAAGAGGTTGAAGAAGAGCGCTCTCGTCTTAAGGTTGAAGTGCTTATTTTTGGGCGTCCTACGCCTGTTGATTTGGAATTTGGTCAGGTTGAAAAACTCTGATTAAACTTAGAGTAGTTTTAATTACTTTAAGGAAGGAGTGGGAGGTGATTTATAGCTTTTGTCGGCTTAATGATCCGAACCACGTGACTGCAAGCGGGTAACGGGCAAGATGAATTGTCAGTATACCAGTGAAATTAAAGGCAGATTGTTATGGCAAAAAAAAGTATAGGTCAGCTTAAGTTGCAGGTTCCTGCAGGAGCTGCTACTCCATCTCCACCAATTGGTCCAGCTCTTGGGCAGCGTGGTATTAATATAATGGAATTTTGTAAGGCGTTTAATGCAGCGACACAAGAAATGGAAAAGGGGGCACCGATTCCAGTTGTTATTACGTATTACCAAGATAAGTCTTTCACCTTTTTTCTCAAGACGCCTCCTGTATCATTCTTTTTAAAGAAGGAAGCAAACCTGAAATCTGGCTCAAAAGAGCCTGGTAAAGTGTCTGTAGGAAGCATTTCTCGCGATAAAATTCGTTCGATTGCGGAATCAAAGATGAAAGATCTTAATGCGAATGACATTGAGGCAGCAATGCGTATGGTTGAAGGTTCTGCTCGCTCGATGGGCTTGGAAGTGGTGGGCTAATATTATGGCAAAAGTAGCAAAAAGAATAAAAAATATCCGAAAAGATATTGATTTTAATGAACTCTACGCTTTAAAAGATGCCGTTTCAATGGTTAAGGAGCGTGCCGTTGCTAAGTTTGATGAAACAATCGAAATTTCAATGAACTTGGGTGTTGATCCTCGTCATGCTGATCAAATGGTTCGAGGCGTTGCTCATTTGCCTAATGGAACAGGGAGAAATATTCGTGTTGCCGTTTTTGCTCGTGGGGATAAGGCTGAGGAAGCTAAGGCGGCAGGAGCTGATATTGTGGGTGCCGAAGATTTATTTGAAAGCGTTAATAGAGGGACTATAGATTTTGATCGTTGTATTGCAACGCCAGACATGATGCCTCTTGTTGGTCGTCTTGGTAAGATTCTTGGTCCACGGAGTTTGATGCCTAATCCGAAAGTTGGTACTGTAACACTTGATGTCGCCGGTGCTGTCAAAGCTTCTAAAGGTGGTGCTGTTGAGTTTCGTGTGGAAAAAGCTGGTATTGTGCATGCTGGTATTGGTAAGGCTTCTTTTGGTGTTGAAAAAATCGTAGAAAATATAAAAGCCTTTGCAAGTGCAGTTATTAAAGCCAAACCGCAAGGTGCAAAAGGTGAGTATATTAAGCGCGTTGCTGTTTCGTCGACTATGGGAATTGGTGTTAAAGTTGATCCAGCAACGGTTCGTTCAGAGCTAGTATAAGCTGATTTATAATTTTGTTTTGGGGTATGGGAATATCAAAATTGTATTTAAAATGCTGATTTTGATCAGCTCGCTATCTAAGCTTTATAGGGCTTAGGTTGTACCGGGAGAAATTCCGGAATATCCTGTCCGAGATTGTAGGTGATGCTTTTAAGTATCTTAATCAAAAAAACCTGCATGAGACTGGGGTAAAAACTGAGAGTTAAAAGACTTAAAGGGTTTGAGCCAAGGTTGCCTTTGAACGCTGTGCGTGAAAAAGGGGACAGGATCCTCATCGGTGACATGAAGTATTTTATGTTATCAAAGGTAACCAACAGGTTTGTTTTAAGCAAATCTGTTAAATGGAGAGAGACAGTGAATAGAGCGGAAAAACGCGAATTTGTTACATGGCTTAACGAGGCTTTTCGGAAGTCTGGTTCTGTTGTTGTTGCACATTATTCCGGTCTGACAGTTTCACAGATGAATGATCTGCGTTCGAAAATGGGTGAAGCTGGCGGTGCCGTTAAGGTCGCCAAAAACCGTCTTGCTAAAATCGCTCTTCAGGGCACGGAATCTGAATCGATAGTGGGTTTGTTTACTGGACAAACACTTATTGCTTATTCAGAAGATCCAATCACAGCACCGAAAGTTGCTGTTGATTTTGCGAAAAGCAATGACAAATTTGTCATACTTGGCGGTTCAATGGGTGCAACAAGTTTAACTGTAGATGCTGTGAAGTCATTGGCTTCATTGCCTTCATTAAACGAGTTGCGTGCAAAACTTGTGGGTATGATTTCTACCCCTGCGACCCGTATTGCACAGGTTGTTAATGCCCCTGCTGGTCAGGTTGCACGTGTCATTGGAGCATATGCTCAGGAGGATAAGGCGGCTTAAGGCTGTTTGTATTTACGTTTATGGAAGAGCTTTAATGCTTTTCTGTTTTTTTGAATAAGATTTAATAATGGTTCAAATCTTTTAATTGAAGGAATTTAAAAATGGCTGATCTAGAGAAGATCGTAGAAGACCTTTCTAATCTAACCCTTTTGGAAGCCGCTGAGCTTTCTAAGTTACTTGAAGAAAAGTGGGGAGTTTCGGCTGCTGCTCCTGTAGCTGTCGCTGCTGTTGCTGGTGCTGCTGCTCCAGCTGCTGAAGAAAAAACAGAATTTGATGTTATTCTTGTTGAAGGTGGCGCACAAAAAATTAATGTTATTAAGGAAGTTCGTGCTCTTACTGGACTTGGTCTTAAAGAAGCTAAAGATCTGGTTGAAGGTGCACCTAAGCCTATTAAAGAGGCTGCTTCTAAAGAAGAAGCAGAAAAAATTAAATCTCAACTTGAAGCTGCCGGTGCTAAGGTGGAACTTAAGTAAATTTAATTTTATCGGCGGGCATTTATGTTCGCCGATTTTCTTTCTCTTAATACAAAGAGGGAAAATAATGAGTAAAAAACTTTTCCCAATGGTTTCGTAACAGGAATGGGATAGGTTTGGATTACTTACCCCTTCATCATAGAGTCAAAGAGATAAATGGCTTATGTTGGTGGGGAAAGTTAATGATGCTCATTATTGAGTGTCAAGTGAACTGGTCTGCATATGCAGGTTAATGGTATAAGGCTTTCAAGGTTGGTCTACCTTGAAGAGTAAAGATCAAGGAGCGACGATGGCTCAGACTCACGCAATGATGTCTCAATTCAATGGTCGTAAGCGCGTACGGAAATTTTTTGGTAAGATTCCTGAAGTAGCAGAAATGCCGAATCTTATTGAGGTTCAAAAAGCCTCATACGATCAATTTCTCATGGTTGAGGAACCGAAAGGTGGGCGACCAGATGAAGGTTTGCAAGCTGTTTTTAAATCGGTTTTTCCTATTTCAGATTTTTCCGGTACAGCTATGCTTGAGTTTGTAGGTTATGAATTTGATTTACCAAAATTTGATGTTGAAGAGTGCCGTCAACGTGATTTAACTTATGCTGCCCCATTAAAGGTCATATTGCGTTTGATTGTTTTTGATGTTGATGAGGATACTGGCTCCAAAGATATCAAAGACATTAAAGAGCAAGGCGTTTATATGGGCGATATGCCTTTAATGACGACGAATGGTACCTTTATTGTTAATGGTACGGAGCGTGTTATTGTTTCTCAGATGCATCGTTCTCCTGGTGTCTTTTTTGACCATGATAAAGGAAAGTCCCATTCATCAGGAAAGCTTCTTTTTGCTGCTCGTGTTATTCCGTATCGTGGTTCTTGGCTTGATATTGAGTTTGATGCTAAGGACATCATTTATGCGCGTATTGATCGACGGCGCAAGATTCCTGTTACTAGTCTTTTGATGGCATTAGGTATGGATGCGTCGGATATTCTATCGACGTTTTATGATAAAGTGACTTATGAGCGTGATGGAGAAGGATGGCGAGTTCCTT
The DNA here is from genome assembly GCF_042195905.1 of Bartonella sp. AP331QHHD. NCBI lineage: Bacteria > Pseudomonadati > Pseudomonadota > Alphaproteobacteria > Hyphomicrobiales > Bartonellaceae > Bartonella > Bartonella sp. AP331QHHD. The sequence goes on from NZ_JBHIPG010000010.1 coordinate 5,238, forward strand.
ATTCTGTGGATCGCTTTAAAGGAATGAAGCTCATTTCTGACCTTATAGATGCAGATAGTGGTGAAGTCGTTGCGGAGGCTGGTAAAAAATTAACAGTTCGTAATGCGAAGTCTTTGGTAGAAAAAGGACTTAAAGCGGTTAAAGTTAGTGAAGATGATTTATTAGGTTGTTATCTAGCCGAAGATATCGTCAATTACGAAACAGGTGAAATCTACCTTGAAGCTGGTGATGAAATTGACGAAAAAGTATTAAAAGTTCTGCTCGATGTTAGTGCTGATCAAGTCAATATTCTTGATATTGATCACATGAATATTGGCGCTTACATCCGCAATACTTTGAAGGTGGATAAAAATGAAAGTCGGCAGGATGCGTTATTTGATATTTACCGGGTGATGCGTCCAGGTGAACCACCAACAATCGATACAGCAGAAGCAATGTTCCATTCATTGTTTTTTGATCCAGAGCGTTATGATCTTTCCGCTGTCGGGCGTGTTAAGATGAATTTACGTATGGATCTTGATTGTCCAGACACAGTTCGCATTTTACGCCAAGAGGATATTCTTGCTGTTGTTAAGATGTTGGTTGAATTGCGTGATGGACGTGGTGAAATTGATGATATTGATAATCTTGGCAACCGTCGCGTTCGTTCCGTCGGGGAGTTGATGGAAAATCAATATCGCATTGGTCTTCTTCGTATGGAGCGTGCGATAAAAGAGCGTATGTCATCGGTTGAAATTGATACAGTTATGCCACAGGATTTGATTAATGCAAAGCCTGCGGCAGCAGCAGTCCGTGAATTTTTTGGGTCTTCACAATTGTCGCAGTTTATGGATCAAACCAATCCATTGTCAGAAATTACCCATAAGCGCCGTCTTTCTGCTCTTGGTCCAGGTGGTTTGACTCGTGAACGTGCGGGTTTTGAAGTCCGTGACGTACATCCTACGCATTATGGTCGTATTTGTCCGATTGAAACACCAGAAGGCCCCAATATTGGTCTGATTAACTCCTTAGCAACATTTGCGCGAGTTAACAAATATGGCTTTATTGAAAGCCCATATCGAAAAATTATTGATGGAAAAGTCACAAAAGAAGTTATTTATCTTTCAGCGATGGAAGAAGCAAAGCATTATGTCGCTCAGGCTAATTCTTCATTAGATAACGAAGGTCGTTTTATAGAAGAGTTTGTTGTTTGCCGTCATGCTGGTGAAGTTTTAATGGCGCCGCGTGATCATGTTGATTTGATGGATGTTTCACCAAAACAGTTGGTTTCAGTTGCAGCAGCGCTTATTCCTTTTTTGGAAAATGATGATGCGAATCGTGCGCTTATGGGATCGAACATGCAGCGTCAAGCAGTTCCTCTTGTACGCGCTGAAGCGCCATTTGTTGGGACGGGAATGGAATCTATTGTTGCGCGCGATTCAGGAGCTGCTGTGAGTGCAAAACGTAGTGGTGTTGTTGATCAAGTCGATGCTACCCGTATTGTTATCCGTGCAACAGAAGATTTAGATCCTTCAAAATCAGGCGTTGATATTTACCGCTTACAGAAATTTCAGCGTTCTAATCAGTCCACTTGTATTAATCAGCGTCCTCTTGTACATGTCGGTGATAGGGTAGAGAAAGGTGATATCATTGCAGATGGTCCATCCACGGATCTTGGTGATTTGGCTCTTGGGCGGAATGTTCTCGTAGCCTTTATGCCTTGGAATGGATACAATTATGAAGATTCTATTTTGTTATCCGAGCGCATTGTTGCTGATGATGTGTTTACTTCAATTCATATCGAGGAATTTGAAGTTGCGGCACGCGATACAAAACTTGGACCTGAGGAAATTACGCGCGACATTCCTAATGTTGCGGAAGAAGCGTTAAGAAATCTTGATGAAGCTGGCATTATTTATATTGGTGCTGAAGTTCAACCAGGTGATATTTTAGTTGGAAAGATTACCCCGAAAGGTGAAAGTCCCATGACGCCGGAAGAAAAGCTTCTGCGTGCAATTTTTGGGGAAAAGGCATCCGATGTTCGTGATACTTCTATGCGTATGCCTCCTGGGACTTTTGGTACTGTTGTTGAAGTTCGCGTTTTTAATCGCCATGGCGTGGAAAAAGATGAACGTGCGATGGCAATTGAGCGTGAAGAAATTGAGCGTTTAGCAAAAGACCGTGATGATGAACAGTCTATTCTTGATCGCAATGTTTATGCGCGCCTCACCGATATGTTGACAGGTAAAGTTGCTGTAGAAGGTCCGAAAGGCTTTTCGGGTAGTAAAAAGCTTGATAGTACAGTAATGGGGCATTATCCGCGATCCCAGTGGTGGCAATTTGCTGTTGAGGATGAAAAGCTTCAAAATGAAATTGAAGCTTTGCGCAAGCAATATGATGAATCAAAAGAAGCATTACAACGTCGCTTTATGGATAAGGTTGAAAAGGTCCAAAGAGGTGATGAAATGCCTCCTGGTGTCATGAAAATGGTGAAAGTTTTTGTGGCTGTGAAGCGCAAAATCCAACCAGGTGACAAGATGGCGGGACGTCACGGGAATAAGGGTGTTGTTTCACGTATTCTTCCCGTAGAAGATATGCCATTTCTTGAAGATGGGACCCATGCTGATATCGTCTTGAATCCGCTGGGTGTGCCTAGTCGTATGAATGTTGGACAAATTCTTGAAACGCATCTTGGTTGGGCATGTGCGGGGATGGGCAAGAAGATTGGTGCTTTGTTAGAGTTATATCAAGAGACTGGGGATATATTGCCGTTGCGTCAGCGTATTGAAAATCTTATGCCTGATGATAATCATAATGAACCAGTTCGTCAGTATGATAATGAAAGCCTTTACAAATTGGCATTGCAGATGAAGAAAGGGGTTTCAATTGCAACGCCTGTTTTTGATGGAGCACATGAGTCTGATATTAACATGATGCTGGAAGACGCAGGCTTAGATAGTTCAGGGCAGGTTACGCTTTATGATGGTCGTACTGGGGAGCCTTTTGATCGTCCAGTAACGGTGGGATATATTTACATGTTGAAATTGCATCACCTTGTTGATGATAAGATTCATGCGCGTTCTATTGGTCCCTATTCACTTGTTACGCAGCAGCCATTAGGAGGTAAGGCACAATTTGGTGGTCAGCGTTTTGGTGAAATGGAGGTATGGGCGCTTGAAGCTTATGGTGCTGCATACACTTTGCAGGAGATGCTAACAGTAAAATCAGATGATGTGGCTGGTCGAACAAAAGTCTATGAGGCAATTGTGCGTGGTGATGATACATTTGAGGCAGGTATACCCGAAAGCTTTAATGTGTTGGTAAAAGAAATGCGCTCACTTGCTCTTAATGTGGAGCTTGATGATGCGCGTGAACTTATTGCACAGCGGGCATTGTCTGATACGGCAGAATAATAATTCAAGGAGCGCACTAGAAAAGGGCTGCGCTCTTATTACTTTAAGAGGCTCAATAACCTTATTAAGGCTATACAGGTCATTTTTAAAAGTAAATGTATTTTAAAGAAGATCTGTTATAAAATAAATGAGATATTACAACAGGTTCTAAGAATCTTTGAAGGAGAACAGCATGAACCACGAGGTCATGAATCTTTTCAATCCTCAAGCGCCAGCGCAGACATTTGACTCTATTCGTATTTCTATTGCGAGTCCTGAGAAAATTTTGTCCTGGTCGTATGGTGAGATTAAGAAGCCTGAGACTATTAATTATCGGACTTTTAAACCAGAACGTGATGGTCTTTTTTGTGCACGTATATTTGGCCCTATTAAGGACTATGAATGTCTATGTGGCAAATATAAACGCATGAAGTATAAGGGCATTATTTGTGAAAAATGTGGTGTAGAGGTTACTCTTTCGCGCGTACGTCGTGAGCGTATGGGGCATATTGAACTTGCGGCACCCGTTGCGCATATATGGTTTCTTAAATCATTACCAGGCCGTATTTCTACACTTTTAGATTTAACTTTAAAAGATATTGAACGGGTTCTTTATTTTGAGAATTATATTGTAACCGAACCAGGGTTAACATCTCTTAAGCTCCATCAGCTTCTTTCTGAAGAAGAATATATGCTTGCTATTGATGAATTTGGAGAAGATCAGTTTACAGCTATGATTGGCGCTGAAGCTATTTACGAGCTTTTAGCTAGTATGGAGTTAGATAAAATCGCTAATGATTTGCGTCTTGAATTAGCTGAAACAACTTCAGAGTTAAAGCAGAAAAAATTGATTAAACGACTTAAAATCGTTGAAAATTTTCTTGAATCTGGAAATAAGCCAGAGTGGATGATTATGAAAACAATTCCGGTTATTCCACCGGATTTGCGTCCATTGGTTCCGCTTGATGGTGGGCGTTTTGCGACATCAGATCTGAATGATCTTTATCGGCGTGTTATTAATCGTAATAACCGCTTGAAGCGGCTGATTGAATTGCGAGCTCCTGGAATTATCGTACGCAATGAAAAGCGTATGGTACAAGAAGCTGTTGATGCATTGTTTGATAATGGACGGCGTGGGCGTGTGATTACTGGAGCCAATAAACGTCCTCTTAAGTCTTTATCAGATATGTTGAAGGGCAAGCAAGGGCGTTTTCGTCAGAACTTACTTGGGAAGCGTGTTGATTACTCGGGGCGTTCTGTTATCGTGACGGGTCCTGAATTAAAATTACATCAATGTGGTCTTCCCAAAAAAATGGCTCTTGAATTATTTAAGCCTTTTATTTATGCGCGGCTTGATGCAAAAGGCTATTCATCAACGGTAAAGCAGGCAAAGAAGCTTGTTGAAAAAGAACATCCAGAAGTTTGGGATATCTTGGATGAGGTTATTCGTGAACACCCTGTTTTGCTCAATCGTGCACCAACATTGCACCGTTTGGGAATTCAAGCTTTTGAGCCTATCTTGATTGAGGGAAAAGCTATACAGCTACATCCATTGGTGTGTACTGCTTTTAATGCGGATTTTGATGGTGATCAGATGGCGGTTCATGTTCCGCTTTCTCTTGAAGCACAACTTGAAGCCCGTGTTTTGATGATGTCCACCAATAATATTCTTCATCCGGCCAATGGTGCTCCCATTATTGTTCCCTCACAGGATATGGTTCTTGGTCTTTATTATCTTTCAATTGTTTCTGAAAAAGAACCAGGTGAAGGAATGGCCTTTTCTGATATAGGTGAGCTTCATTATGCCTTGGAAAATAAGGTTATAACGCTTCATACGAAGATTAAAGGCCGTGTTAAGAATATGGGGAAGGATGGAAAAGAAGTCTCTAAACTTTATGATACGACACCTGGTCGTTTGATTATCGGTGAGCTTTTGCCAAAAAGTGCGGATATCTCATTTGATATTGTCAATCAAGAGATGACGAAAAAGAACATTTCTAAAATGATTGATCATGTTTATCGGCACTGTGGACAAAAAGAGACGGTTATTTTTTGTGACCGTATTATGCAGCTTGGCTTTTCTTATGCTTGTCGTGCAGGAATTTCATTCGGTAAGGACGATATGGTTATTCCTGATAGTAAGTCGCGTTTAGTCGCAGAAACAGAAGCTTTGGCTAAGGAGTACGAACAGCAATATAATGATGGTTTGATTACACAAGGTGAAAAATACAATAAGGTTGTAGATGCTTGGGGTAAATGTACAGATCGCGTCGCAGATGAAATGATGAAACGTATTCAAGCTGTGGATTTTGATCCTAAAACAGGTCGTCAACGGCCGATGAATTCTATCTATATGATGTCGCACTCTGGTGCTCGTGGTTCTGCTAACCAGATGAGACAATTGGCCGGTATGCGTGGATTAATGGCAAAACCATCGGGTGAAATTATTGAAACACCCATTATTTCAAATTTTAAAGAAGGTCTAACTGTTAATGAATACTTCAATTCCACGCATGGTGCACGTAAAGGACTTGCTGATACTGCGTTAAAGACGGCGAACTCTGGTTATTTAACACGGCGTCTTGTTGATGTTGCACAGGATGCTATTATTTCAGCAGTTGATTGTGGTACCGCAAAAGGGCTTACCATGCAGCCGATTGTTGATGCAGGACAAATTGTTGCCTCCCTTGGGCAAAGAATTCTTGGTCGTACAGCGCTTGTTGATATTCTACATCCTGTCTCTGGAGAGGTTATCCTTGAAGGTGGAGCAATGATTGAGGAAGCTGATGTCGCGAAGATTGAAGCAGCTGGGATTCAATCTGTTCAAATTCGTTCTGCATTAACATGTGAAACACGTCTTGGTGTTTGTGCAAAATGCTATGGTCGTGATTTGGCGCGTGGAACACCTGTTAATCAGGGAGAAGCGGTTGGTGTTATTGCTGCTCAATCCATTGGTGAGCCGGGAACACAGCTTACTATGCGTACTTTTCACTTAGGAGGAACTGCGCAGGTTGTTGATTCATCGTATTTAGAGGCATCTTATGAAGGTAAGGTGGAGATTCGTAATCGTAATGTAGTTCGTAACTCTGAAGGCCATTTGGTTGTTATGGGGCGTAATATGGCTATCCTTATCAAGGATGAGTTAGGAAAAGAGCGCGTTGTACATCGTGTTAGCTATGGTGCTCATATTTTTGTTGATGATGGTGATGTGGTTAAACGTGGCCAACGTATAGCAGAATGGGATCCTTATACACGTCCAATTTTAACGGAAGTTGAAGGCTATGTGGGTTTTGAAGATATGATTGATGGTTTATCTGTCACTGAAACAGCTGATGAATCTACGGGTATTACGAAGCGTTTGGTGATTGATTGGCGCGCTAATCCACGTGGTGCGGATCTTAAACCAGCTATTATTATTCACACGGATAAAGAAGGTGAATCCATTGCTAAATTGTATAAGGGAGGTGAAGCCCGTTATATGATGTCAGTGGAAACTATTCTTTCTGTTGAGCTTGGTGCTCATGTTAAGGCTGGTGATGTTATTGCTCGTTTGCCAATGGAAAGTGCCAAGACGAAAGATATTACGGGTGGTCTTCCTCGTGTGGCTGAGCTTTTTGAAGCGCGTCGTCCAAAGGATCATGCGATTATTGCTGAAGTTAGTGGTACAATTCGATTTGGCCGTGGTTATAAGAATAAACGTCGTATCATTATTGAACCAAATGATAAAACTCTTGAGGCAGTAGAATACTTGATTCCAAAAGGTAAGTTGTTCCACTTCCAAGAAGGCGATCAAATTGAAAAGGGAGATTATATCCTTGATGGTAATCCAGCACCTCATGACATCTTGGCGATTAAGGGGGTTGAAGCTTTGGCATCTTATCTTGTTAATGAGATTCAGGAGGTTTATCGTCTGCAGGGAGTTCTTATTAATGATAAGCACATTGAAGTGATTGTTCGTCAAATGTTGCAAAAAGTTGAAATTACTGAATCTGGAGATTCTGGTTATATTCCAGGTGATAATGTTGATCGTATTGAACTTGATGAAATCAATGATAATTTGATTGCAGAAGGGAAGAAACCTGCATCTGGTAATCCCATTCTTCTTGGAATTACAAAAGCTTCTCTTCAAACACCTTCTTTCATTTCGGCGGCATCGTTTCAGGAAACAACACGTGTTCTTACTGAAGCAGCAGTTTCTGGTAAAATTGATACTTTGCAAGGACTTAAAGAGAACGTTATTGTCGGTCGTCTTATTCCAGCAGGTACGGGTGGTACAATTTCTCAAATCCGTCGTATTGCTGCAGTTCGTGATGATTTGATTGTAGATGAGCAGCGTAAGTCTAGTAATAACGAAGTGGCTAAGGCTATGTTGACAAATATGACAACCGGGGCCGTTACTGAATAATTTAAATACAACACCACATAATATAAAAACGTCTGAATAGAAAGTTCAGACGTTTTTTATTTCGAAATGCAGAAGTTGTATATTTTCTTGAAAAATATCAAAAATTATAAGGCGATAGTTATTTTAAACATCTTTAGTAGCTTATTATTTTGTAATGATGCTTATCTTTTTTGTTACTTTATTTTAAAGTTTCTTAATTTCTAAAAGCAGTATAGAATTTTTCCAAAATATGTGAAACTCAAAAATCATATTCAAGGAAAAGAGTTGATTATCTACAAATCAAATAAGATTGATTTTGAACTTTAGGAAAATTTTTGATTGATATCTTCTATAAAAATTTAAAAGGACTTATGATGAAAGATCAAGAGTCTTTTCTATAATCTAAAAAATAATTGATTCTCTACTATACAATGTTTGTGAATGTATTTTCTTCTAAATTAGAATGCAGAAAAGTAGAGATTAAGGTGCTCACTAAGTTTTATAAAAAATAGACATATTTCTTATAACAATGTGATCTATGCAGACAGAATAATAAAATGTACGAATATTATTCAATTGGAAAATTAACACGTGAGTTTTCAATAATAGCTCGAACTTTGCTATGAAGAAGAGGGACTTCTTATCCCTTTTCGGTGTGGAAGTACACGGCTTTATACATAAACGGATCGTCATAAGTTAAAACAAATCCTGTATGCTAACAGAGTAAAATTTTCGTTGTCTGAAATATCTGATATGTTGACAATGGTTGGAAAACCACCTGATGATGAGAAAAAGCTTAAGAAATTAATTGCAGGAATTCATAAAAAACAAACTGATTTAAAGCAGATGCAGCATGATGTTGATGATCTTCTACAGGATTTAGAACGAATTGAAGAGAGTTTTTTTGAGAGCTTAGCGGAGTTGGGGGGTAGTCATTGATTATAAATTTATTTTGTCTTCTTTTAGACTAATTTCTTTCTCTTAAAAGAGATAGATTATACCGTCTCTAAGGGGAATATTTACCACTGCGTGAAATGTGTAAGTCATTTAAAGAAATAGAGTGTTTGAAAAAGCTGCAAAGGTATTTTCGCAGTATATTATTCTTGATAAGAAAAAACTATTTTTCATAAAGAAAGTAAAAACAATGACAGTTTCTCCTATGAGTGTTTTTCAATCTATATTGTCACGAAAGTCAATTCGCGCTTTTACTGATCAGCCAGTTAGTTTGGAAACAATCAAAGAAATCTTAAAACTTGCAGCACGTGCACCATCTGGAACAAATATTCAGCCATGGCAAGTAATTGTGCTTACAGGAAGTGTATTACAGAAAGTAGGGCAAGAGCTTTCACAACTTGTGCTTTCAGGTGTAAAAGGAGAGCGTGAATATAGTTATTATCCACGTCAGTGGCGTGAGCCCTATATTTCAAGGCGTCGAAAAGTTGGTTTGGATCTTTATCAGAGTCTTGGAATTCAAAAAGGTGATGAAGAAAAAATACTTCATCAAAAGGCGCGAAATTTTTTATTTTTTGATGCACCTGTAGGACTCTTATTTACAATGGATCACGACATGGAAATGGGGAGTTGGCTTGATTTGGGTATGTTTATGCAGACCATTATGTTAGCAGCACGTGGATTTGGATTAGATACCTGTCCTCAAGCTGCTTTTGCTGATTATCATAAACAGATTCGTACGCTTTTATCTATTCCTTCTGATCGCCATATTATCTGTGGTATGGCACTTGGTTATCGCGATATGAGTGCTCCAGAAAACAATTTTGAGACAGAACGAGAATCGTTAGAAAAATTTGTACGTTTCATTGAAACATACCCATAAAATATTTTATACAATTAAGCATATGTTTTGAAGAACTTAGTGCATTATGAAAAATATTTCCGATAAGATTTCTCATCCTTATTGAATTTTAATATTGCATATTAACACTTATTTTACTACGTTTGGAACATTGGGAGTGGTGACTCTAGGGGCATTGTCCGTTTTAAAGGTTGGCTAATGGAAAACACTATAGAAAGAAAGTGTTGGGTGGTAGCAAGACGAGCGACATTCGTGTTTATTGTTGTCATTTTTTTAGTTTATCTCGCAATTTGATTTTAAACGGAAGAAACGTTATGAAAAAGCATATATGCTCAAGCTGTACTATAGTTTAAGGTGATACGTGTTTCTATCTGTTTTTGAACTTTTTAAAATTGGGATTGGTCCTTCTAGCTCACATACGATGGGACCAATGACTGCTGCTAATATGTTTTTGCAAAAGATAGGAGATTTTTCTCAGTCGTCTGATGTTCAAGTTTCTCGTATACGTGTTTATCTTTATGGTTCTTTAGCTTTCACGGGTATTGGTCATGCAACAGATAGAGCTATCATATTAGGACTTTTAGGAGAAAAAGCTTCTACTGTTGATCCTGATAGCATGGGGTTTTTGTTAGAAAAAGTTATACGTGAAAAAAAAGTGCAACCAGAAGGTCATCCCGCTTATCAGTTTGATGTGCAACGTGATCTTATTTTTGAACGAAAGCAAATCCTCCCTGGACATACAAATGGACTAGCCTTTGAAGGACTTGATACTGATGGGAATGTTCTGTTGCGGCAGATTTATTATTCTATCGGTGGTGGCTTTGTTGTGACTGAGGATGAATTAAGCCATATGAATGATAATATACAACCAGAAGCATTTGAGGTACCATATCCATTCGATTCTGCTTGTACAATGTTATCAATGGCAGAAAAATCAGGGCTTTCAATTGCTGAAATGAAGCGCTTAAATGAAGAAACAAAGATAGAGCGTTCTTCTCTTGATGTAGGGCTTGATGAAATTTTTTCAGCGATGACAAATTGCATTGATAGAGGTCTTTCACAAGAAGGTGAGTTGCCTGGTGGATTGCGTGTTTTAAGGCGCGCTAAAAAGCTGCATGAAACGCTTTTGGAAAAACAAAAGAAAAATTACAATTATCCACTTTGGGCAAATGATTGGCTTTCGGTATATGCTATAGCAGTCAATGAGGAAAATGCAGCAGGTGGTCGTGTTGTTACAGCACCAACAAATGGAGCAGCCGGTGTTGTCCCAGCCGTTTTGCGTTATTATCTTCAGTTTAATGATGATTCAGATCGAGAGGGAATACATAATTTTCTATTAACGGCAGCAGCTATAGGTGGTGTTATTAAACATAATGCCTCTATTTCTGGTGCAGAAGTTGGGTGTCAAGGTGAAGTTGGAACGGCATCTTCAATGGCCGCAGCAGGGTTGACCGCAGCGTTAGGTGGAACACCAGCTCAAATTGAAAATGCGGCAGAAATTGCGCTTGAACATCACTTGGGAATGACATGTGATCCTGTTGCAGGTCTTGTACAAGTGCCTTGTATTGAGCGTAATGCAATGGGAGCTGTTAAGGCGGTAACGGCTTCTTCTCTTGCATTATATGGTAATGGAGATCATTTTGTTTCTCTTGATGCTTGTATAGAAACAATGCGCCAGACTGGTCATGATATGAGTGAACGCTATAAAGAGACAAGTAAAGGTGGTCTTGCAGTCAATGCGATATCTTGTTAAGAGCTGGAACATTTTTCAATCCATAACTGGACTTTTTGGAGAGAGATCGTATTTCCTAATAAAGCTTATGTTTTTTGTTCCTTATAAATCAAAATTCCACTTTAATGCAGCAGTAGTTTGAAATAAATCTGAGATGATTCAGTGTTTTCTTAACGAATAATAGGTGTTGCATGCAAGCTTGGAGGGGAGAGTGTTGTACATCTGTTTGATTTGTCTCTAAAGTGGGGAAAAAGTGTAATTTGGAAAAAATAAGAAAGCGTAAAGTAAAATTAGTGATCAATCTGCCATTATTTTTAGCTGGGTTTTATGGCTTTAAAAAGTTTCCATAGCCATATATCTTTTAAGTAATGGAAGATTATGCCTGAGTATCCAAGGAAAATTTGTTTTAAGTCTGAATAATTATGATGAAGAAAGTAGAATTTTAAAGGTTTTAATTTTTTAAAAGTGAAGTTTTTTTCTACCTAGTATGATAAAAAATGCCTTGAAAAAAACACTAATTTACAATAATTAAGAGATATATTGGAAATATCTTTTTTATTTATAAATTTTGTACCGACAAAAAAATTAAAATAAATAATAACGTATACATTAAGAAATATTTATAAAAATTCTCATGAGAATAGAATGCACACGATAGAACATTATCGTGTTACGCGTTCGTGAGTTCGTTTTAAAAAAATATCTCTCAGGTGCCCCCAAGCTCATTTCGCGATGGCACCTGTGAATGATATAACGGTAAATCCATTGAGCTGTCTCCATCTTTATGCTTAATAAAAAGAAGTACGCTGGCATGGTTACACACTTTGCCAGAACCCCCCTCTGTACAGGGGGACTAAAGCACTTGGCATTTGAAACGGTTCATTATAGGCATTTTTAGTCTTTTTGGTACAGTTTCACGCTACACACTAATCTCGCTCATAACATGCAAGAGACGGTTTTGATTGATTCAACATAAACAGATTTTAAATGAGAGAATCTTACGATATTCGAGATTCTCATCTAACATACAAAATAATTAATTATCTTTATAAATCAGTATCTTGCATATGAATAATATAATGTAAGTTTTCCATGAATGGTATAAAATCTATAGAGTATTAGCATCTTTATTTATAAAGGGAGAAAACCAGCAATATCATCCTTTTTTTCAACGTTCAATATTACAAAAGATCCTAGTACTTGAAATGATTCATAAGGGATACTTTGATTCCTTTTGTAAATGGTTTATATGTCAATTTTGCTCGTGATGAGCAAGCGAGCGATTTTGACTGATTCAATATAAGAAGTAAAATAAGAGTATTTTACGAAAATCTCTTGTTCAATATGCAAAAAATAAATTATAATTATAAATTAAAATCTTATGGGAATCGTTATCATAATATTTAATCTGATAATTTATTTACGTTTTTTCATCGATAGTATTTGTATTTTCCAATTTTCTGTGCCTGTTGACATAAATACAAGTAAGAGAAGTGAGATTGTTTTTTTTTTACAGCGTTTATGTTGTATAGGGAGCGTTATTAAGAGGGATTTTCTTTATTGAACTTTTACAATAATCCCACCAAATGATAAGCTTTCATCTAATGAAGCTATTCATTTTTTCCAGAAAGATATCAAGGATAATTTTTTATATTAAATCCAAAAGTGGAAAAATATTGGGTATTTTTATGTCCTTAACAATGTTTTATTGAAAGCTTGGAGATATTGGATAGTTGGAAAAGCTGTCAGAAAATTCAACAATTTAAGAAAAAAGTATGTTTATCAAAAGGTTTTCTAAGGTTGTAGATAATGGTTAATAATAAAATAATTTTTTAGAGAGGGTCTGTAGAATTAAATATTTGTTGCTCCTAAACGGATTTTAATAGGCACATTACCAGTTTGGCTCGCAACGCGTAAATGAATGCGTACAGGAGGCATTATGAGACGACGGTTGCGCATTGTTTGGCAAATGAGAAGGTTAACAAGAGACTGTGTATCTAATGCAGTAGAATTATATTTTAAACCAGTAAGTTTTGCGGCAGCATCGTGAAGAGGACGCAATGAAAGGAGGGATGATTGCTTCAATAAAATTTCTTTTTTATGGAATGAAGCAAAAGCATTATCTGTCATAATACTATCCTTAACGCAGAATTCAAAAATTTTTAGTAGGCTACAGTATAGCAGTTAAAATTTGCTTTCTTTAATGTAGAGCAAGCGTCAAATGCAGCTTTTTTTGATTGAAACCCTGTAAAGCGCGCTCGGTAATAACGCCGCCCATTTTTTTCAAACAGTTGCATGTGTGAAGATGCGTGCTTTAAAGTAGAAAAAGCTATATTTTTTGCTTTTAAAAGTAGAGTTTTTGCTTGTTCTTCACTAGGAAGAGAACCAATTTGGATAGCCCATCCGGCATTTTCGGACAAAGAGACTGTTACAATTTTATGAGTCTCAGCCGGTATAGTTTTTTGAGGATTCGGTATTGGTATAATTACCTTATTGACAGCCGTTATTGCGATATTGGAGTTTTTAGGTTGTTCTGCAAATGCTGTCAACATAGTCGAAATTTCATCGTCAAAATTACTTGAATCAGCTTTAATGGTCGGTATAGGAGTATTGGCCCCAGTGGGTAAGTGATAGCGTACAGAAGCTATTAAACGTTCACCACTTTTCATTTGGCTTGCTTTGGGCAAATATTGATTCAATAAGCTAGCCATATGCTCGTCACGTGCAGTAGATGATTTACCTCCCATAACAACAGCGACAATAGAGCGCCCCTCAAGACGCATCGAAGTTGCTAAATTAGAACCTGACATTTGTGTGTAGCCTGTTTTAATTCCATCGACACCTTTCATTATTTTAACAAGTTTATTGTGGCTGTTAATTTTATGTCCACGGAAATTAAAACTTTTTGTTTTGAACAATTTATATTGTTTGGGAAAATGTTTACGTAAAGCTAATGACAAAGTCGCTATATCTCGTGCTGTAGAATAATTGTGCACATCCGGAAGTCCTGAAGCATTTGCAAAATGTGTATGTTTCATGCCAAGTTTACGAGCTTTTACTGTCATCATTTGAGCGAATTTTTTTTCACTACCTCCAAGATATTCTGCAATGGCAGCAGCAACATCATTTGCGGATCTTGTAATGAGTGCTTTAGCTGCTGATTCTGCAGAAATTGTTTGGCCTGCTTTAAATCCAATTTTTGTCGGTGGACGCATTGCTGCATAATGTGAAACAGGAATTGGTGTATTTGGTGTCACACGACGCATCTGCATAGCTTCAAAGAGTAAGTACAATGTCATCATTTTTGTTAAAGAAGCAGGATAACGTTTCAGTGTTGCATTGGCTTGAAATAAAGTTTTTCCCGTAGTAGCATCTATAACAATAGCCGCATACTTATCAGGATAGGCGCCTTGAGGTGTGGCGGATGCCCAACAGTAAGAAAAAGCTAACATAACAAAAGAAATTGCTATTGTTTTACAGTAGCGCATAATTTTTTGATAATTAATATACACTTGCAGTATCCTATTTCTCCATTTATCCTAAAAAACTTCTATAAAGCTTCCTTTTCTGTAATTTATTGATGCAGTTTAGACGAATGGTATTACTAATTTGTTTACAGAAGTTATTTTATGAGTGAGTGATTGAAGTCTAACCATAGAGGGAAATTTCTAATACAAACAGGTATTGCAATAGTTATGAAAGAATTTAAAATTAATAAAAATGTGCTGCATGGAAAACGATAATGGGACAGATGCTCATAATAAACTCTATAGCTCATATTATGCATAATGAAAAGGGCAAGAATTGGGATGAAGGTAGGCATGGTGCGGTTATAATGCCTAAGGCTAGAGAAAAACTCGAAAAACCTAAATTATGTCGAGTTTTTTTGCTTAATGATGATTACACACCTATGGATTTTGTTGTTTTCGTTTTGAAGAACTTTTTTAAAAAAAGTTTCGAAGAGGCAACGCGGATAATGTTAAATGTTCATCACAATGGGATAGGAGAATGTGGGACTTACACTTATGAAGTCGCTGAAATGAAAATATTACAAGTGAGGGAATGTGCGCGTCAAAATGAACATCCGTTACAATGTGTAATGGAATGGAAGTGAGGAGCTATGCCATCTTTTACACCTAGTCTTGAAGAGGTTTTGCATCGTGCATTAACAATTGCTACTCAAGCACGGCATGAATATGCAACACTAGAGCATCTTCTACTTGCGCTGTTAGATGATGCCGATGCAAATTCCGTTATTCAGGCTTGCCAAGTAGATGTGGAGGAATTGCGAGAGCGCTTAACCAATTATCTTCGCTCAGAGTTAGATGAACAGATTAGAGCTGATGAGGATACAAAGCCTACAGCTTTTTTCCAGCGTGTTATCCAACGTGCGGTGATTCATGCACAATCAGCTGGAAAAGATGAAGTATCGGGGGCAAATGTTCTTGTTGCAATTTTTTCTGAACGTGAAAGCCATGCAGCATATTTTCTTCAAGAGATGGGAATGACACGCTACGATGCTGTACGTTTTATTTCACAGGGTGTCACGCGTGATGATGGGTTATCCATGTTACTTGAAGGACTTGAAGAGCAATTAGATCAGCAGATTTCGGATAATGGTGAAAGAGGAACAAGTGCTTTAACGAATTATTGTGTTGATCTCAATTGTAAAGCACGTAATGGAAAAATTGATTTATTAATTGGCCGTGAAATAGAAATTTCACGCATGATACAGATTTTATGTCGAAGGTCAAAAAACAATCCGCTTTTGGTTGGTGATCCTGGAGTAGGGAAAACAGCTATAATTGAGGGGTTGGCAAAGCGTATTGTTGATGGGCAAGTGCCTGAAGTTTTATCAAATGCAACAATATTTTCTCTTGATATGGGGGGACTTGTTGCAGGTACACGTTATCGCGGTGATTTTGAAGAACGCTTAAAACAAGTTATTAAAGAGTTTGAGCTGTATCCAGATGCTATTTTATTTATTGATGAAATTCATACCTTAATTGGAGCAGGAGCGACATTAGGGGGAAATATGGATGCAGCAAATCTTTTGAAACCTGTGTTATCTTCTGGAACTATGCGATGTATTGGTTCGACGACTTACAGAGAATATCGCAAATTCTTTGAACAAGATCGTGCTTTAGAGCGTCGTTTTCAGAAGATTGATATTAATGAACCTTCTGTTACAGATGCGATTAAGATTTTGCAGGGGATGAAGCCTTACTTTGAAGATTTTCATCAGATTAAATACACAGATCAGGCGATGAAGGCATCTGTAGAATTATCTTCACGTTATATAATTGACCGTAGGTTACCTGACAAAGCAATTGATATTATTGATGAAAGTGGCGCAGCGCAAAAGCTTTTGCCACAAAAACAACGCAAGAAGAGTATAGGTGTTAAAGAAATTGAAGCGACTGTTGCTACAATTGCAAGAATTCCATCAAAAACAGTTTCCCGGAATGATCAGAAGATACTGAGTAAGCTTGAAAGAGAACTCAAACATGTTGTTTATGGTCAAGATCAGGCAATTTCCGTCTTAGTTTCATCCATAAAATTGGCGCGAGCAGGTTTACGCGAACCGGATAAACCAATAGGAAGTTATTTATTTTCAGGACCAACAGGTGTAGGAAAAACTGAAGTTGCAAAACAGCTTGCATCATCTTTAGGCATTGAATTATTGCGTTTTGATATGTCAGAATATATGGAACGGCATACGGTAGCACGTTTAATCGGAGCACCTCCAGGTTATATAGGGTTTGATCAAGGAGGTCTCCTTACAGATGCCGTTGATCAGAAACCTCACGCAGTTCTATTGCTAGATGAGATTGAGAAAGCGCATCCAGAGTTATTTAATATTTTATTGCAGGTAATGGATTATGGTAGATTAACAGACCATAATGGTAAGAAAATTGATTTCCGCAATGTTATTTTGATTATGACAACCAATGCTGGTGCTTCAGATATGGCAAAATCAGCTATTGGATTTGGGAAAGTACATCGTGATGGTGAGGATATAGAAGCAATCAATCGGTTATTTACACCAGAATTTCGTAATCGGTTAGATGCAATTATTCCGTTTGCACCTTTATCTCATTTAATCATCAATCAGATAGTGCAAAAATTTATTTTTCAGCTTGAAGCACAATTAGCTGATCGAGGAATTTGTTTTGAATTAAGCCCTTCTGCAACTTTATGGCTTTCTAATAAAGGATATGATTCTCAGATGGGAGCACGCCCATTAGGGCGTGTTATACAAGAATATATTAAAAAGCCATTAGCTGATGAAATTTTATTTGGAAAGTTACGCAATGGTGGTACCGTTCGCGTATTGACACAAAAATCAAATGGTAAAAAAGAAAGCTTACAGTTAGAAATTTCATCTTCCGATATATCTGTAAGTTCAAAGAAAAGTAAAATGGAAAACTTTACAAAAAAACGTGTAGGAAAAAAAAGCACAACAACTTAAGAGTGTGTTATAAAGCTGCACGAATTTTTTTTGCATTCTCTTCAAGTATTTCTGGAGGCGTTACCATATCATTATGAGGGGTAAGCTCTATTCCCTCCATACGTGGTATAATATGAAAATGAAGGTGATAGACGGTTTGTTGACTAGCTGCTTCATTAAATTGCATGACAGTTATGCCATCTGCTTGAAAGGCTTTTTTGACAGCATTTGCAATTTTTTGAACAGCTTTAATAACAGGAAATAATGTTTCAGGATCTGCATCAAGTAAGTTTCTAGAGCCTTTTTTAGGAATGACCAGCGTATGACCTGGTGCCTGTGGCATGATATCCATAAATCCAATAACATCATCATCTTCGTAGACCCGAACAGAAGGGATTTCATTGCGAATCAATTTAGCAAAAATATTGTTATTGTCATAAGCTTGTTTCATACAAATATTTCCTTTTATCGTAAGTTTAAGATTCTAATTTAAAAACGAAAAAATGCAAGGTTTATCAGAGTGTAAGACAAAGAAGTATTTTGACTTCAGTTATATTTAGGATAATGCACTGTCTTAATGAAGGTTTAGATTTCTATGATGGCTTCAACTTCTACAGGAACATCCATAGGAAGAGAGGCAACACCAATAGCAGAACGGGCGTGTTTTCCAATTTCACCAAGGATATTGACGAATAAATTAGAAGCTCCATTGGCAACAAAAGGAATATCGGTAAAATGAGAATCTACAGCCACAAAAACAGTAATTTTGACCACACGTTTTATTTTATTTAAGTCACCCAGAGTTGCCTTGAGTTGCGCGAGAATATTGAGAGCGCAAGCTTCAGATGCTTTTTGGGCTTGTTCGGTATTCACAGTTGCACCAACTTTACCGATGGCTATTGGTTTTCCATTAATAAGAGGGAGTTGTCCAGAAATAAAGAGTTGATTGCCACTTTGTGAAGTGGTGATGTAATTGGCAAGGGGGGAGATTACTTCAGGAAGAGTGATTCCGAATTTTTCTAAGTTTTTTTCAATCATATTGGTCATAATTTTAACTCCATAGCTGCTTTATAATATATTCATTGCATAATCTATTTTTTGATTTAAGAAAATGTGTGGTTAATTGAGAAATTAGCCTTTTTTGCCTTATTGTATGATGTTATGCAACGGGGATAAAGTTCGGAAGTTGGGAATGATTAGATCATTATTTATAATAATTTTATATATTGTTTTTTTATGTACTGCGAGAGCTGAAGAGCCCATTTTTATTGTGCCTCATCGAGCAATTTATGATTTTCATCTCGATAGTGTTTCTCATGAAATGACAATTTCTGCGATGTCAGGACGAATGGTTTACGAGCTCACTGGTTCGGCATGCCAGGGCTATAGCACACGTTTTCGTTTTATTAGCCGTGTTCACATTGAAGATATGCCAGTACGTTTGACGGATCAACAGACGACGAGTTATGAAACAGGAGACAGCCGTACATTTCGTTTTAATATTACAGATCAAGAGGGAGAAGAGGTTGTGCATCGTGCCGAGGGGGTTGCGGAGCGTACGCAAGATGGTATCACAGTTACCTTAAAAAAGCCAAAGGAAAAAGAGTATAAGCTTGCAATGGCTGAATTTCCAATGATGCAACTAAAAAATATTATCCGCCATGCAAAAGCAGGAGATCATTTTTACAATGTTACTGTATTTGATGGGACAAATAAAGCAGATAAAGTTATAAAAGAAAGTATCGTCATAGGGGAAAAGAAGACGCTTTTATCTGATAGCGAAACGGAAAAAGTAAGAAAATTGGATGAAGAAGAATATTGGCCTGTTACAATTTCTTATTTTGATGATGGAGAAAATAAAGATGGTTTGCCGGTTTATCGTAGCAGTTTTCTCTTACATGAGAATGGTGTCATGCGTGATCTTCATATAGATTATGGAACTTTTTCAGTGCGTGCAAAATTGAACAGTCTCGAATTCTTGGAACTTGGAAAAGATCTTAATCAATGTGAAAATGCAAATATTAAATGATTAAAGAAAATAACTTGAAAAAGAATCAAATATTAGTATGTTTGCGCTATTCCACACGCGGAGTCTGGGTGTTTGCAAATGA
The DNA here is from genome assembly GCF_042195905.1 of Bartonella sp. AP331QHHD. Taxonomy (NCBI): domain Bacteria; kingdom Pseudomonadati; phylum Pseudomonadota; class Alphaproteobacteria; order Hyphomicrobiales; family Bartonellaceae; genus Bartonella; species Bartonella sp. AP331QHHD. The sequence goes on from NZ_JBHIPG010000010.1 coordinate 25,100, forward strand.
TCTGTGAGAAACTTCTAGCAAGCATCCGCCGGTAGCAGGTCTTCCTGCTTTTTCCGCGGAGGTTGAACCGGAAAGGATAAGATTTATGGCACTACCCGATTTTACTATGCACCAGCTTTTAGAAGCCGGTGTGCATTTTGGTCACCAGACTCATCGCTGGAATCCCAAAATGACTCCCTATATTTATGGCCAGCGTAATAATATCCATATTATTGACCTTGCTCAGACCGTTCCACTTTTACACCAAGCACTTAAACTTGTTTCAGATACTGTAGCGCGTGGTGGTCGTATTCTCTTTGTTGGTACGAAACGGCAAGCATCTGACATTATCGCAGATGCGGCGAATCGTTCCGCTCAGTATTACGTTAATGCACGTTGGCTTGGCGGCATGCTCACAAACTGGAAAACGATTTCCAATTCGATCCATCGTTTGCGGAAGCTTGACAAAATTCTTGCTGCTGAAGCGCAAGGCTTTACTAAAAAGGAACGTTTAAATCTTGAACGTGATCGTGAAAAGCTTAATCGTGCGCTTGGTGGTATTAAAGATATGGGTTCTGTTCCAGATCTTATCTTTGTTATCGATACGAATAAAGAAAATATTGCACTCCAAGAAGCAAAGCGTTTAGGTATTCCAGTGATTGCTATTATTGATACCAATTGTGATCCCGATGACGTAACACATCCAATACCAGGTAATGACGATGCTTCACGTGCAATTTCTCTTTATTGCGATCTTTTTGCCCGTGCTGCTCTTGATGGTATTGCACGCCAGCAAGGAGCAATGGGTATCGATTTAGGAGCTCAAGTTGATGCACCTGTGGAGCCTATTTTGGAAGAAAATGCAGTTTCAGAAGTTTCTGAATAATATAAAATGCCTAATTAAGGTACTTTTATTGTCTAAAGAAGAAGTTATAGGCGTGCAGAGGGATTTTGCACGCTTTCACTGTTATAAAATAAAGAGGCAAATATGAGCATTACTGCTGCACAAGTAAAAGAACTTCGAGAACTATCTGGCGCTGGTATGATGGACTGTAAAGCCGCCCTAGCAGAGACCAATGGTGATATGGAAGCTGCTGTTGATTGGCTTCGTAAAAAAGGAATAGCTAAAGCAGATAAAAAGGCTGGTCGTACAGCAGCTGAGGGATTAATCGGAGTCGTATCAAAAGATTCACATGCAGTTTTGGTTGAGATTAATTCTGAAACAGATTTTGTTGCGCGCAATGATGGATTCCAAGACATCGTGCGTAAAGTAGCAACTGCTGCCTTAGATACGCTAGGGGATGTTGAATCTGTTTCTGTTTCTCTTTATCCAGGTTCTGAGAAGACTGTAGAGCTTACGATTAAAGATGCAATTGGTACAATTGGCGAAAATATGACATTTCGTCGTTCCGCTAAATTGTCTGTTGAGAATGGTGTTGTTGCGACTTATATACACAATAGTGTGGCTGATGGGCTTGGAAAACTTGGTGTTTTGGTTGCGATTGAAACAACAGGAAATAAAGAGGCTGCTCTTGCTTTTGGTCGGCAGGTCGCGATGCATATTGCGGCAACCAATCCATTAGCACTTACAGCACAAGATGTTGATGCTGCTGCTGTTGAGCGAGAAAAAGAAATTTTTTCAGATCAAGCACGTCAGTCTGGAAAACCTGAAAATATCATTGAAAAAATGGTAGAAGGACGTATGCGTAAGTTTTTTGAAGAGGTTGTTTTGCTTTCTCAAGCTTTTGTTATGAATCCTGATATAACTGTTGAGGCCGCTTTAAAGGATGCTGAGAAATCAATTGGTGCTCCAGCAAAAATTACAGGCTTTATTCGTTTTGCATTAGGTGAAGGTGTGGAAAAAGAGGAGTCTGATTTTGCTGCAGAGGTTGCTGCTGCTGTAAAAGGCTAGTTATTGCAAACTCTTGAACAGAGATTTAAAGTCATATCGTTGGTTGTAGAATCTCTGAGGGGAACAATATAATTGTTGAGAGGGCTCACGTGAAAAAAGTGGTGCCCTTCGTGGTGTCAAAAGCGAAAATAAATGTGCTTTTGGGGAGATTATGAATGGCATTAGCACTTCCGTATAAACGTATTCTTTTAAAGGCTTCTGGTGAAGCTCTTATGGGAGGGCAGAATTTTGGCATTGATGTTTCTGTTGTAGACCGTATTGCCGCTGATATTGCAGAAGTGCGCACAATGGGGATAGAAGTTGCGGTTGTTATCGGTGGGGGAAATATTTTTCGTGGCGTTGCTGTTGCTTCGCATGGTGGGGACCGAGTGACAGGTGATCATATGGGAATGCTTGCAACTGCTATTAACTCTTTAGCATTGCGAACATCTTTGACAAAATTAGGGGTTGAAACTGTTGTACTCTCTGCGATTGCTATGCCACAAATTTGTGAAAGCTTCTCGCAACGTAAAGCAATAGCTTATATGAATCAGGGAAAAGTTGTTATTTTTGCAGGTGGTACAGGAAATCCATTTTTTACCACTGATTCTGCTGCTACTTTACGTGCAGCAGAAATTGGTGCGGATGTCCTTCTTAAAGGAACACAAGTTGATGGTATTTATTCAGCAGATCCAAAAATAGACCCTACGGCTAAGCGTTTTGACCAATTAACACATGTTGAAGTTTTGCAATGGGGATTATCTGTTATGGATTCAACGGCGGTCACTTTAGCACGTGAGAACAATGTACCGATTATTGTGTATTCCATTCATGAAAAAGGCGGTTTGGCTAAGGTCTTGAATGGAACAGGACGCTTTACAATAGTATCGGAATAAGGGTAAGCTTCAAAGGACAATTGAAGGAGACAGAAATATGAATGTTACATCAATTATGGATGATCTGAAACGTCGCATGGATGGTGCCATTACGGCTTTTAAACATGAATTAGGTGGTTTGCGGACTGGACGTGCATCGGCCAGTTTATTAGAACCGTTGACCGTTGAATCTTATGGTTCTGTTGTGCATATAAATCAGGTTGCTAATATTTCTGTTCCCGAACCTCGGATGCTTTCTGTTTCTGTATGGGATAAAACGATGGTCGGAGCTGTAGAGCGCGCTATTCGCGATTCTGGTCTTGGTTTAAATCCCATAACTGATGGTACGAATCTACGTATTCCTTTGCCTGAATTGAATGAAGAGCGCCGTAAAGAACTTGTAAAAATTGCGCATCACTATGCAGAGCAAGCGCGTGTTGCTACACGTCATGTTCGTCGGGATGGTCTGGACAATTTGAAAAAGTTAGAAAAAGATGGTGAAATTGGACAAGATGAAGCCCATAGTTTGTCTGAAAAAGTTCAAAAACTCACGGATGAAACTATTGCTGATATTGATAAAATTTTAGCCGTAAAAGAATCTGAAATTATGCACGTTTAAGACGATTTTGTCACTAGAAAAAGGATATTTACTCCCAGCCTGTAAATTGTTTCTAGGGATAATTGTGGGGAGTGGTGTGCTCTGTGGTAGCAAGGTGTGATGCAGGAAGGTGTTCTATCATTTTGATATGGGAGAGACTGATTTGAAAGGGCAGATGTTTTAATTTTTTAGTCTGCGTGATAAATCATGCCCTTTGCTGGGAGACACTATTTAACAGCATGGTGCGGGTTTTTAGTTGAGCACGTCTTTGTTAAAATGCATAATGAAAGCATTATTAGAAATTATTCAAATATTCTAAGATGAAGGTTGAGGAAAGAATATAATGCAAAAAAACAAGTCTAACCTTTCTCTTATTTCTCATTATAAAACATGTGAGTATAATTGATCAAGCAGATGTTATGTGGCGTAATTCATTTTTTAATGACGAATAGTTGATAGAAAAGTGTTTTTATACGAAACCTATATTAGTTAATTTGTATGGGGCAGAGGTAACTGCTTTTTCATTTTATATTGAGAAAATATTAAAAAAATATTTTATAATTTTGACGGAGATTTTTGAAGCTGTTTTCATTGATTATTAGTTTCATAAGCGCTATCTTAGTAGACTGAATTATTTATGATAAATTATAAGAGAAATTATACAGGTATGAGATAAAAATACTGCGTAGGGGAGTTTTTCTTGCGTTAATTTTAGAGCTTGTATTTTCTATTTTTATTGTTTGGATGTTGTTTTGTCTAATTTGGTTTATCGTATTCTGACAGCTTTTGTTTTTGGCATTATTGCGTTGTATCTAACATGGTTGGGAGGAAACTTCTTTTTTTTATTTGTATGGTGTATTGGCGGTTTTGTTCTTTATGAGTGGATGAGTATTACTAAAGAGAAATGGTGTATTTTACAAAAAATATTAGCAAGTATCTTTTATTTAATCTTTGGCTTTTTTTTAGTATTGAGTGTATCTGCTTCATTGATTTTTTGTGTTTTAATCGTTTTAGCTACAGTGTTAGCTATTATATCTATAAAAAAGAGTGGTTGGGTTTTTTGTGGTTTTTTATATGCATCTTTTCCTGTTGTTGCTTTATGCTTTCTACGGGATCATGAAATGTTGGGGTTCCAAGTTGTTATTTTCTTATTTACGATAGTGTGGGGAACAGATATTGGTGGTTATTTTATCGGACGTGCATTAGGGGGCCCTAAATTAGCACCACAATTTTCTCCTAATAAAACATGGTCAGGAGCACTTGGTGGTACATTTGTCGGAGTTTTCGGTGGTATATGGGTTGCTTTTGGATTTTTTGATATAAATTTAGCCAGTTTTTTTGTGCCACTCCTTACACTTGTTTTGTCAATTGTTTCACAATTGAGTGATTTAGGGCAATCATGGCTCAAAAGACGGTTTTCTGTTAAAGATTCTAGTTCTTTATTGCCTGGACATGGTGGTTTTATGGATCGTATAGATGGATTGGTAGGGGCAGCTTTTCTTCTTTATTTAATTGGTTCATTTATGTCTGATATGGATGCGCCTTTTAATCTTTTTAGTATGATCTAATTGGGAGAAGATAGTTTGGAACTTTTAAATCATATCGTCACTATGGGTGATTTTCTTTTAAGAAGTTTGAGTATTCTTTTCATCATTATGATTATCATTTTTGTGCACGAATTTGGGCACTATCTCATTGGTCGGTGGTGTGGTATTAAGGCGTTAATTTTTTCGCTTGGATTTGGACCAGAAATAGCGAGTTATACAGATAAGCATGGCACGAAGTGGCGTTTAGCACTTATCCCCTTAGGAGGTTATGTAAAATTTGTTGGGGATGAGGAAAAAATCGATACGGAATCATCCCAATCATCTCTGATTGTTGATGGTTCATTTGCTAGTGCGCATGCTTGGAAAAAAGCAGCAACTGTTTTTGCCGGTCCTTTCTTCAATGCCCTTTTTACTGTTGTTATTCTAACATTTTTTTTCTTTATCTATGGTCGTGTAGCCATTGAGCCCGTTGTTGGTTCTTTGGTAAAAGATAGCCCTGCTCTTCAATCCGGTTTGGAATTAGGTGATCGTTTTGTTGAAATGGATGGACGACGGGTTGAAAGCTTTGAAGATTTGATGAATTATGTAGCTTTTCACGGAAGAGAACCCATAGAGTTTAAAATAGAACGCATGGGGCGAGTCTTTACAACGATGATTACCCCGAAAGTCGTTGAGCGAGATGATGGATTTGGTAATCGAACACGAAGTGCTATGATAGGTGTAGGTGTTCCTGTTGATTTAAATAATCCTGCACGTTTAGATCCAACTTATATAAAACATATTCGCTATGGTTTTGTAACAGCTGTAAGAAAAGCGTCAGACCGTACTGTGTTTATCGCCACTCAAACCGTTCTTTTTATGAGTCGTTTAATAGGAGGCAAAGAGGATCGTTGTCGGCTAAGTGGACCTTCTAAAACCGTTAAAATTGCTTGGAAAGTGAGCGAGACAGGTTTTATCTCTTTGTTGAATTTGGCAGCTTTTCTTTCAATAAGTGTTGGGCTTATTAACCTTTTTCCGATTCTACCGCTTGACGGTGGGCATCTTTTATTGCATGTCATTGAGGTCATTACTGGGAGGAAAATATCTGCTAAAATTCAGGGAATCGTTTTTCGTTTAGGTTTTTCCATTCTTCTCCTTTTTATGATCTTTGTCTTTTTTAATGATTATTTTTGTTGGTTTAGCTAATTAAATTATGGAAAACGCTTTATAAATTAAGTAATAATAGCAAAAACAAATTGAAGGTTGTTTACCATGTCTACAAAATGTTGTGGCGTTGTACATTATAATGAGTAATTAAGGAATGAAAAGTCTCGCTGTAAAAAGGTTGTTATGGCAGTTAGCTTTTAAGGCATCATGTCCAAGGAACGAGAGTAAGGTAAAAAAGCCAATGACTACGAATTCAAAGTTTTTAAATGCAGCATCTGTATTGGTGTTAAAGATGGGGATGTTTGCCCCAGCAACGGTTTTTATGTCAATTGCTGCGGTCGGAGAAATACAAGCGTCTGTAGTCCGCTCTATTGAGGTTCGTGGGAATAAGTTTGTAAGTTCTCAGGCGATTCGAGACAATATGGGGATTAAGGTTGGGCAAGGTGTTTCCAGTGGTGATGTTGATAGTGCTGTGAAGAACCTTTTCGAATTGGGTTTATTTTATGATGTTAAAATAAATCCGGTGGGTGATAAATTGGTTGTATTCGTAAAAGAATATGAGGTTGTCAATCAAATATTGTTTCAAGGAAATAAATCTTTTAAAGACCCAGATCTTAAGCGGTTTATTTCTTTAAAACCGAATGAGCCTTTTAATTCTGCTAAGCTTTCTGCTGATATAAATACAATTCGTGAGGCTTATAAAACTCTTGGTCGTAATAATATCACTGTTAACGTTCAAACGATTAACCTTGGAAAAGGGCGGGTTAATGTGGTATTTAATGTCGTTGAAGGGAAAAAAACAAAGATTGGTGATATCACTTTTAAGGGAAATAATGTCTTTGGAAGTCGCCGTTTGCGTGATGTGATTTCAACAAAAACTTCGGGAATTTTTTCGAAGCTATTGGGAGGTGATGTTTACAGTGAAGAGCGCCTCGCTGTTGATGAAGAAGCTTTACGTCGCTTTTATTATAACCGTGGTTATGCAGATTTTCGTGTAGTCTCTTCTAAAGCAACTTTTGATGCAGCAAGCAATACGTATAAAATTTCTTTCGTTCTTGATGAGGGTGCGCTCTATAAAATTAGCGATATTCAGGTTGAAAGTGATGTTGATGGAATTGACGTTCAATCTGTGAAAAGGATACTTAAAACCCAGCCAGGTAATGTTTATAGTGCAGAAGATATTGAACAGTCTGTTGCAACTATTAATAACAAAGTTGCTGATTCGGGATATGCTTTTGCTAAAGTTGAACCGCGGGGAAATCGTAATTTAGCAAATCATACAATTTCAATTTTATATAATATTGAACAGGGAACACGTGCTTATATTCAACGTATTGATATACGTGGCAATGAGAAAACGCGTGATTACGTCATTCGCCGTGAGATTGATTTAAACGAAGGAGATGCTTACAATCAAACTTTATTACAGCGGGCAAAACGTCGTCTAGAAAGTTTAGGTTTCTTCAAAGCCGTTAATATTTCAATGGTTCCTACAGATCAATCTGACCAAGTTGTTTTGGTAATAGATGTCGTTGAAGCTTCAACAGGAGATCTTTCTCTTTCTGGAGGGTATACAACAGGGGGAACAAGTCCTGGTATGTCACTTGAAGTTTCTGTTACTGAACGTAATCTTGGGGGACGTGGTCAATATGTTCGTTTAGGATTAGGTGCGGGGCAAGAAAAATCTCGTAATTATAATTTATCATTTGTTGATCCTTATTTCTTAGGGTATCGTTTATCTGCTGGTGTTGATGTTTTTCGTAGTACTTATCGTGCTGATAAAGCCTATGATGTACGGCAGACAGGTGGATCGCTGCGGTTTTCGTTACCTATTAATAATCAATTATCTGCTAATGTAGCTTATTCTTATGTGCAGGAAGAATATGATTTTGGCGGAGAGTATGATTTTGACAAAGAGAGTGACATAATAGAATTATATGGGAAATATTCTGGTGCGATTGTTCAAGCTGCAAAACACAGCCCTTGGAAACGTTCATCAATTAGTTATGGTTTCACCTATAATACGATTGATGATATGAGATCCCCCCATGATGGGTGGTACGTGCATCTGCTTCAGGAATATGCAGGGCTTGGTGGGAGTGCAAAGTTCTTGAAGACCACGGGTAAGGCGATGATGTACAAGACTCTTTCTGACCAGAAGGATATCGTTGGTTTGCTTTCCTTTGGGGGTGGTTATATCCACGGAATGGGCCGAGATGGTGTTCGTATTTTCGATATGTTTAAAGTAAATTCTGATATGATTCGAGGGTTCAAATATAATGGAATAGGTCCGCGTCAGGTTTCCAGTAAGGGTGAGGTTTATTTCTTGGGGGGAACGACATATCTGAATGCGACTGCTGAAGTACAGTTCCCTATCCCTGTCGTGCCTGAAGGATTTGGGTTGCGCGGTGCTTTATTTGCGGATATTGCCACGCTTTATGGCAATAATTATAAAGCCGTTTTTAAGGGTGAACCGTCTGTTACCAATACCAAAAGTGCTTGGCGTTCATCTGCAGGTGTGAGTTTGATGTGGGATTCTCCGTTTGGTCCTTTGCGTTTTGATTATGCTTGGCCAATAACGAAGCAGGAAGGTGATCGTTTGCAACAATTGAACTTTGGTATTTCTACGAAGTTCTGATTTGAGCGATTTTAAGAAGGAAAAACTTGAAGAGAATAGCTTAAGCTGGGAGAGAAAGTGTTTTGATGGCGGATACATTTTTTTTTACGCCGTCCCGACGATTGACAGTTGCAAATGCTGCTGAGTTGACGGGTGCAAAGCTTCTTAATCCAGAGTTTTCTCATAAAGTTATCAATACTCTTTCTTCACTTGAGAGTGCTGTGGAAGGTTCGCTTGTTTTTGTAGAGCATCGGAAGTTTTCTGATGCTTTACTGGACAGTTCTGCTGTTGCTGTTTTGTGTACGAATGAGATTGTTTTTAAAGTTCCCGAAACTATGGCAATTTTGGTGACATCCACACCACAGCGTGACTTTGCTCAGATTGGTCGTATTTTGTTTCCAGATTCTGTCAAGCCAATGCCTTGGTTGGGGCAGAAGGGGATTTCATCGCATGCGCATATTCATCCAACGGCTAAGTTGGCACATGATGTGTGTATTGAAGCGGGAGCTGTTATTGGTAAAAATGTTGAGATTGGTGCAGGAACTCTTATTTCATCCACAGCTGTTATCGGTGAAAATTGCCGTATTGGATGTGACTGCTATATTGCTCCTAAGGTAACAGTTCAGTGTTCTATAATAGGTGATAAGGTTCAGCTTTATCCTGGTGTTTGCATTGGGCAAGATGGTTTTGGTTATGTTGGGGGCGTTTCTGGAATCGAGAAAATTCCACAGCTTGGTCGCGTTATTATTGAGGATGGTGTAGAAGTTGGTGCGAACACGACAATTGATCGTGGAACATTTCAAGATACCGTTATTGGTGAAGGAAGCAAGATTGATAATCTTGTACAAATTGCCCACAATGTAAAAATTGGCCGCTATTGTCTTATTGCCGCTCAATGTGGCATTGCGGGAAGTACATCTATAGGGGATATGTCTCAGCTTGGCGGAAGTGTGGGAGTAGCTGATCACATCATAATAGGTAAATCTGTTCAGATTGCTGCTCGTAGTGGTGTTATGAATGACATTCCGGATGGCGAAAAATGGGGAGGTAGTCCAGCGCGACCATTTAAACAATGGTTTCGTGAAGTAGCGGCGTTGCGCAGTATGGGAAAAGTTAAAAAGGAGAAACGCTGATATGATCAGCAGTGAAAAAACTAAAAACTTAGAGGCTGTCGATATTGAAAAACTATTATCAATATTACCGCACCGTTATCCATTTTTATTAATTGATCGTATCGTTGATATTGATGGTGAACAAGAAGCGATTGGTATTAAAAATATAACGATTAACGAGCCACATTTTACAGGACATTTTCCCTCAAAGCCTGTTATGCCTGGAGTTTTGATTTTAGAAGCTATGGCACAAACGGCAGGAGCAATAGCACTTTTAAATTTAGGCAATAAGCAAACAAATTTAGTTTACCTTATGACGGTTGATAATGCGAAATTTCGTAAGCCGGTTATGCCTGGTGATCAGCTAAAAATCCATGTTCAGCTTTTGAAAAAAAGATCTGGTATGAGACGTTTTTCATGTGTTGCAAAAGTAGAAGATGTTCGCGTCGCTGAAGCAGAAATTGCTGCGATGATTGTCGAAGAAGCATAAACGATATTTGATGGGAATTAAAAAATGTCCGGTACGAAAATCCATCCAACTGCTCTTGTGGAGAAGGGAGCGCAGCTTGGTGAGAATGTACGCGTTGGACCATTTTGCCATATTAGTTCAGAGGCTGTTATTGGTGATGAATGTAGTTTGACAAGTCATGTTGTAATAATGGGAAAGACAACGTTAGGAGCCAAGAGTAAAGTATTTTCTCATGCCGTTTTGGGGGCAGATCCGCAAAATAATAAACATAAAGGAGGGGCTACAACTCTTTTTATTGGTAAGAATTGTACGATTCGTGAAGGTGTAACAATGCATAGGGGTTCCGATTCGAGTGTAGGAATGACAGTTGTTGGTGATAATTGCCAATTTTTTTGTTATGCGCATATCGCTCACGATTGTTATGTAGGCAATCATGTAACATTTGCCAATAACGCAATGATTGCTGGTCATGTTACTATTGGTGATTATGTGATTATTGGTGGTGGTGCTGCTGTTCATCAATTTGTTCGTGTTGGACACCATGCATTTATCGGCGGCGTATCTGCACTGGTTGGTGATCTGATACCTTATGGAACAGCTGTTGGTGTGCAGGCAAAACTTGCTGGACTCAATATTATTGGCATGAAGCGTGCAGGACTTGAGCGTCAAGATATTCATGCACTCCGTCATGCGGTTGCTATGCTTTTTGATCATAGCAAACCATTTAAAGAGCGTGTCAGTGATGTTGCTTCTTTCTATTCTTCTTCTCAGTCTGTTTCTGAAGTTGTTAATTTTATTAAAGAAGAAGGAAAGCGTTTTTATTGCACACCAAAATTTGAAGGTGTTAGAATAAAAGAACATAAGGATTAAAAATGCCTATTTGGGGAGCCAGAAGTTTTCTTTCCGGCCGTACTGCTATTATAGCAGGAAATGGTGTTCTACCGATTACTGTTGCGCAGACTCTTGAGAAGAATGGAGAAAATCCTTTTCTTGTGCTTTTGCATGGTGAGGCAGATTCTGTTCTTTATCGCTATGAGCATTGCGAGCTATCAATTGTAGAGCTAGCACGACTCGTTAAAATTTTAAAAGAGGCTGGTGTATATAATGTTGTTTTGGCAGGTGGTGTGAAAAAGCGTCCACTTCTTAAACAATTGCGACTGGACTGGACAACATTTTTAGCTCTTCCTAAGTTAATCGGAGCTTTGAAGAGGGGAGATGATGCGTTATTAAAAGCTTTTATACGGGTTATTGAAGCACACGGTTTTTGTGTTATTGGTGCTCACGAAATAGTCCCAGATCTTTTAGCTCCCATAGAATTTAATTTAACAGTACGGCGCGCTACTCCAAAAGAGAAAAAAGATATTTTTTTAGCAGTAGAAGCAGCAAAGCTTTTAGGTCAATTAGATATCGGGCAAGCCGTTGTCGTTGTCCAAGGAAGGGTGGTTGCTCTAGAGGGCGCTGAGGGAACTGATAATATGTTGTGGCGTATTTGTGAAATGCGAGAAAGAGGGCAAATTCCCCTTAAAGGTGGCATTCTTGTAAAATGCGCAAAACCACAACAGGATAATCGCGTTGATTTGCCATCAATTGGGCCCGCGACAATAATGAATATTGCAAAGAGTGGTTTATCTGGTGTTGCGGTGGAGGCAAATAGAAGTCTAATATTATCAGTGAAAACAACAATAGAAAAAGCCAACAAATATTCTTTATTTATAGAGACATTTGAAAAGTTTGGTCATGAATAATTGTTTCTTAAAGATTGCAGTGGTTTCAGGTGAGGAATCTGGTGATTTACTTGGGGCCGATCTAATTTCTTGTTTATCACAACAGATAGGATGCAATATTCATTTGATTGGTGTTGGGGGGAGCCATTTAAAGGCATTAGGCTTAAAAAGCTTTTTTGATTCCCATGATATTGCTTTAATAGGTTTAAAGGAGGTGTTGAAAAAACTACCATTGTTGTTGCTACATATTCGCAATTTATCCAAATTTATTGCACAAGAACAACCTGATTGTTTAATTATTATTGATAGTCCTGATTTCACGCATCGTATTGCAAAAAAGGTACGTGCTTTAGCGCCTTCTATTCCTATCATTAAATATATTGCACCAACCGTTTGGGCATGGAGGCCAGAGCGTGCAAAAGCTATGTGTGGATTTGTTGATCATGTTTTAGCGGTTTTTCCTTTTGAAGAAAAGATTATGCAAGATTTGGGAGGCCCTGCCACGACTTATGTTGGACATCGTCTTTTGACATATCCTCCCCTTTTGAGAGTTCAGTCAGAAAAAAAAAAGCCAATTAGAACAAAGAAATTTGATCGATACACAAACATTATCGCCTACATTAGTTATTTTGCCAGGATCACGCAATTCAGAAATTCGTTCCTTAATGCCTATTTTTCGAGAAACAGTAGAGATTCTTGTACAACGTATTCCTCATTTACGTATTATTTTACCAACCTTACCTCATTTGGTAGATAGAATCCGGGACTTTGTGCAGGGCTGGAAAAGCAAGATAGAAATTGTAGTTGGTGAAGATGAAAAATGGCGTGCTTTTGCACAAGCAAATGTTGCTCTTGCTGCACATGGAACTGTTTCACTTGAATTAGCCTTAGCAAAAGTTCCTATGGTTCTTTGCTATAAACTTGATTTCTTTTCTAAATTATTTATTTTTCCTAAAATGATGTTATGGAGTGCTGCTCTTCCAAATATTATTGCTGATAAGCCTATTGTTTCGGAATATTTGAATGAATTAATCCGTCCTGGCATGTTAGCAAGACAGGTAGAACAACTTTTGGCTAATCCTTTATTGCGACAGGCACAACTTGATTCCTTTGAGATGGTAGAACAGAAAATGAAAACTGAAGTACCATCGGGGGTTGTTGGCGCACAAACAATTATCACTCTTTTAAAAAGCAGGAATAAAATTGTATAAATAAAGCAATATTTTAATGATTAATATTTAATTTTAGCAAGAAAATTACAAGCACGTTGGCTTTTAGGATTGGTAAAAAATTCTTCAGAGGCTGCATCTTCAACAATTTTTCCATTTTCTAGAAAGAGTATTCTTTCTGAGACTTTACGTGCGAAGCCCATTTCATGGGTAACACAAAGCATTGTGATCCCTGTATCGGCTAATCGAGCCATCACTTCCAAAACTTCTCCCACACTTTCTGGATCAAGAGCAGAGGTTGGTTCATCAAAAAGCATGACTTCGGGTTCCATACAAAGTGCACGGGCAATCGCAACACGTTGTTGTTGCCCACCAGAAAGTTGTAAAGGATATTTTTCACAGTGTTTTTCAATACCAACATGCGTTAAGTAACGAATTGCCCGTTCTTGTGCTTGTTGTTTGGAAAGCCCTTGAACGGTCATAGGTGCTAAAATACAATTTTGTATAACGCTCATGTGGGGAAATAAATTAAAGTTCTGAAAGACCATTCCTATCTTACGAAGAACATTTTTTTGCTGTTGTATAGGTGCAGTATGGATATCAACGTTATGGATACAGATTGAACCTTTTTGTGCTTGTTCTAATTGATTAATACAACGAATTAACGTTGATTTTCCTGATCCGGATGGTCCACAAATAACGATATGTTCACCAGCTTGAACATTAAAGTTGATATCATGTAGGACCTGAAAGTTTCCATACCATTTATTTAGATTTTGGATAGAGATCACAGGGTTTTTACTGGGAGAGATCGATTTATTATTTTTCAAATTCATCTTATTTTATTCTTTCATTGATGAAGAACTTGATTAATTCAACATTTTGATTTGATACTGTTTTTATGATCATTTTATTTACCGTAAATATCGAGTGAGGCGCTGCTCGATAAAAACAATAAAACGATGAATGAGTTCAACGATAAAGAGATAGATAAGAGCAGCCCAAACGTAAACTTGAAAATCGAAAGTCCGTGAATAAGCGAGTTTAGCAACCCCCATTAAATCATAAACAGTAATAAGTGAGGCAACAGCACTGGATTTAATCATTAAAATCAACTCATTTCCTAAGGGGCGTAATGCTACAATCATTGCTTGTGGAAGAATAACTCTAAAAAATGTGACAGAGTTGCTTAAACCTAAAGCTTTTGATGCTTCGCGTTGTCCAGTTGTTACGGATAGAAAACTTCCTTTAAAGATCTCAGATTGATAGGCAGCAGAATTGAGTGTAAAAATAAAAAGACAACAATACCACGCGTTTTGAAAAAACCACCATAGCCCCACTTGTTGCCAAAAACTGTTCATTGAACCAAGCCCATAATAAAAAAGAAAGAGTTGAGCTAATAAAGGAGAGCCACGGAAAAAATAGACATAAGCATTTGCAAAATATTGTAAAAATGTATTCTCTGATAGACGTGCAAAAGCGATAATCATACCAAGAAAAAGGCCTAGAGAACAAGAAATAGAAACAAGTTCAACAGTAACAATAAAGCCATTAATAAATTTGGGTCCATAATGACTTAAAAGATCAGGATTAAAAAGAAAATAAAGCCACTCAGGAATCATTGACTTAGCACCTTTTTATAGCCTATTTGAGTGTATGTTTCCAAATGGCGTAAGATTGCAGTAAAAACCGCTGAAAATAACAAATAGAGTAAGCATGCTACAAAATAAAATAGCATGGGTTTATTGGTAGCAGCGACAGCTAGATTCGTTTGTCGCATGAGGTCAACAAGCGCGATGGTAGAAACAAGGGATGTATCTTTCAGTAAAGTAAGCCAATTATTAGAAAGTCCTGGCAAGGCATTTCGGATGAGCTGAGGGAAGACAATACGAAAAAATGTGGTTGACCGTGAAAGTCCTAAAGCTTTAGCTGCTTCATATTGACCTTTATCAAAAATATTAAATGCTCCAAGCCAAACTTCACAAGAAAAAGCTGCAAGAACCATACTAAGGGCAAGAACACCAGCAACAAAAGCATTGATACTGAACATGATTTCAAAACTAAAATAGTCAAATAAATTTTGAATAAGGCTTTGTAATCCGTAGTAAACTAAAAACAAAGTTAAAAGCTCTGGTAGCCCACGAAATATCGTTGAAAAGAGGCGTGCCATAGCTTTGGCCATCTTAATATTGGATCGAATCATCACTGCATTGAGAAGCCCTAGAGGAAATCCTAGAAGTCCACAACATAATGCCAATGACAAAGTCATTCCTGCACTGGAAAGTATAACTGCTCCCCATCCACCATTGCTAAATGATAGCAATGCTAAATTTTCAATCATTCTTGTATTCCTCATGAAAGAGTTAGATAATATTTTTTAGCAATAACCAACGGGTTTCATTAAAATATCATATTGATATTTAATAAACATCACTTGTAAAATATTTTCTCATAATTTTTTCATAAGTTCCATCCAAACGGATTTCTTTTATAGCTTCATTGAACTTATTTTTAAGATCATTATTATTTTGACGGACTGCAATTGCAACAGGAAATCTTGTTTCTTCTAGAGTTCCCAAGAGGAGACAACAATCTTTTCCTTCATTTTTAAGCCAATTTAATGCTTGTAATTTATCAACAATGATCACATCAAGTCGATGATTTAAAAGATCACGATTCACTTCTATTGTGGAAGGATAGAGTTTTATTTTCACCTCTTCAGAGGCAAAATGATCTTCTGCATAGAAAGCTTGTGTTGTATTTGATTGCACACCAAGATTTTTACCTCTAAAGTCTTTTGTCGAGATTTCTTTAATTCCCGAAGCTTTGGTAACAATAACAGCCAGTGCTGTATCGTAGTAAGGATCTGTAAAGTCAATTTTTCGTAAACGCTCTTGTGTGAGAGAGAGGGAAGCAATGATAGCATCATATTTTTTTGCAATAAGTCCAGGGATCATTCCCTCGAAGTCTTGTGTAACAATAGTACACTCAACATTCATTTTTTTACAAAGTGCATAAGATATATCAATATCAAGTCCCTGCAATTTATTATTTGAGTCAATATAACTGAAGGGAGGATAGGTGCCTTCACTCGCAATTTTTAATGTTTTCGCATCAGCCAATTGGGTGAATAGTGCGGCGCTTATTATAAGAGCTCCTGCTAATAGTTTCATGATGTTCTCCTATTGGATAAGCGGGCAATATGAAATCATTATGTTTTTATAATCTGTAAGCTTTTTGGGAGCAATTCAAAAATTTATTGATGTTTATTTTAGATCATTATGTTGGGCATTATTGATAAAAAAAGAATAAATATCTTATTGCTTGTATGATAGCTTAATTTTCACGAAATGATTGATTTGAATCATTTCATGAGTAAAAACTGAGGATTTTTCTTGAAAATAAGGCTATTAAATTTGAACATAAAAAAATTAGATTTTGATACGGTAAAAATACAACCTTATTGTTGTCATTAGATTCTACAAAATATTTAGATCTCAAGGAGCAATTAAAAGCTATTTTGATAAATGTAAATTTTCTTATAAAAATGCCGAATTTCCAATTATACCTGCATGTTCAATAAAGAGTTAAAGATACCCCTTAAATATACAGATTGAGTTTTAATTCATAGTACTATCTAATTGATATCGAAAGTAAAATATTTTCTCATAATTTTCTCATAGGTTCCATCGGCGCGGATTTCTTCTATTGCTTTATTAAAACTGTTTTTAAGATCATTATTATTTTGACGGAGTGCAATTGCAATAGGAAAATTTGTTTCTTCTAGAGTTCCCAAGAGGAGACAGCAGTCTTTTCCTTCATTTTCAAGCCAATTTAATGCTTTTAATTTATCAAAGATGATGATATCAAGCCGATGGCTTAAAAGATCACGATTAACTTCTGTTGCTGTAGGATAAAGTTTGATATTAACTCCTTCAGAGGCATAATGATCTTCCGCATATGCAGCTTGTGTTGTATTTGATTGTACACCAAGGTTTTTACCTCTAAAGGCTTGTGTTGAGATTTCTTTAATTTCCGAATTTTTGGTAACGATAACAGCGAGTGCTGTGTTGTAGTAAGGATCTGTAAAATCAATTTTTTGTAAGCGCTCTTTTGTAGGAGAAAGGGAAGAAACGATAGCATCATATTTTTTGGCAAGAAGACCGGGAATCATCCCCTCAAAGTCTTGTGTGACAATAGTACATTCAACATTCATTTTTTTACAAAGCGCATAAGATATATCAATATCAAACCCTTGCAGTTTGTTATTTGAGTCAATATAACTAAATGGCGGATAAGAAGCATCGCTTGCAATTTTCAGCGTTTGAGAATTGGCCGATAGGGTAAACAGTGTCGCGCTTATTATAAGAGCTCCTGCTAATAATTTCATTATGTTCTCCTATTAGATAAGCTGGCAAATATGAAACCATCATGAATTTTTATAATCTGTAAGCTCTTTTGGAGCAATGTAAAAAATTTATCTGTGTTCATTTTGCTATCATTATGCTGAATATCATTATCAAAAAAATAATTTCTTTTTATAAAGTATGGGAATAAAAAATATAGGAAAGAAAGTCACCTCTTATTGGTTATAGGGTGATTTTTAATAATTTTATTTAAAAATCAATAATTTATCTTTAAAAGAAAAACTATCAACTTAAATACAAAGAAAATTTCAGCTTTTAACAGGACAAAATGTAAAAGTGTTTTTATTCTAATTAGAGAAGCACTTAATGTAAGCTTTTTGCAATTTTATCTGAAGAAGATAGAAAGAAAAATTCTGACATTGCTAGATTTTAATATGTAATAAGGCTTTTAAACATGGGGGAATGATAGGGAATACATTTCCATTAAAGATAATGAGGATTATAAGGTAAAATTTTCAATTTCTTTTTGCTAAATGTTTGGCTAATTTGCAGAAGAGTATTCTCAATTTCTTTACAGAGCTAAAACTTAGAATTTTTTAGTAAATTTTTATGATGATGTTATCTCTGTAGAAAGAGTTTTAAAATCACGTTTTATAAAAATTTTTAAAGGATGTTTTTTGATTACTCTCAATAAAGCTTCAGTAAATTGAAGCTTTATTGATTTCTTTTTTTAATTTGCACGTTCATCTATAGGAACATAGTCACGCATAGCATAGCCTGTGTAGAGTTGTCGAGGACGACCAATTTTTTGTGCAGGGTCTTCAATCATTTCTTTCCATTGTGCCACCCACCCGACACTGCGCGCCAATGCAAAAAGGACAGTAAACATTTCAGTTGGAAAACCTAGAGCTTTTAATGTAATGCCGGAATAGAAATCAACATTGGGATAAAGCTTTTTCTCAATAAAATATTCATCACTTAAGGCAATTCTTTCAAGCTCTATTGCAATATCAAGAAGAGGGTCATCTTGAATGTTGAGTTCTTTTAAAACTTTATGACAGGTTTTTTGCATGATTTTTGCACGTGGATCATAATTTTTATAGACACGGTGCCCAAAGCCCATAAGGCGGAAAGGATCATTTTTATCTTTTGCACGTGCAATAAATTCAGGAATTCTTTTAATAGAACCTATTTCTTGTAGCATTTTTAGGCATGCTTCATTGGCACCACCATGTGCTGGTCCCCAAAGGCATGCAACACCTGCTGCAATACAGGCAAACGGATTAGCACCTGAGGATCCAGCAAGACGTACCGTAGATGTAGAAGCATTTTGTTCATGATCTGCATGAAGGGTAAATATTTGATCCATCGCCCGAGCAAGCACAGGGTTTGTTTTATATTCTTCACAAGGAACAGCAAAACACATATGGAGGAAATTTGCAGCATAACTAAGATCATTACGTGGATAAACAAATGCTTGTCCAATACTGTATTTATAGGCCATAGCAGCAAGCGTTGGAACTTTTGAGATAAGACGAACAGAAGCAATCATTCTCTGGTGAGGATCTGTAATATCAATAGAGTCGTGATAGAACGCAGACATAGCGCCAAGGCAGGCAACCATGACGGCCATAGGATGAGAATCACGACGGAAGCCATGGAAGAAGCGTGCAAATTGTTCGTGGACCATGGTATGCTGCATAATACATCGATCAAATTCATTTTTTTCTTGCTGTGTTGGGAGTTCACCATAAAGTAAAAGATAACAACTTTCGAGAAAGTCTCCTTTTTCAGCCAATTGATCAATAGGATAACCACGATAAAGCAATATGCCTTTATCACCATCGATATAAGTAATTTTTGATTCACAAGAAGCTGTTGAAGTAAAACCAGGATCATAAGTAAAAATATCGGTTTTTTTATAGAGAGAAGCAATTTCAATGACTTCAGGTCCACTCGTGCCTTTACGCAAGGGAAGCTCTACTTTTTTATCATTCACAATAATATATGCGTTATTCTCAGACATTCGGTATTCCTTTCAGATCCTTCACTTCTAAAAATTAAGACTCTGCTTCATCAGAGTGGGGGATGTATAACTGAAGCTTTTCTTACTTATTTAAGGGTAGATTGCCTCTAAAAGTGAGTACATGCAATCTAAAAATATTTCCTTATTGATCATTATTACTCAATAAGAAATGTATTTCAATGATATAACATAAAAAACTCTTTTAGGGCGCGTTGAGATATCTGTATAGATCCTTATTTGAGGAAATATACTCAGTGCACATCATGGGCATATTGTTGTGATAAGTTGGTCCTTGATGCGATGAAGGGATTCATTGCGTCCTAATAAAATAAGAATATCCAAAACACCTGGTGATGTTGCACATCCTGTAAGAGCTGCGCGAAGTGGTTGGGCGATAGATCCAAATTTGAGATTCTGTGTTTGGACAAAAGAGCGAAGTGTTTCATCTAGAGTTTTTGTATCCCAAGAGGGGCACGCTTTCAGAGCAAGATAAAGATCGTTTAAAATGGTTCGTCCATTTTTATCTAAGAGCATTTGAGCTTTTTCATCAAGTTGTAAAGGTCGTTGCGTAAAAATGAAGGAGGCATTGTCAATCAGTTCGCACAGTGTTTTTGAACGTTCTTTCAAATGCGGGATTGCTTTTAAAAATTGAACACGGCGTTTTTCATCAAGTCTTTCAATAATTTGTGCTCCCCTATCGGTTTCTGGTAGAATATTAAGAGCGGCATCAAAAAGTTCTTGATCATTACTCATACGCATATAGTGTCCGTTGATGGAATCGAGCTTTTTGAGATCAAAACGAGCAGCACCTTTGTTAATATCCTCAATATCAAACCAAGAAATCATATCTTTAAGTGACATCAGTTCGTCATCACCATGACTCCAACCTAAACGGACAAGGTAATTGCGCAAAGCAGCAGGAAGATATCCCATTGTTCGGTAGGCATCAACACCGAGCGCACCATGTCGCTTTGATAATTTTGCACCGTTTTCACCATGGATAAGAGGAATATGGGCCATAACAGGAATGTCCCATCCCATTGCTTTAAAGATAATCGTTTGTCGGGCTGCGTTGGTAAGATGATCGTCACCACGTATAATATGTGTGATGCCCATATCATGATCATCAACGACAACAGCATGCATATAGGTAGGCGAACCATCAGAACGCAAAATAATGAAGTCATCGAGATCTTTATTAGGAAAACGGACATCACCTTGAACACGATCATGTACAATCGTTTCTCCATCTTGAGGGGCTTTGATGCGAATAACAGGCTTAACACCTTTAGGAGCTTCAGAACTATCACGGTCACGCCAACGTCCATCATAACGTGGTGGGCGCCCTTCTGAACGGGCTTTTTCACGCATTTCAGCTAACTCCTCAGGTGAAGCATAACAATAATATGCTTTGCCATTCTTGACCAACTGTTCAGCGATTTGGCGGTGACGTTCTGCTCGTTCGAATTGCGAAATAGGGGCGCCATCATAACTAAGACCCATCCAGTGCAAGCCATCTATAATGGCTTTTACAGCTGCTTCGGTTGAACGCTCTCGGTCTGTATCTTCAATTCGTAAAAGCATTTTTCCACCGGTATGTTTTGCATAAAGCCAATTAAAAAGAGCAGTACGAGCACCACCAATGTGAAGGAAGCCAGTGGGTGAAGGGGCAAAACGAGTAATAACAGACACGAATATTTTCCTTTAAACTAAGATATTACTTATGGAATTTTATAGAAAAGTCATGTTAGCATAAGTGATGGGGCGTGCAATAGCCGTATTGCGAGTTAAAGTGGGGGACTGATGTTTTATAAAAGTAAAGAGGGTTTATCCGAAAAATCTGTTACAGAAAGAAAAAAGCCATGTCAGATAGGGCAGAGTGTTTTTTCTAGGTATGATGATGCAAAGAACAGTAGCTATAATCAACAAAAACTTTTTTTATTGACACTCTTAAAAGAAGTAATCATTTTTTTTCGCAAATGGTTAGAAGATTGTATTAATAAAGAAGTTTCTTTTGGTATCCTTTTTTCGCTGATTTTAGTCTTTTTTGCCCTAGGAATCATTTTCTATTTTCATTTAGAGTGGGAACCAAGTTGGGGACAATTGGGGGCGTTGGTCAGTATTTTTCTGGGAATATTCTATGTAGCACGTTTTTATCGAAAAATATCGATTCCCGTGGGGTTTCTGTTTTGTATTATATTGGGTGCTTTAGCGGCAAAAATAGAAACGTGGCGTATTGCAACACCCATGCTAAGCAGTGACATTGTCACTACATTGACGGGAAGAATTGTTTCTATTGAGTCAGGTGCCAAAGGAGGATTTCGTTTAGTTTTGGATATTTTGAATACAGAAAATCCCGTATTACGCCATAGTCTTCATCGTGTTCGTTTATCGGCAAGATATTTGCCATCTGGCTTAGCGATTGGTGATGGATTGCATGGAAAAGTTAAGATTCGTGCATTCTCTGGGCCGGTGCGTCCAGGAGGCTACGATTTTAGTTTTCATAATTATTTTAAAAGAATTGGAGCACAAGGCGTTTATTTAGGAAAACCAAGAAAAATATCCGTTTCGCAGCCTGATGGAATATTCGCTATCATTCTACAGAAAATTGAAAATTTACGCACGAAGATGACACAAAGAATCCGTATAGCCCTTGAAGGAGAAAAGGGGAGTGTTGCAGCTGCCCTCATAACAGGGCAGCGTGCTGGTATTTCAAATGAGACAAATGAAGCATTACGTACAGCTGGATTAGCTCATATTTTATCAATATCAGGTTTACATATGGCGTTGTTAAGCGGCATAGTTCTTTTGAGTATCCGTAGTTTTTTAGCATTTTTTCCAGTTTTTTCTTCCTATTATTCCAGTAAAAAATTTGCTGCTATCGTTGCTTTTATGATAACAGCTTTTTATTTGTTATTGTCGGGCTTAGCAATATCAGCGCAAAGAAGTTTTGTGATGATTGCTGTTATGTTGGTTGCTATATTGTGTAATCGCTCTGCTATAACAATGCGTAATTTTTCCATTGCAGGGTTGATAACTCTGGCGATGACACCCCATGAAATATTAGGTCCTAGCTTTCAAATGTCCTTTTCTGCGACTGCTGCTTTGATCGCTTTTTTTGATTGGTGGAGTGGAAGATCATTTTTTCGTAAAAGAAAAACAACTCCCTCTTATGTTGGAGGGGGAGTGATAAATTTTGTTTTCTTATCGATTCTTTCAACATGTGCTTCTTCCTTTGTTGCAGGGAGTGCAAGTGGAATTTATGCTGCTTATCATTTTTCTAATATGGCATCTTTGAGCATTATCAGTAATGCCTTTGCTTTGCCTGTCATCTCAATTTTTGTCATTCCCTTTGGATTAATCGCAGTTCTTGCAATGTTAGGAGGATTCGAATGGCTTCCTCTTCAAATTATGGGTTTTGGAGTTGATCTTGTAATAAAGATTGCACATGCTATCAAGGCTATTTCTCCTGATTTGAATCCTGGTTTTATGCCGTTATCAGCGTTAGTTTTATTGAGCATAGGCTTGGTTGGACTGACTTTTTGCAAAACACCCATCCGGCTCTTTTTTAGTTTGTTTATTTTGGCAGGTGTTTCTATTTGTGTATTGCATTCACCTGTACAACTGATTATAGCAGATAATATGCGCCTCGTGGGCGTTATTCATGATAAAAAATTATATATTGATCGTTACCATATTTCTAAGTTCACGACATCCATATGGAAAAAGTCATTTCGTGTGAATGAAACGATTAAACCAACAAAATATGGTCCTTCGTTACACGGACAATTTATTTGTGATTATCATGTATGTACATCTTTATTGGATAATGGATTAAAAGTGATCGTTTTACAGAGAGAAACAGATCAATGTGTAGAGGCAGATATTCTCATTCAGACATTTGTGATGCATAATCCAACTTGTTACAAGAAGGCAAAAATAGTATTTATACCTCAACAATTGTTATCACGAGGAAGCGTTATGATGACCAAAGGTGGAGATATTATTTGGTCTTCGCTAGGGTTTCATAGACCATGGAATATGCACAGACAGCATTCATAAAAACATATAATCAGTCATATTTTGCTTCACATTTGGATAATGACAAAACAAAAAATAACAGAAGACTTTTCTCATAATATTTTACGGTATTTAAATTGGTAAGTTTATCAACGTTATTGAAATGAGATAATAATCTACAGTTTTCTAGAAATAGATGATTTTTTATATCTGATCATTTTAATTTTTTCAAAAAAATTGATATGTGCATCTTTGTGCATCCTATTGATAGCACAAAATAAATCAAAAATTCTTATTGAATGAGAAAAATGCTAACAAATATTCTCAAAGAAATAAAAAAGATAATTGTTGATTATTCTATTTTATTCTTATCATATATTTCTATAACGAGTAACATCTCTTCAAGCAAGAGATGATGGTCAATTTAAATAGATTGCGTCAAGAGGTTATCTTTTATTATCATTATTATCGGTGGTAATAGGGGTGATAAATGCTGCTTATACGGATAGAAGGCAAAGTTATTCATGAATGTTCAGCAGTTAAAAAAAATGGCAGCTATTAAAGCGCTTGAGTTTGTTGAAGATGGTATGCGGCTTGGTATCGGATCTGGTTCGACAGTCAATGAATTTATTCATCTTCTAGGTGAGCGTGTTGCGGATGGTTTGCGGGTGACTGGTGTTGCTACTTCAAAATATTCTGAACAACTCTGTCATAAGTTTGGAGTGCCTGTTAGCACTTTAGAACAAATACCTGAGCTGGATCTTGATATTGACGGAGCAGATGAAATTGGTCCTGAGATGATGCTCATTAAAGGGGGAGGGGGAGCATTGTTGTATGAAAAAATTGTAGCGTCGGCATCTCGTGCAATGCTTGTCATTGCGGATGAAACAAAGGTGGTAAAAAGACTTGGTGCTTTTGCACTACCAATTGAAGTTAATCCATTTGGTATCCACACAACATGCAGAGCCATTGAAAAAGTCGCTGATGATTTAGGGCTTTCTGGAAAAATTGCATTGCGAATGAATGGAAAAAATCCTTTTGAAACAGATGGTGGCCATTTTATTCTTGATGCATTTTGGGGCTGCATTTTGCAACCAAAACCATTATCGGATGCACTTCTTGCTATTCCTGGTGTTGTTGAGCATGGCCTTTTTTTGGGGTTGGCTTCACGTGCAATTGTCGCTATGGCTGATGGTCAAATAAAAGTTTTAGAACCGTTTGATTTTTAGAAAAGGCATTTACATGATGATATGTTAGCACAGTAAAAAAGGGTCTTAAAGATTTTAGGTAGAATAACGAATTAAAATTATAATTAGCGATCGGGGTAATCATTAAATGAAAATAATATTTTCTTTTCAGCGTTTTGTCGTATATTTTAGTGCAATTGCTATTTTTGTTGTGAATGTTGGCATGGCTTATGCACAAGGTGTGAGTGATCAACATTTAGATTCAGCGCGAAAGGCAATCAGAGCTATTCATGCAACGGATCAATTTGATAGCTTTTTACCAAATGCGGTCCATGATTTCAAAAATGAACTGATTAGCGATGATCCGAATTTGGCAACAGCTATTTCTGATATTGTTGATAAGCAGGCGCTTGCTTTAATTAAAAGGCGCTCTGATCTAGAAAAAGAGATTGCTCACGTATATGCAAAATATTTTACTCAAAAAGAGCTTGATGCGATAACAACATTTTATAATTCTGATACCGGTAAAAAGTTTTTGACAGAAGTCCCCAATATTGCACGTGATTCTTATTCAGCATTTGATATATGGCGTACTGCTCTTATGCGGGATCTTGTAGAAAATGTGAAAAAAGAGATGTCTGAAACACTTAATTTGAATAATTCTACTATGCCTACAAATATGCCTATAAAATCAGAATCTTCAGAAAATAAAAAATAGCTTGATCGATATCATGACAACAATGGGCAATTTCTGATTTTTTTTATAGCGGCGGTTTTCCCGCCGTTTTAAATATTTTAATGAGAATAAGTCTTTTTAGAATACTGCTTTATAAAAAAGGCTTCTTCAAAAGAAAAAAAGACTTTCATTTGATAATAAAAGATCTTAGCCTACTCTTGCAGATGTATAAGAAGGAATAATTCGTGGGCTCTTTTGACTTTGATTTATTTGTTATTGGAAGTGGTTCTGGTGGAGTGCGTGCAGCACGGCTTGCTGGAGGTCTTGGCAAGCGGGTCGCTATAGCAGAGGAATATCGTATAGGGGGCACTTGTGTTATTCGTGGTTGCGTTCCCAAAAAACTTTATGTTTATGCATCACAATATGTAAAAGAATTTAAGAAAAGTGTTGGTTTTGGGTGGGAATATGCGGATCCAATTTTTAGCTGGGAAAAGTTGGTTGCAGCTAAAAATAAAGAAATATCAAGGTTAGAAGGGTTGTATCGTAAGGGATTAGAAAATAACAATGTGCATATTTATGAAAGTCGTGCTACTTTTATAGATGATCACACATTAGAGCTTTCTGCCACGGGTGAGCGGGTAAGTGCAGAAAAAATTTTGATTGCAACAGGGGCAAAACTTGCACCAAATACGTCCATAGAAGGCGGTGAATTTTGCCTTACTTCTAATGAGATTTTTGACCTTAATCAACTCCCAAAATCAATAGTGATTGTTGGTGGAGGGTATATTGGTGTTGAATTTGCTAATATTT
Organism: Bartonella sp. AP331QHHD; assembly: GCF_042195905.1. Lineage (NCBI taxonomy): Bacteria > Pseudomonadati > Pseudomonadota > Alphaproteobacteria > Hyphomicrobiales > Bartonellaceae > Bartonella > Bartonella sp. AP331QHHD. The sequence goes on from NZ_JBHIPG010000010.1 coordinate 51,313, forward strand.
TTCATGAATTAGGTGTAAAAACAACACTCCTTCATCGTGGTGATTTAATCCTTCGTAATTTTGATCATGATTTGCGGCAATTGCTCAGCGATGCAATGATTGAAAAAGGGATTTCTATTCTTTATGGCATAACAATTTCTAAAGTGCAGGCTGCAGAAAATTGTTATGAAGTTGTTTTATCAAATGGGAAAATAATCAGAGCCGATCAGATTATGTTGGCTACGGGGCGTGTACCAAATACAACGGGTTTAAGACTTGAGCGGGCAGGTGTTAAGGTGAATGAATTTGGTGCAGTTGTTGTTGATGAGAAAATGACAACAAATATCCCCCATATTTGGGCTGTTGGTGATGTAACAGGTCATATTCAATTAACACCCGTTGCGATTCATGATGCAATGTGTTTTGTTAAGACAGCATTTGAAAATATTCCAACAACACCTGATTATGATTTAATTACAACAGCAGTTTTTTCACAGCCAGAGATTGGAACGGTTGGTCTTTCAGAAGAGGAGGCGGTAAAGCGTTATAAGCGTCTTGAAATTTATCGTACAGTTTTTCGTCCTATGCGTAATGTTCTTTCTGGTAGTTCAGAGAAAATGCTTATGAAACTCATTGTTGACGGTGAAAGCCGTATTGTTGTGGGCGCTCATATTTTAGGGGAAAATGCTGGTGAGATGGCTCAGCTTATAGGGATATCTCTCAAGGGTAAGCTGACGAAGGATATCTTTGATGAGACGATGGCAGTGCATCCAACGATGGCAGAAGAATTGGTAACGATGTATAAACCAAGTTATATATATGAAAATGGGAAGAAAATAGAAAGTTAAACAGCATATATTGCGGTAAAAAGCTTTTGATATGCTAATCTGTAAGATTAATCTTTAGAGAGAGTGTAATGATAAAAGAATGGGCGCCTGACACTTGGAGAACAAGGCCAATTAAACAAGTTCCGACTTATCCGGATAAGTCTATGTTAGAAGATGTTGAGCGAAAACTGAGAAGGTATCCTCCTTTAGTTTTTGCCGGTGAAGCACGTGATTTAAAAAATGAATTAGCAGCCGTTGCGAAAGGCCAAGCTTTTTTATTGCAAGGTGGTGATTGTGCCGAAAGCTTTGCAGAACATGAAGCTGATAATATTCGTGATTTTTTTCGTGTATTTTTGCAAATGGCGATTGTTTTGACCTTTGGTAGTTCTAAACCGGTTGTTAAAATTGGTCGTATTGCTGGTCAATTTGCAAAGCCTCGCTCTTTTGATATTGAAAGAAAAGAGGGAGTTGAATTTCCTGCTTATCGTGGGGATATTATTAATGGCATTGAATTTGAAGCCGGTTCTCGTATTCCAGATCCGCAACGGATGTCTATGGCTTATCGCCAATCTGCGGCAACACTTAATCTATTGCGTGCTTTTTCACAAGGTGGCTATGCTAATTTAGAAAATGTTCACACATGGATGTTGAGTTTTGTTTCTAACAGTCCGCAGGGAGAACGTTATGAATTATTGGCAGAGCGTATTTCTGAAGCAATTGATTTTATGCGTTCTATAGGGATTACATCCAAAACACATTCTTCATTGCGTGAAACATCTTTTTATACCAGTCATGAAGCACTGTTGCTTGGTTATGAAGAGGCTTTGACTCGGATTGATTCAACTTCAGGAGATTGGTATGCAACATCTGGTCATATGTTATGGATTGGTGACCGTACGCGTCAGATTGACCATGCTCACGTTGAATATTGTCGCGGCATTAAGAATCCTATAGGATTAAAATGTGGTCCTTCCATTGAGCCTGATGAGCTTTTAAAATTAATTGATATTTTAAATCCTGAAAACGAGTTGGGGCGGCTTACTCTCATTACGCGCTTTGGTTATGATAAAGTTGAAAGTTATCTGCCTAAACTCATCCGTGCTGTTGAACGCGAGAAGCGTGCGGTTATATGGTCATGTGATCCAATGCATGGCAATACAATTACTGCCAATGGTTATAAGACGCGTCCTTTTGATTATGTTTTAAAAGAAGTAGAGAATTTTTTTGCAGTGCATCGTGGAGAGGGAACTTATCCAGGAGGCATTCATATTGAGATGACAGGTCGTGATGTTACTGAATGTACAGGAGGGGCGCACGCCATTTCTGTGGACGATTTATCTGATCGTTATCATACGCAATGTGATCCACGGTTAAATGCAGATCAAGCGTTAGAATTGGCTTTTCTTGTTGCTGAACTCCTTAAAAAAAATCGCGTGACTGAATCGTTAGCAATTGCTGCTGGGGGGTAGGCAAAAATTTGCCTAATATTTTTAGGTCATTATGGCAGAAAAGAATTTTAAAAAATGATGTTTCCGATGATGAAGAATAAAGTTGTGGTTGCTAAACTGATGAAATGATACAAAGGCTTATGAAAAATGATTTTCGGGTATCAATTGCCCAATTAAATCCTATTGTCGGTGATATTGAGGGGAATTTTTCTTTAGCTGTCATGGCGCATCAAAAGGCCAAAGAAGAGGGGGCTGATCTTGTTTTATTCACGGAACTTTTTATAAGTGCTTATCCGCCGGAAGATCTTGTTCTAAAACCTGCTTTTACAAAAACATGTGAAGAGACTGTTGAGAAATTAGCAAAGATAACCGTAGGCGGACCAGGAATTGTCATTGGTCTTCCATTAAGGCGCAATGGTAATATTTACAACGCTGTCATGGTTCTTGATGAAGGGAGAGTCATTGCCGAATGTTTGAAGTTTGATTTACCTAATTATGCTGAATTTGATGAAAAGCGTTTATTTTCTTCAGGTCCACGTCCTCAGCCTATTGTCTATCATGGAATTAAATTAGGAATAGTCATTTGTGAGGATCTTTGGAATGATTCCTCTCTTAGTACAGAGCTTAAAGATAAAGGAGCGGAAATTATTCTTGTCCTTAACGGATCTCCTTATTATCGTAATAAAACATTAAAACGTATAGACGTTGTTCATACACAGGCTCTACAATCTGGAGTGCCAATTATCTACGCTAATCAAGTAGGTGGTCAAGATGAGCTCGTTTTTGATGGTGGGTCTTTTGCCTTGAATGGACAAGGCAAAAAGATATTTCAAATGAAACACTTTGATAGCCATATTGCTTTAAGCCATTGGCAAAAAACAACGACGGGATGGCACTGTATTTCAGGTCCTAATGAAAGACTTCTCAATGGATTAGCGGCTGATTATCAAGCTTGTGTTTTGGGGTTGAAAGATTACGTTAATAAAAACGGCTTTAAGGATGTTATTCTTGGTCTTTCAGGAGGAATTGATTCAGCCCTGTGTACGGCAATGGCGGTGGATGCTCTTGGTGCTGAGAGGGTTCGCACCATTATGATGCCCTATCATTATACTTCGCAAGAATCATTAAAAGATGCCAAAGAATGTGCTGATCTTTTGGGATGTCGTTATGAAATCATACCGATTGCACAACCTGTTGAGGCTTTTTTAAAGACAATGGCACCTGTTTTTTCAGGGTTACCCTCTGACGTCACAGAGGAAAATCTTCAAAGTCGTATACGCGGTACACTTTTAATGGCGCTTTCAAATAAATTCGGCTCAATGGTGGTAACGACAGGCAATAAGTCAGAAATGGCTGTGGGATATGCAACACTGTATGGGGATATGAATGGCGGGTTTAATCCTCTTAAAGATATTTATAAAATGCAGGTTTATGCATTAGCGGAGTGGCGCAATAAAAATCACTTGCACAATTTGAGAGGACCAGAAGGAATGATCATTCCATCCAATATTATAGAAAAAGCACCCTCTGCAGAGCTGCGGGAAAATCAAAAAGATGAAGATTCTCTTCCGCCTTATCCTATTTTAGATGATATATTACAATATCTTGTAGAAAATGACATGAGTATTTGTGATATTGTTAAACGTGGACATTCACGAGAAACTGTTGCGAAAGTTGAACAGCTTCTTTATGGTGCCGAATATAAAAGGCGTCAATCTGCGCCTGGTGTAAAAATCAGTTACAAAAATTTCGGACGCGATCGTCGCTATCCTATAGTCAATCATTTTCGCGATAAAAATTGAGTATTATTTTATGGTTAAAGTTCGTTTTGCTCCCTCTCCAACAGGTTATATTCATATTGGCAATATCCGTATTGCGCTTTTCAACTGGCTTTATGCGCAAGCGTATAAGGGAGAATTTATTTTACGCTATGATGATACAGATATTGAACGTTCTAAACAAGAATATATCGATGCTATTGCTGTTGACCTTGAATGGCTTGGTATTCAACCAGATGCAATTTATTACCAATCCAAGCGATTTAATCGATATGATGAAGTGGCAGAAATTCTCAAACAACGTGGCCTTCTTTATCCTTGTTATGAGACAACAGAGGAATTAGAGCGGCGTCGTAAAATCCAGCTTTCACGCAAATTGCCTCCTGTTTATGACCGTGCAGCATTGAAGTTGACAACAGAAGAGAGAAAAAACTTTGAATCACAAGGTCGTAAACCCCATTGGCGTTTTCTTCTTCCTAATTTTGAAAGTGATCCTTTACACACAAAGCGAACAGAAGTTTGCTGGAATGATGCAATAAAGGGAAAGCAGACGATTGATTTAGCTTCTCTTTCAGATCCTGTTCTTATTCGTGAAGATGGAACCTATCTTTATACATTGCCGTCTATTGTTGATGATGTAGATATGGCTATTACGCATATTATTCGTGGGGATGATCATATTACAAATACAGGCGCTCAAATTGCTCTTTTTAAAGCTCTTAATGCAGAATTACCGGTTTTTGCTCATACCAATTTATTGGCGACAGTTTTAGGAAAAGGATTTTCAAAACGTAATAATGATCTTTCTATTCGTTCTCTACGGGAAGAAGGATTTGAATCTATAGCTGTTCAATGCCTTGCCGTTTTGATTGGGACATCGCAAAATGTGCATCCCTATCCCAATCAAGCTGCGCTTTTAGAGCATTTTAATCTCCAAGATACGTCAAGATCCGTTGCAAAATTTGATATTGCTGATCTTCTTGCTTTGAATAGTCATCTTGTCCATGAGTTAACCTATGAGGAAGTAAAAATGCGCCTTAAAAAACTTTCTATTGAGGGAGATAAGGCGGAATATTTCTGGAACGCGATAAGAAGCAATATTAATAAAGTCAATGATGCTGTTTTTTGGTGGAAAATCATTCATGATGAACAGAATTTTGATACAGTAGCACTAGAGGATCGTGCTTTTGTGCACCAATCACTCGATTTCTTACCTGAAGGTGCTTTGAATGAGGAAAGTTGGAAAATTTGGACAACAGCATTAAAAGAAAAAACAGGTCGAAAAGGAAAAGCTTTATTTATGCCATTACGTCAGGCACTTACGGGCATGGATCATGGACCTGAAATGGGAAAAATTTTGCAGCTTTTAGGGCGTGAAAAGGTAACGGAAAGGCTCTCTAGGAAATAAGAGCGGATTTTTTAAAAGTATTTCGTTCATTTCACTCTAAAAGAGAGTAGAGAACGGGTTTATTTACACGTTTTTATAAGCATGAAAGCAGGAATATCATCACCAAATCCAATAGGTGTGTAATTCTTATTTTTTCGTGAGCGTTGTTGCTCAGATGGCTTCTCCTTATTATTTGCATTTTTGATATATTCTGTTTTATTCTCTTCTACAGATTTTTTAGTGTGAGCAACAGTCTCTTTTGGAGTAGTTTTCTTTGATGGTTTTGAAGATTTTTTCTTTACAACAATATCTTCTGTTTGATCATCGGCTATTAAAGTTGAGAGATCTCCATTGAGCCATTCAATTTTTTCATTACTCATTTCCTCGATGGCATTGATATATTTTTGATCAGCTTTTGTAACGATTGTAAAGGCTTTTCCGCTACGATTTGCACGCCCTGTACGACCAATTCGATGGATATAGTCTTCAGCATGTGTAGGAACATCATAGTTAAATACATGACTTACAGCTGGAATATCGAGTCCACGGGCAGCAACATCAGAAGCAACAAGAAGTGTAAGTTTATTATTTTTAAAATCAGCTAGGGTGTTCATGCGCGAATATTGGTCCATATCTCCATGAAGTGCCCCTACATTAAAGTTATGTTTGATGAGCGATCTAAAAAGTTCAGAAATATCTCTCTTTCGATTACAGAAAATGATTGCATTTTGAAGCTCTGCACCTTCATTTTGGATAAGCTCTCGTAAAACCGCTCTTTTATCCCATGATTTATTTCCAGATTTGACAAGCCGTTGTGTAATTGTGGTAGCTGTTGAGGAAGCTTTTGTAACTTCAACAGATACGGGAGAATGTAAAAATTGTTTCGTTAGTTCTGTAATTTCTGGCGCCATTGTTGCAGAAAAGAACAAAGTTTGACGCGTAAAAGGGGTTAGCTTACAGATACGTTCAATATCAGGAATAAAGCCCATATCCAACATGCGATCAGCTTCATCAATCACAAGGATTTCAACGCCCATCAGGAGCAGTTTACCGCGCTCGCAATGATCAAGAAGGCGCCCTGGTGTTGCTATAAGAACATCAGCTCCCCGTTCAAGTTTGCGATCTTGGAGTTCAAAAGAAACTCCACCAATCAAAAGAGCAACATTTAAACGATGATTTATGCCGTATTTATCGAAATTTTCTTCAACTTGAGCTGCAATTTCTCTTGTTGGTTCTAAGATGAGTGTACGGGGCATTCGTGCTCTTGCACGACCTTTTTCAAGGAGAGTGAGCATAGGCAATACGAAAGAGGCGGTTTTACCTGTTCCCGTTTGGGCGATTCCTAAAACGTCTTTTCTTTGAAGGACATGCGGAATTGTTTCACTTTGAATAGGTGTCGGAGCTGTATACCCCGCTGATTTCACCGCATTAATAACCTTTGCGGAAAGACCTAAATCATCAAAACTGTTTAAAGATGGTATCATTTTTTTATCAACTGCTCTGTGATTTTAACTGCGCTATCTAATGATGATTATAACCAATATTCTACACTCTTTAAAAGTGTTAAGATGTTTTCACAAAAAAACTAACTATAACAATCATATACATATAAAACGCATAATACAATCATTAATAGCGAAATTGTTCTGATAAAATGCGCTCATCCCATGAATGATTTGAGTCAAAAAGGATTGAAGCTGTTACTTCTGTTGCCATTGAAATAGTAACTGAATGGACAGATTTAACTTCAATATTATCTGCAGCAGCGTTTACAGGGCGTTTGTCAGGTTCAAGCATATCAAAGCGCACTGTTACTGTATCGGGAAGCAAAGCTCCATGCCAACGCCGAGGGCGAAAAGGGCTAACGGGAGTGAGGGCCATAAGGGGAGCCATAAGAGGTAAGATAGGTCCTTGTGCTGATAAATTATAGGCGGTTGATCCAGCTGGTGTAGCGACGAGGACACCATCACAACTTAATTGTTCCATGCGTACGTTGTTATCAATGGTGATGCGAATTTTTGCCGCTTGATAAGATTGCCGAAAGAGGGATACTTCATTAATTGCAAGCGCCTCGATAGAATCTTGACATTCAGATTTTGCAATCATGCGCAGGGGATGGATTTCTTTTTTATGTGCGGCAGCAATACGATTGGGCAATTTTTTTTCATGAAATTCATTCATAAGAAATCCTACAGAACCTTGATTCATACCATAAATAGGTTTGCCTGTGTTCATGACATCTCGTACGGTTTGTAACATTGTCCCATCACCACCGATTGCAACAACAATATCAGTTTCTTCCAGAGAAGAATGACCATAAACGGAAATTAATTTATGGGTAGCTTTGATAGCCTCCTCAGTTTCTGCGGAAATAAAATGAAAGCGACTTGGTAATGTAGCCATTTAAAAATTATCCTGATACTTATAATTTATGTTGTAACTTATTTTTGAGAGTTTTGAAGTTGTAATAAAAGCTCTTTTTATAATAAAAAGAGCATTGAATAAAGAGAAGTTATTTCAAGGTAAAGTATCATTAAACAGTAAAAGGAATGCGTCGTTAGATAAATTACAAACGAGTAATTTTTTTATTAGAATGATAATTTAGCATTGAAGCTAAGAGTATGATTAGTTAAAAGACCATAACTGATTTTAATAATCAGTGTGAAGCACCCGTAGCTCAGCTGGATAGAGCGCTGCCCTCCGAAGGCAGAGGTCACAGATTCGAATTCTGTCGGGTGCACCAAATTCTTCAACTTCATATCATCCTAAATAACAAGATTACCTAAAAAGAAGCCAATTTCCTCTTTTATGAAAATGGTTATTTGAGTTGTTTATTAAGTTTTGCAGCGAATAAGCAAATGATTTTAAGAGAAGTAAAATTTACGGCTGCGTATATAATTTTTCGGTTAGTCATTTTGAATATCGAGATAAAAAAGCAAGGTTATCTAAATATGCTTTCAATTTAACTATAAACATTTAAAAAGTACATTTAATTCAATATGTTATTGTACAACTGATCTGGCGATGTTGATAGTAGATCGCTAAATATATTGTTTTGAGCATTAAAATAGATAGCTAAATTTGCTTTTATTCTATTTTTGGAGTTAAAGGCTGTTATGGTGATATGGAACGCAGATGAGGAATATCACCAGTTAAAGGAATAATAAGGGGGAAAAAACAACCGTCAAGATTTGAATTGTTTCAAAATGCTGTATTCGATATGGTTTTGATATGGGTATCTGGTGATTTCTCTATACACCAATACTGCCAGTTATGTTGGATGAAGGATTGTTTAGCTTTAATCAACTTTCTTATATACCGAACACTAATTATGGTGGTTATTTAGTTGGGAGTATGTTCTTTACGTTTGGCAGTAATTGGGATTATATTTCTTGCTCCTCGCATACTATCTTGTGCAGCTATAGTGATGAGTGCACTTAATTATTTTCATGGCGTTAACACTTAGTCCTTTTGATCCGTTTTGCTGCTGGTGTTGCGAGTGTAGCAATGATGGTTTTGGGTTCTATTATAGTCATACAGCATAGCCATATGGGCGGATTATTGCTTCGCTTTATGCAGGTGTAGGAGTTGGTATTCTACTACTAGGTAATGAATATGTTATTATTAGTTTGAACAGAGCGCTTGATGCAACAAACATTTGGTTTGGAGCTGGCTTAATGTCTGTTCAAAACTTTTAAAAACATACAGGTTTAATTATGATAACTATATCAAAAAACACCTCCGTTATTTCTTTCATTGCAAATGAAACCGCTCCTGTTAATCAGAAAAAACCATCCAAAATATGAATAGATCAATCAAATGGATTTCGTGACTGGTCATGTATATATATATATTATCGCATTCGTGCTTTAAACGATTTTGGTGATGTAAAAAAAGCGATCTGGATGGCTTTTATTGAAAATGAAAGCAATCTCTCTCATGATGGTAATTGCTGGGTTGCTGATAATGTCTGTGTTGTAAAATCTGGTTGTGTTTATGAAAATATAAGGGGCTATGGCAATGCTGCCATTGGTGGCTATGTGTATGGCAATACCCTTATATGTGATAAAACCCATGTGTATTTTGGTGTTCATGTTTATGACAATGCTCATCTTTCTTATAACGTTTGAGTTTATCATTAAGCGCGGGTTTATGGGAATGCAAAATTATCCGGTAGTGCACGTATTCATAGCAATGCCGCGGTTTATGATCATGCGGTTGTTAGGCAAGGTTTACGGCAATGCTAGCGTGGGGTGTCATACTAAGGTCTACGGCTCTGTTTATGGCTATGCCAAGATCTCCTGATTATATCGTGATTAGAAGTAATGTATATGGCAATGCAAGAATAAAAAGACATAGCGATTTATATTCGGTTCCCATAAATTGAGAGGTTTATGAAAGTGATGATGTTATCAAGATTGATAAACAGAATAAATGACAGACGTGGAGGGTGCTTCTTTGATGGTTATAAACGCATCATAAAAGAAAGCTGTGCCAATTGATATGACGCTGCTTTTAAATAGAGGTACTACAGATCATACAAAAGAAGTCAATAATGAATGCATGTATACAAAACGTATCATATTGCAAACGCTCTATTCTATTGATTAAAACTGATCAAAAGGAACGTAAATGACAGATATGATCTTTAATCACTCATTTGAATTACAGAACCTATAAACACTTTTTTATGGCTATAAAACGTATTAAGAATAACGCTCTCATTTTTGAGGTGGTCATTTGACACAAAGTACATTATCAAAATGTCTCAATGCTTGGTAGGTTCATATCAAGACTCTCAAGAGAAAATGCGTATTAAGTGAATATTTGTAACAAAACCCGTTGTTTACATTTACGAACATTGGTTTTTAAAAGCAGCTTTTCATAAGACAATAAACAACCGCTTTTTATAAAATCTAAGGCTTTTAAACTGTTATAAATCTAGGTTTTAAATGTATTTATAGAGATATCATTTTATGTCTCTAAACGTTTAAACGTTCATTTAGTGAGGTTCTCATAAGCGTATTTTCACTTTGCATTTAAACTTAATTTCTCTGCAAATAAGCCGGTCCATATTTGGGCTGGCAAAATTAACCAGCTCAAATTCGAGTTCGTTAACTTTAGAATAGAGCATTCTTTAAACATTGTCGCTTTTGACTCAAAATTGAGTAAAACACCATGCCTTTGTAATATGATTGCAATCCTTTTGAAATTTATCTACTTATCTTTGTCTTAATAAGTATCCTCAAATTTGAGGGGACTTCATTTGGTTTCGTATTTTAAAACTGTAACTTTTAAAACGTTTTTTGCTTGTTTTCCTGCATTATATCATTAAAAATCTTTTGATTTCTACGACATAACATTATCAATTTCATTACCTGTTGTGATGATAGTATCTATATAATGTCTGCTTATTATTAACTAACTTTTTAGTAAGCGGCGCTTTAAAATCGACTTGTCTTTAAATCCTTTTATGTGCCCTTAATGAATTAAAACCTATTCTATGATAGTTTCAAATGATTATTTCTTTTAAGGTTTAGCTCAAAAAAAGAGTAAACCCCATACCATTTTTTAAACGCATGCAATTTATGTTATCGATAATTTCAAACGATTACGTTTTTAATAATGCGATTTGTGTGTGATAAAAACGTATCATAAAATTTATGAACTGTTATGAATGATAGCTGCGTTCACTTCATTTGAATGTTTACATGCGTTTTATGGTCTATCCATACATGGTAATTGTTTATGAAAATGGTTAATTAAATCACGTATAAAAGTGTAGATTTTAAATGGGATTCATATAGAATAATTTCACGCAAACTATTGACTTTATTATATTTTTTATGAATAAGATTCCATCTCGTTTAGACGTTGCAAAAGAAATCACCAAAGACCTTATTGATAAGATTCTTCTCTTACACGGCATTATCACTTTTGTTTGCAAAAATCTGCTTCGCTTTTGACTTTTGATATGGATACAACCTCTTTTGAGGTAGAGCAAAGAATTTTTTAATCATGGAGAGTGCAACAGTGTTCTTCAAAAATCTTGATTGGTCTGTTGAAAAAATTAAAGAGTTAGATAATTATTCAGCACGTTATCAACTACCAGATTGTGAAGTACAAATTCTTTATAATGACGCAATTATCAAAGGTTATCCGTAATTTGATGTTGGAGTTTCGATTAGTACTGGTATTTTATCTGCAATTGATCCCTATCAATTCTCAGCACTTACAAGATCTACAACTTGATTTTTATAAAAAGGGGTTGAGAGTTTGTGAAGAAGGAATATATGCAGATTGGTTGGAATTAAGCTTGATTATGTCTTGAAATAGGCGATAGAAAGAATTGATCTTCATAAATGCTTTTATTCCAGATATGGAGCACCATCTTGGCGAAAGAATGAAGTTGGAGGCACATAAAGGTTATCAAGGTATATGATGCAGATTATAGCTTACTTCATATTGGTGCACTGTCTTTATTGGGTGATGTTGCAACCTTACAATCTTATTATCAAAGTTTCAGTGCAGAGGATCATTTAGGCTTTGATGAAAATACCCAACAGATTCATCTGAACGTGCATTGGCTTTAGTCAAAGAAGTGGTGAAATCTAAGCAGCTCAGCTACGCTTTAATTAAAAAGTAGCAAAAATATGAGCTATCTAGAAGAAAAACAAAGTTCTTAATAAGGGCCTTTCCAGAGAGGTTGAGTCTCATTCTTGGAAGGAAAAAAATAGCTAAATTTATCGAAACAAAAGATAAGGAATAGCTCCTTAAGAAATATCAAGAAGATCTAAAAAGATTATAGGAGCCAGAGTCTGGTTTAAAGATGCCATCATCAGTTGAGTGAACTCAACAATGGTGGAGTTTTATCCATTGGCGGAAATCTGATGTTTGAAAGAGGCTTTCTTGATGTGAAGGTAATATTGTAATAAATAATTATTATAAATCAATATGTTGTATATATTCATTGTTTTGAGATTAATGACCATTGACAAATAATTTTGCACCATTTTCTCTCTTCCAGCTTTTCGTCAATCATCAATGAAAATTTTTTATAATGGAAAGTTCATTGATAACATAACTTTTGTATGTTCATTATTTTACGCTTAAAAAAATATAAATAATGAAATGCAATTAAGTCATCAACTTCTGATTTTTTTCAATTTTTAATCATAAAAAAATCTTTTTATTCATTTTGCTTATAAAAAGAATTAGCTTTTTTCTGGTGATACAAGTGGAGAAATAAGGATTTTAGATATGTTTCTGCGTTCCATTTCAATCACTTTAAAGTGTAAACCATCAGTTTCAAAGCTTTCTCCCTCATTTGGTAAATGACCAAACTGCCAAAGCATAAAGCCTGCCAGAGTCGTATAACGATCTGCTTCATCCACAAGATTACGCCCAAGATAACCACTTAAACGGCGGATATCAGCATATCCCTCAACAAGAAGACTGCCATTTTCAAGTTGTTCTGCGATCATGAGTTCTTCATCGTCATCAGGAAAGTCTCCTGCAATAGCTTCAAGAATATCGGTTGGTGTTGCAATTCCTTCAAAAGATCCATGCTCATCAACAATAATTGCAAGCTGAATCGAAGAATGACGTAATTGCTCCATCAATCGTAAAACACTTGTATTTTCATGAACAACGAGGGGTTCTCGCATAGCTTTTTTCCAATTAATCTTTTTCCCCTCAGCCAAATTCAAAAGAAGATCTTTTGTCAACGCAACGCCAACAAATTCATCCACTTTTTCACGCGCAAGAATTAAGCGGCTATGTTTAACCTTTTGTAATTCTTCACGCATTTCATTTTCATCAGCATTTAAATCTAACCACTCAATCTCATTACGCGGCGACATGATAGAGCGAACAGGGCGATCAGCTAAATCGAGAACACCACGAATCATCTCCTTTTCTTCTGGTCTAAACAACTCAGAAGCTGCGGCCTGTTCAGCAATAACATCTACAGTCTCAGCAAGGTGACTATCTTTGCTTCCTCCTCCTAAGAGCCTCAAAACAGCATCAGCTGTTCTACTGCGTAGATCATTCGTTTTAATCATTTTTTCACGGTTACGACGTCCAATTTGATTAAAAGCTTCGATGAGAACAGAAAAACCAATAGCAGCATACAAATACCCTTTTGGAATATGAAAACCAAATCCTTCAACAATGAGAGTAAAACCAATCATCATCAAAAAACCAAGACAAAGGATTACAATAGTGGGATGACGATTAATAAAACGCATAAGAGCACCAGATCCGCACATCATTACTCCCATAGCAGCTATGACTGCGATATACATAACTGCTGCCTGCTCTTTTGCAATCATACCTGTTGCGGTAATAATACTGTCTAGTGAAAAAACAGCATCCAGCACCACGACTTGGACGATTACTTGCCAAAAAACAGCATAACCAACGCCTGTTTTTCTTTCATGTGATACTCCTTCTAACCTTTCATGTAATTCTAGCGTTCCCTTTGCGAGCAAAAAGGCTCCACCACCGATTAAAATAAAGCTATGCCAACTAAATACAAAAGATGAAAGTGAAAGAATTACCCTATCGAGTCTCATAACCCATCCAATAACGGTAAGAAGGAAAAGCCGCATAATTAATGCTAAAGTAAGACCTATAAAGCGTGCGCGGTCACGCAAATGCAGTGGCAATTTTTCAGCTAAAATTGCAATAAAGATAAGGTTATCTATTCCTAAAACAATTTCGAGAAAAACCAGCGTGATCAAACCAAACCACGCATGGGGATCAGTGATCCATTCCATCATTCATTACCTTTTAGAAGCTTAAAAGCGCGCGATTGACAAAAAAAATTCATAGGCTTTTATTCGTATATTGGATCATGAACATTGAATATAAAAAACTTATATTCAAAGAAAAAAACAGCACAATATTGCTTGAATGCATGTGATTGTTGATAAAACAAAACGATGCCCCATCCCGCTTACAACCACAAGAAGGTTCCTCTAATTTTCGCTCGGGCATTATGCTCGATAATCCTCTAACTATAGGTTCTGTATAACAATCAGAACATTTATTTATAAAGCCTCTTATAATGGGTTTATTTTTATATAAGATCAAGTGGTGAATATCATATTTTTAACCTTACAGACAATGAGTTTATATAACAAACAACAAAATATCTGGACATCTATCCTTAGGAGCGTTATAGAAACGCTCATTCTCGTCTTTTGAGAAGCTTATGGGTGATTAGCTCAGTCGGTAGAGCAGCTGACTCTTAATCAGCGGGTCGTGGGTTCGATCCCCTCATCACCCACCATTTTATTTTATACCGTAAATAACTTATTGATTGCGTAATTTTTTTTAAGGTACGAGTTGCTAAATAAAATTGGGCAGTAGGATTTCCCCATATCTGTTTGTTTAAAAGTGAAGATTGTTGATATAGCTTAGTCATCGGTTTTTGTACTTTTTAGGGGACTCAAAGAACTTCCAAAGGACATTTAAAGATCTTTTAATGCGTATTGTTTCTTTTTTTAAGTTGCAATTGGTAAGGAGAAGCCTCTTACCGACAATTGTGTTATTTAAAGGGGTATAAAAATCAACAGTTTTCACTTCTTTTAATATAAATTGATTAATTTTTTTTTGGATTTTTAACATATTGTTTAACGACAGAAGAAACTTTACACTTTAGTTGTGTCAGCAGCGTGGATATTTTTTGATAACTCTCCCGCTTAAACAAAAAACTTCTGTAACAATCATCAGTATTCCAAGAGGGTAAATCAAGCTAAAATAAAGTAGTTAGCTGGACATACAAGTAATAAAATTAGATCAGTTTAATTGTTTAAAGCTAATACCTGTTAAACGAAAGACAATAGGCTTTAATGAGGCTTAAAGTTTTAAAATATTAAGCTGTGTGGTTACGCTATGCTGTCTTTCCATTAGCTTAACCTCTAAAAATATAAATATTAAGAAAGCCGCTCGAACTCATTATAATATATTGATTTATAAAGAATTGATTATTATTTGTTAGATAAAAAACTTTACTATCATAAACTTCTTTTGTTTCAATCCCTCTTATAATGAATTAATTAAAATCATTCATTTTTACATCATAAATGGGATTAACGTGTGGATAAAGACTATTGAAGAAAGGCATAAAAATAATTCTCATTAATGTTCTTAAGTGCTAAAAGTTATCATAACATTGGAAAAATAGTATAATGGCGCAGGCTTGCTCTTTTATTAAGTATAAAGATAATGGTGCAACAATAGCTTTACTATTATACCATTCACGGGTATTGTTGTGTAATGGGGAAGAGCACTGAGAGAGTTTTCTTAAAAAAGATATGTAAATTGGTAACACGATGGTGTTCTGTTCTTATATAGGCACACAAAAAGAAGTAATTGATAGCCTTTTATTTATTCAGGTGGTGTTTTGGGGGCTCTTTTCCAATATTGTTGCGCCTCAAAAATGACGACCACAAATAATGAAAGGATGAGCGGTATAATCAAATAAAACATTCTAAAAACAATAAGTGCTGCAATAACATCGGTTGGATTTATATTGGGCATGCCTGTTATGAAGAGAGCTTCAAGAACTCCTACTCCTCCTGCTGGAGCATTAGAGAGAAGAGTTATCGTAAAAGACGCTAGGAAAACACCAAGAACAGATATAAAATGAATATCTGCGTTATGTGGGAGAACAGCATATATAATTCCTGCTGCTCCTAAAAGCTCTAGAGGGCTAATGAGAAGCTGTTGAATAACAATTTTCAGTCGTGGATAGGAAAGTTGAATTTTTTTACCCAAGCGTAAGGGTTTTAACTGAAGCCAGCTGCCAAACGTATAAAGTGCTATACAGCTGAGTAAAATTGCTCCAGCCGTTGTTCCGAGCCATTCAGGAAGTTCTTTATGAATGAGGGTGATAATTTCGGGTTGCAGCACCAAAACGATTCCCAAAAGTAAGATTGTGCCGATTACAAAAGTAAAAGAGCAAAAACCTACTAATATCGCGATTTCTGTTCCATTTAATCCTTTCATTTTATAGGCGCGATAGCGTACAACGGCACCAGAAAAAACTGAAGCACCGATATTGTGTGAAAGAGCGTAGGTTGTAAATGAACATATAGCGATAAAAATCCAAGAAATTTTATGGCCTAGATGTTGCAAGGCAATTCGATCATATCCAGCAAGAGCAGCATAAGCTAGGAGAGAACATAAACAGGCTAATAACCAGTGCTGTGCATTTAAATTGCTCAAGCGCTCCAATACATCCCCAAATGAAATGGCAGAGAGCTTCATATAAAGAATTCGAATAGATACCAGCATTGCTAAGATACCAATCAATGGCCATATAAATTGCTTTATTTTCACGATTCTGTATCCATTTTATGTTTTCTGTAAATTTTCATGATTGAGCATATTCCTTACAGATCTTCGTTCTGTTATATACTCTATAATGCCATTGGCAATTTCTTCATCATCTGTTACTACAACATCAGCACCTAAATCAATGAGATATGTTGTTTCTGTGTCGGATAATGCATGTGTGATTATCTGGATATCTTTCTTCATATCACGGATATTCACGATACATTCTCCTACTTCAATGGTACTTCGCATTGTAATAACAACTTTATGTGCATTATTTATATTTGCTGCGTTCATTATTTCTTGTTGAATGATATTGCCGCAAATAGCCTCAAAGCCATCTGCAATCGCTTTATCAGAGAGGCGTTTTGATTCTTCTACGATCACTATAGGTTCACCTCTATTTATTAAAGATAATGCAACACACTTACCGATACGACTATAGCCAATAATTACGATATGGTTGTTTTTTAAGGTCATCGGTAAAAAATCTTGGTCAGGATCTTGTGGATCAATATCAATAATTGTTTGGGTATTTTGTGAAGATGCAGAATTTTTTTCTAGACGTTTTTTAATTTTATTACAGGCAATGAAAACAAGAGGATTGAGCAAAATAGAAAAAATTGCTCCTCCAAGAATTAAATCATGAGCGTCATTGTTTAAAAGTCCTAAGCTTAAACTTAAACCAGCAAGGATAAAGGAAAATTCTCCGATTTGGGCAAGGCTTGCAGAAATAGTCAAAGCTGTTGCATTAGAATAGCGAAAAGCTTTAACGATGAAAAAGGCAACAGCAGATTTTCCGATTACGATAATGAATAAGGTTGCTAAGAGAGGGAAAAAATGAGTTAAGAGTTTCTCGGGGTCAAATAACATGCCTACAGAAACAAAAAAGAGAACAGAAAAAGCATCGCGCAGTGGTAAAGATTCTTCCGCGGCACGGTGGCTTAATTCTGATTCGCTCATGACCATACCAGCAAAAAAAGCACCAAGAGAAAGAGAAACTCCAAATAAATGAGCGGCTCCGAAAGCTACTCCTAATGCAATAGCAAAGACGCTAAGACGAAATAATTCACGTGATCCCGATTGTGCGCTCATTTTTAAAAGCCATGGGATAACGCGTCGCCCAATGACGAGCATAAGTGCAATAAATACAATTACCTTCAGGATGGTGAGACCAAAAATACCCCAAATACTTAAATCCAACCATTGAACAAGAGGATCCAACGCTTCTTTTTTGGTATTGCTGAGGGCACTTGCCAAGGAAGGGATGAGGACAAGTATAAGGACCATTGCTAAATCCTCAATAATCAACCATCCAACGGCAATGCGTCCTTTTTCTGTTTCAATAAGATGACGCTCTTGCAAAGCACGTAGCAGGATAACGGTACTTGCTATGGATAAAGCAAGACCGAAAATCAAACTACCACTAAAGCCCCATCCCATAATCAGACCAAGGCACAAACCTAGAAAAGTAGAAAATGCCATTTGTGCAATAGCAGCGGGGACAGCAATAGCTTTGACAGATAAAAGGTCTTTTAATGAAAAGTGGAGCCCAACACCAAACATCAGCAAAATAATACCAATTTCAGCAAGTTGATTAATGATGACGGAATCTATTTTAAATCCGCCTGTATTGGGTCCCACAATAACACCAGCTAACAAATAGCCTACAAGGGGTGAAATACGTAAACGGCTAGCAATCATTCCCAAGAGAAATGCTAAACATAAGCCTGCAACAATAGTTGTGATAAGTGGTGTGTCGTGGAGCATGGATTATTTACTATTCTTGATCAAAAAGCGAATGAATGAAAACGACTATATTTCTATGAGAAGAGAGGCGAGATGTACCATACGCATTAAAGGGCATTTTTATTTCACTTTGATATTTGCACGATTATTTCGCTCACGCCACCAATTTCCTAGCAGGAGTAAAATAGGAGCAGCAATAAAGATAGAGGATGATGTTGCAATAATAATCCCAAAGACCATGGGTAATGCAAAATTATGAACAGCACTTCCACCCCATATCGCCATGGGGAGCATCGCAAGAATTGTTGTGGCTGATGTAAAAAAACAACGTACAAGAACCTGATTAATTGACAGATCAATCAGCTCGCGCAACGGCATTTTTTTATAAAGACGCATATTTTCGCGCATCCTATCATAGACGACAACTTTATCATTTATAGAATATCCAACAATTGTTAAGAGTGCGGCGATAGCCGTTAAATTAAAATCAAATTGAAATAAAGCAAAAAAGCCAATCATTTTTGTGGTGTCTAGAATGAGAGTGATAATTGCTCCAATGGCAAAGAACCACTCGAAGCGTAACCATATATAGAGAGACATGGCAATAGCCGCAAGAATAACAGCAGTAAAAGCAGCTGTGGCAAGCTCACCTGAAATTTTGGGACCAACAACTTCTATTTGATCGAATGTGGTATCGGGATAGATATTTTGTACAGCTGTTTTGACCTTATCAATGGCGGTGGTTTGTTGTGCTTCGCCACCGCTTTGTTTCTGCATGCGAATTAATACGGTATTTTCGTTATCAATATTTTGCAAGGTAACTTCACCAATATTAAGAGTAGAAAGCTTGGAACGCAGAGTTGCTAGATCTGCTGGTCCTTTCGTGGTAATACTCATTTGGCTTCCGCCAATGAAATCAATACCAAAATTCAATCCAGGCTTAAAAAAGAGAAAAACTGAAGCCATTGATAAAACAATTGAGACGCCAATACCAATGAAACGTGCTTTCATAAAGTGGAAAGTTGTGTTTTGTGGCATGATGTTGAAAGCAGAGTGAATATGCAATTTTTTAATTTTCCATTTACGAACGATCCAAATCATGATGATGCGTACAATGGTGATATTTGTAAACATGGAGATGATAATACCAAGCAACATTGTTACGGCAAAACCACGAACGGGACCGGTCCCGAACCAAAATAGTAAGACGGTCGCTATAATTGCTGTAACATTTGCATCAACAATGGTTGCAAAAGCGTGTTTAAATCCACGATCTAGGGCTGCAAAAGCACCCACACCTTTTCGACTTTCTTCACGGATACGTTCATTGATAAGGATATTAGCATCAACGGCAATACCGATGCCTAAAATAATACCAGCAATACCAGGCAGCGTAAGCGTAGCTCCCAAAAGACTCAGTGCAGAAAATGTTAAAATTGTGTGCAGAGCTAGTGCTATATTGGCAATTAATCCCCAAATACGATAGAGAAGAAAAATAAAAATTGCAACAAGAATAAAGCCAATTATGCCGGTGTAAAGTCCCATTTGGATAGCATCAGCACCAAGATTTGGACCTACGGTTCTCTCTTCAATGACCGTGAGTGGTGCGGGGAGGGAACCAGCACGAAGCAGAGCAGCCAGAGTTGAGGCTTCTTTGGGGTCAAAGTTTCCTGTAATTTGACCTTGTCCATTGGGAATGACACTATTGATGGTCGGAGCGGTTAAAACTTTATTATCCAGAACAATGGCAAAAGGACGGTTAATATTTTGTCGTGTTATATCGGCAAATATTTTTGCACCAGCGGAATCTAGCGTAAATGAAATAATGGAACGTCCTGGTATTTGGGGGTCAAAACCTGCACGGGCATCTTTCAGGACATTTCCATCTAAAGCAATTTGATCATAAATTGCATAATGTTGTGTTGCATCAGTGTATCCAGGGAGAATAGAAACACCTATAGGGGGGTTATTGGGGTCCACATTAGAAGGAACAAGATGAAAACTCATCTTAGCGGTTGTTCCTAAAAGATCACGCAGTTGTTTTGGATCTTGTAGTCCAGGCAATTGGACCATAATACGATCATTTCCGACCTTTTGGATGGCTGGTTCTGAAACACCAACTTGATCTATACGACGACGGATGATTTCTAAGCTTTGTTCAATAGCATTGCTGACACGGTCTTTTATACCAGCTTCTGTTAATGTGACGCGGAGAGTTTCATTTTGAGCACTGATCGTGATGTTATGTTCTGTTGTGCCAAAGCTACTGTGTATGGGGGTTATTAATGTTTTCAAAGCAGAGAGTGCTTTTTCAGTTTGCGATGGGTCAGAAATAAGGGCAATAACGCTATCTTCAACGATACGCACACTTGAGGTGCGGATTTGTTTTTCACGCAATACATTGCGCACATTGCTTAAAACTATATGTAACTGATCGCGTTTTAACGTTTTGCTATCAACCTCGAGCAGGAGAGAAGAGCCTCCTTGAAGGTCAAGACCAAGTGCTACACGGGTGTCGGGTAAGAATTTCGAGTTTTTAACTTGTTCGTGTGAAAATAAATTGGGTAAGGCAACATAAATGCTGCTTAAAAGAATAAAACAATAAAGGGTAGTTAACCAACCAGGTGTACGCATGATATATTCCGTAAATAGGCAATCTAACAGTTATTCAAAGTTAAAAGCACAAGTAAAATAAGATGATCGTTTTTATATTCAAGGAAGAGAATTAAGTATGTTCATTGGGAGGAGCGCGTTTATTTGAGAAATATTGTGTTTTAACGTTACGAAATCGTGTGTCAACAGCTGGAATCTTTATTAAAAAGAAATCCAATGTTAGGATTTTTTGAAAGGTCCTCATAAAAATAGATTCTGTATGGAGTGTTACAAGTTTTTTGTTTTCAGTTGTGGTAACATTCACCTGATCACACTTATGATGTAAATCAAATCTATTCGTTTTAATGACATTATTGGTGTGTGATTGTTTGATTAAATAAGCACGTGTTTCTAGGTTGCTCGTCAAGAATACACCTAAACTGGATAGAAAAATCCAGGTTGTCAAAGGAAGAAAATCTTCTTTTTTGCAATAAAGGTGCAAAAAAAACATGCTAGAGTGCCTTCTTTAATCTTATTGAGTTCAGCTTATTTATCATTCTTTTATCTTATTACCAGTATTATAGGATAAGGGAAAGCTTTTATAAGATTATTCTATAAAAGTTGAAAATATCTACTTTATACCATATTTAAAAGAGAAAAATAAAATCCCTTTTGTGCTCATAAGGTAGATATGTATTCATTTTGTAGAAAAAACATCCACATACTTTTCCTTCTTTTGGGGATTATCTTTGTATTTAATTCTGGTGCATGGGGTAATAGGGGGGCACAAAATACAATTGTCGAACAAACGATAGCTTCTTATTCAGTTGATGAAATTATTCAGCAACAACAGTTGATTATTGAGACTCTTGAAGAAAATACTGAAACTTTAAAAAGAGATTTTGACAGAAAACCAGAAGATGAGCGTGCTTTAGAAGAATTACGGTTACGTGCACAAGATATCAGTGAACGTGCTATTGAGGCAGCATTTGTTTTGCGTCCTACTCTTAATGAAATTAATACACTTCTTGATCAATTAATGGAGCTCCATCGTGACGTGAAAAAACTGAAAAGCTCAGTGAAGGAATATTCCTACTTGATAGAGCAAAAAGCTAAAATTAACAGTATCATGCTTCGTTTTGAAGCAATTTTCTTAGCGGCAAATAGAATAGCTGAACTTTCTATTTCTCAATCTCGGGAGCTTTTTAAACGCACGCTTACGTATAGGCTTGAGTTTTCGATTCCGATGGTTAAACATCTCGTCCAAAAAACAAAAGAGGCTTCATCAGATTTTCTTGTGTTGTTAAATTCTTGGTGGAATTTTATATTTTACTTCAAGTTTTTACAACTATTTCTTTGCTTTTTAATTCCACTTTTTATTACTTTGGGACTTTCGTATTTTTCTCAAAAAGTTCTTGTTCATGTGTATTGCCACTTTACGAAGTCTAATGAGGAAATATCTTATTTACAACGCTTATTGATCGCCTTTATTTCAGTTCTCTTACCTTCACTTGTATGTATTCTTTGCGTTTATCTTGTGTTGTTTTTGTTTCGTAGTTTTAACTTAGATCCAGGTAAGCTTACAACAGTTTTTGATATGATAGGTTGTCAAATTATTTTATTATTTTTAATCAATCGATTAGCTGTTGTTCTTCTATCATCGAATAGGCCCCATGTAGGTCTTCTCAAGATTACATCATCGTCTGCTTATCAATTAGTGATTTTACTCACTTCTTTAGGGGGTATTTTGGCATTTGACGCTGTTCTTGATAGTATTTATCAAATCATTTCAGCGCCTCTATCTTTAACAATTGCTAAAAGTTTTATTGCTGTTTTTCTTGTAGCGATATTGCTATTTATAATATCATTTGTACCTTTGCGGTTTAGACGTAGGCGTGTTCAAGAAGAAAAAAAAGAGCCATACTTTTGGCCATTTTATATACGCATTCCTCTTATTGGCTTGGGGTTACTGCTCTTTGTATTGAATTTTTTAGGTTACGTTGGACTTGCGCGTTTTATTACGCAGCAAATTATGATTGATGGAGCATTTTTAGTTCTCATGTATTTAGGAATACAAAGCGCTCAAGCACTTGGAACTAAAGACCAATTTATGAAAACAACGGTTGGTCATCTTTTGATGCAGAGGTTTCATTTAGAAGAAAAAACGATGAATCAATTGGGAGTTTTTGTGAGCGTTTTTCTCAATTTATTTGTTGTTATATTTTGTGCAATGCCAATTGCTGTACAGTTTGGATTTTCCTATTCTGATTTAAAAGCAGTTTTGTGGCAATCGGTGACCGGTTTTCAGATTGGAAATATTAGTCTTTCTTTGATTTCTCTTGTAACAGGAATTATTTCTTTTTGTGTTTGCTGGTTTCTTATTCGCCGATTTATTGGTTGGTTAGATAATGTGGTGTTGGTTCATGGAGAGTTCGATTCTGGTATACGTAATTCTATCAAAACAGTGATAAGTTATGGAGGCGTTGTTGTATCTTCTTTGACCGGATTATCAATGGCAGGTTTGGATCTTAGAAATTTCGCTCTTATTGCTGGAGGACTTTCACTTGGTATAGGTTTTGGTTTACAGAATATTGTCCAAAACTTTGTCTCTGGACTTATTATTTTAGTTGGAAGACCATTTAAAATAGGGGACTATATAGAATCTGGATCAGTAGGGGGGGTTGTTAAGCGTATTAGTGTGCGTGCAACGGAACTTGAGACAATTCAGCGTAAGACGATTATTATTCCCAATTCAAGCCTTATTAATAACAACGTTAGTAATTGGACACGACGTAATAAAGTAGGACGAATTGATATACCAGTTACTGTATCATCTAAGGTTGCTCCAGAGCATGTTGCTGAAATTTTGTTAGAGATTGCTTCTGCGACAGAAGGCGTTTTAAAAAATCCTATCCCACAGGTGAGTTTTACAGCATTTGATCGTAAGAGTTTTTCCTTTAATTTGGCTATTTATGTGCCTAATATTACCTCATCTTCTCATGTAACCAATGCTCTTCAATTTAGCCTATATAAGCGTTTTGCTGAGGAAGGAATCTTAGAATGCTGAAATATACTTATATTTTGATTACAGTTATTCTATTAAGTATTTTTACCATAACAGCTTTTGCTGCAACAGTGAAGAATACTGATTTAAAGATGCAATCTCTTATTGTTGTTGAAGGAAGTATACCTTCAAAAATTTCTTTAAATACTCATCAAACAATTACAATTTGTATGAAGGGATGTTTTATAACTTTTCCTAATAAAGACCGTTTTGCAATAAAGGCAGATGATAATATAGAAATCAGTAGGGGAAGAGCAATTTTTAAATAAAATGATTGAGAATTTTTGTTTGGGGACAAGATTTAGAAGGATAATGATATTGTGTGTAATTAATAATCTCATCCTTTAGAAAATGGTAAAAAAAAAGTATGATTTTAGTATAAAATGGATGTTTTTTTATACTATGTAGAATCTACAGTATGCATTTTGGATGTAAGAATATTGAGGTATTTATAGTATTGTTAATGAACATCGATTTTCTAAAAATAATTACATCATTTTTAGAATTTTTTCATGAAAAAAGGCATAAAGTATACTATTTTGTGATTTTTTTGCGGTAATTTTAATACAAAATGTTTTATATTTCCTTCTTTTGACAAGATAATAGGTATTTTTATTAAATATTTATTATTTTAAGTAATCATTATTATAATATTTTAAAATTTATTTGATAATATTAAATTTTGATGTAATGATATATTAATATAGTAATAGATTTAAATGTAACTATAAAGGAGTACATGCGATTTTGCAGCATAAGATTTTATAAAACTTTGTTTTTCTAAATGTGATTTTTGATTATATTTAAATTTAGCAATGGGGTATAATTTTATGAATACAAAATTTATAACAGCATCTGTTTTTTCTTTGATTTCACCTTCTATAGTACAGGCTGCAGATGTGGTGGTTCACGAAGAGCCAGTACATGTTGCCTCAGAAGTTGTTGCTTCTTCACCTTTTTCTTGGGGAGGTGTTTATTTCGGGGGGCAAGTTGGTGGCTTTTCAAGTAAGATTTCTGCAACAGTGCCTGATGTTAATATTCCTCTCTATCCTGATGAGGGGAGTAAAAGTAAACCATGGATACCTGTCGAGAAACAGCATATGCCCGATCTTTCTGGGTTTATAGGTGGTTTTTATGCGGGTGTTAATTTTGATCTCGGTAATAATTTTATTATGGGGATTGATACGGATATCATTTTAACGGAAAAAAAGGATACAAAAACAAGATTTCATGCAGATGAATCGAGTGCTGGTGGAACTGAAGGATTGGGCACTGAAGGATCGGGTAGTGATACTGAGGAATTAGATACAGAAGAAAAAAGTCGAAAAAAGGCAAAAATTGTCAGGAGACAGGGCAGAGGCTTTTCTCGCTCTTCTGCAGAGGATAAAGAAGAGAAAGACAGTTTAACTTTTAATCATACGTTAAAACAAAAATGGACAGGTGCTACACGGGTGCGTGTTGGGTTTTCTGCAGGGCGTGTGATGCCTTATATTGCTGGTGGTGTTGCTTATGGACAGTTTCAGGATATTTTGTCGACAGTAATTACGGGAGGTGAGCCATTTAATAGGACATCGGATGTAACAAAAACGATGATTGGTTATACTCTCGGTGGTGGTGTTGATTTTGCAATGACAGACCATCTTGTTGTGCGTGCGGAATATCGTTACTCAGATTTTGGTAAAAGGAAATTTAAAGACGAGATTGAAGTTAAGTATAAGACGAATGATTTTCGCGCAGGAATAGCTTACAAATTCTAATTTTGTAGGATAAAGGAGCTTAAATTTAAGAGGTCCTATTTCTTTGATAGGGCCTTTATTTTTTAATTTTATGCATTGTAAACACTATTTTATGGTAAAAAAAAAGGGGGCTTTGACTTTGAGTGAGAATGAGGAGGTAAGGAAGAGTTACTCAGATTCTTAATTGTTAAGAATAAAAAATTTTTAGTTCACGAGGTGTGGTGGAAACATTTATTGGCAAAGAAGGATTGCTTCGTCTTTCATATTATTACAGTTATCACTTTATNAAATTTTTAGTTCACGAGGTGTGGTGGAAACATTTATTGGCAAAGAAGGATTGCTTCGTCTTTCATATTATTACAGTTATCACTTTATAATACCGTTATAGAGTTGCAAACAGTAAACTTAAAGAGAGTTTTTACTATCTAAGTAATGAGAAAATAAAGAAAATTTACATAGAGTGGTGCGGACGGCGTGTACGTTTGTGCAACAATTTTTTCTTCCCTTAGAACTCTCTACAATATCACCTGATAGCACAGTTTATCTTTTTTCTGTTTAATAACTAATTGTTTTTATTTTATTTTATTTATTAAATTGCCTTTTATATATAATCTTGGTACCAGATGAAAGTGCTCCAAGTGCAATTCAAAAGGTGGTTTTTAAAAGGTGGTTCGAAGAACGTGATAGACTGTCTGTCTTATCTGTAAAAAATCTATCTAAAGGAAAATATGCTGACAGAGCTGGTTTATGGCTTATCAAAACTACACCAGATCAAGGATGATGGGTTTTTAGGTTTGACCTCAATATAAATACGACGAGAAATGGGATTAGGCTCTTGTCGCAATGTATCTTTAAAAGAAGCACTGTTCAAAGCTTTAGCTTGTCGTGATCTTTTAGATCAAAGAATTGACCCGATTCGTCGAAAACAAAAAGAAAATTTACGTCGAGCTGGGGGGTATTTCTTTACGAGAAATTGCCTCTAGTACTTTTGAAGCGAAAAAAAACGAATTGAAAAATGAAGGAAAAGCAGCAAACTGGTTAACACCTCTTGAGTTACATGTTTTTCCTAAACTTGGTGATACGCCAATCATTGAACTGACGCAAATTGATATAAAAGGATGCATTTCTCCCATTTGGAAGACAAAAAACGAAACAGCAAGTAAAGCTTTATCCCGCTTGAATATAGCTATAAAACATGCGGTGGCACTTAGTATAGATGTGGATATGCAATTAAAAGCAAAAGCTTTATTAGAAAAGTTTATTCAAAATGCCCCAAATATTCCAGCTATGCCATGGAAAGAAATGCCTAAGTTTTTTCAATCTTAAAATGATGAGCTTGTATCACAACTAGCTTTAAAACTTCTTATTTTGACGGTTTTTTTATACCAATCAGGCATATTTAGAGATTTATGGATCAATATGGATTATCCCAAAAGAAAATATGAAGAGAATTGTTGGAAAGGTTTCTGATTTTCATGTGCCGCTTACAGCTGAAGCGCTTGCTGTTATTGAAAAAGCAAAAAAATGGTTTTTTATTTGTTGAGAGTTTTGGAAAACCTATATCTGATGTAGCACTTCCTAAATTCATGAAAGACAAAGGTTTTGATTATAGACTTCATGGTTTCAGATCGATTCTGCGGGACTGGATAGCATAGACAACGTCAACACCATTTGAAATTGCAGAATCTGTTCTTGCGTATTCAGTTGGGAATTCAGTGACAAAGGCTTACATGCGGACGGATTTTTTAGAATAGCGCCGTGTCCTCTTAGAACAATGGGCGTCTTTTATATCTGGAGAGGCTTGATAATTGTTATGTCTATTGTCGCGTCAGGTGTCTAAGAAACATTTAAGCGATTAGCGGATAGATTACGATATAATCTCTCTTTCCTCGCTTTAAAAGCGGGGAGGGGGTAAAGCTTTCAGTTTTTGGTTAGCCACTGTTTTATAATGTGCAAAGATATTGTCTATCGCATCCATAAGGTGTGCAAAATCAAGGATAAGCAAAAAAAGAAAAAATGCTATCCACTTCATCAAGCGAGACATCATTTTTACGCTTTTGTAGGTGATGATGATTTCTTGAAGGATTTCTTTTTCTGCTTCTGTAAGCTCTGTGTGTTTTTTGGATTTTTTTCTAGCTATGTTTCCACCCACACAAGCGTTCACCTAGATTATTGTGCTTTAAGATCTCTCTTGCTAAATTGGAACTGATGGCGTTCAGATCTTTCTTGTCTAAATAAATTGGCAACCAGCCAACACAAGAAGAAGCATATTTATTTGTCGTGCAACCAACGAGAGAGAGCAGCACGCACATCAGCATCACTTTTTTGATTAATTTCATTTTCTACCTCAAGACGGGTTGTGGCTGCTTTTAAAGCTTTTTCTGTTTGCTTTTGTTGCTCTGCTTTTTTCCCAAGATTAAAAGCTCTTGCTAAAATCATAAAAAAAGCGGCTAAAGCCGCGCCTGTCACCATCAGATTTCTTTTCATCCATAAGATCATAGACGATGCTCCTGAAAGCGTTTAGCAACAAAGAAAATACCAGCACATGCGGCTAAAACCATAATGGTGGCCAAAGCCCATTGGATTGGTCCATTTCCTGCTAATAAGCCTCCAAGCCCAGAAAAAGAACCAATAATCGGTGCAAGGGCTTCGGCTTTGAAAACCCCCGTTGGTGCTTGCGTTTCTACTGTTTGATAATTGGAGGAAACAAAAGCCCCTTTCGCCCATAAGCCTGTTTCTGCGGGCACACGCCGGTGTGCGAGACCTTCAAGACGCTTACCGGCCTGCTTTGGTCCATTTCTGTAGCTCGGCAGGGACAGCTTCATATTCACCTTGATTGATCTTTTTTAACAGTGTCGAGTTACAAAAGGCTCCTCATTATAGCAAAAGGAGACTAACGCCGCGAATTGTTCATCCGTTAATGAAACTGTAACAGCGTGTTCAACGACATTTTCAAATTGTCTTAAGTCTTGGCAAAGAAGTTCTTCTGCTTGCTTTTCAGTGATTGTCATGCCTTCGTAAATAAAAGGCTTTCCAGCACTGTTTGTATGTCCATAACCTATTGTCCATACCCCAATGGCATCTTTATAGGCGTTTAAACGCAAACCTTCCCATTGTTTAATAAGTGCAAGTCCTTCTGATGATATTTTTCGCATATGCTTCTCCATAAAAAAAGCTCCGCAAAAAGCAGAGCTGGATTAAAAAATTGATATTTTTCCCATGTGAAAGGATGGCTTGTTAAAACCTATGTAGCTTGTTCATTGGAACAAAAGAATGTATTT
This sequence comes from Bartonella sp. AP331QHHD, assembly GCF_042195905.1. Lineage (NCBI taxonomy): Bacteria > Pseudomonadati > Pseudomonadota > Alphaproteobacteria > Hyphomicrobiales > Bartonellaceae > Bartonella > Bartonella sp. AP331QHHD. Next base: position 80,500 of record NZ_JBHIPG010000010.1, read on the forward strand.
GACATTATTTATTCTGTAGCATATAAACTACAGATGTTTATTGTTAAAAAAACACACTATTTTACAGAGTGGTTAGACTCGTTAAAAGACAAACAAGTGCAAAAGAAAATTGCTGCACGTATTTTCCGCCTTGAATATGGGCTTCTAGGAGACGTGAAATATTTCCGTGGCATTGGTGAACTAAAAATAAATTATGGACCAGGCTATAGGATTTATTTTGTAAAACAAGGGAAACAAATCATTTTGTTATTAAATGCTGGTGATAAATCCACACAACAAAAAGATATCGAAAAAGCCCTTCAATTAGTAAAGGAAATGAAACATGGAAATTACTAAATTTGATGTAAGTGAATATTTTAATACGCCTGAAGACTTTAAGATCTTATTAGATGATGCTTTAGAAACCAAAAATAGTGGCTATATTGCACATGTATTAGGTATTATTGCGCGTAAACAAGGAATGACAACTGTTTCTCAAGAGACAGGACTAAATCGCGAGTCTCTTTATCGTTCTTTAAGCGATAAAGGTGATCCACGACTTTCTACTTTTCTTAGTGTTTTGAGTGCTTTAAATTTGCAGATTAGCTTAACACCTATCCAAAATAATTGTAAGGAACAAGCAGCTTTAGAAGAAGCATCTTGACTACCTCCCCATTGTTGATAACGGGGAGGGGAGTTCTGTTTTTAAGTTAAGCAACCTTTTTAATGGGGCTTTCTAAATCTGGTTCGGAAGCTTTCAAAAAAGGATTCATAGCCATGGGAAACTCTGAAGCTCCGAAATCTGTAAGAACTGCCAGAATCTTTGTAAAATTGGGCACTTCATCTTGAAGTTCTAAAATCAAAGCTTTTTCCACCACGCCCATGACCTGCACCAGCGTGTTAAATCCTCATCTCCAACACTTTGATGATTGGAAAATTGAGCCAACGCTATCCACAAATTGCATAAGAAGTCGACACTGCTATTCATTGCACACCCCCAAAGATTTGCTCTCTCAAACATGCCAATCCTCTGGATGTAATTTTTGTTGAAGGGAGCACTCTTTCTGTACCATCTGGTCTTTGAATGGTGATAGCAGGACAGTCCATGAAACCTTTTTTGATTTTGTCCTCAGTAAGGAATATAATCAACTGTTACAACCCATTTTTTTGCATGGGTTGTTTAGGTTGTGTTAAGAACAGGTGTTGTAAAATTCGCATGTTTAAAACCTTAATTTTACCTATAGATCTAATTGTCTCAAATTTGACTGTATAAAGTGTTTTGTATTTCTAAAGTGGATTTTTCCCCTGTCAAAAAAGTTCAAATTGCTTTATACGGTGCCTTTTTGTCGATTTAAATGCATATACAATCATAAAATGATCAGTACTTTTCACTATTTTGTCGTTTTAAGCCGCCTTTGAATTGCTACTGTTATGTTGCTCTTCACTAGGCTTGCTTATTCTCACGAATGAAATGTGCTTGCCTCCTAAAGCCAAATTACGGGTATTTTCAACTCGTAGCTATGCGAATCATGCCTTTGATTTTTGGTCTGTTAATAAGAGATTTTTGACGAGTGATGAGTTTTCGCCATGCATGTATGGAAGTAATCAAGCAACCAGTATTGTAGGCAATCAAGCGCCTTCTCCTAAGACGTCTGGAGGACACGTTGATACAAACAATAGACGGATGATTTCGCATATCGGTTGTGAGGATGGTTGCGGTTATGTTTGGCAATATTTGTCTGGTTGTTATCCAGTGACTAAATGGCATACAGGGGAGCAAGGAAGCAGTTTACGTGTAGACATAAATGTTATGTTGGGAGGAGGCGATTGGACTGGTGGCTCTAACAATGATCATCTTGTACGGAATTTTGCGCATTCTCGTTATGTAGAAGATGAAAAAATAGGCGCCCGTGGATGTAGCGAGCCACTTTATTATAATTAACGCGAGATTGATTAGAACATCATTTTATCCAGCCCCACTTTTGTGGGGCTTTTTTTATGGAGCGTCAGATGAGAAAGATATCGAAAGAAGGATTAGAGCTTATCAAACAATGGGAA
>NZ_JBHIPG010000011.1:0-8077 GCF_042195905.1 Bartonella sp. AP331QHHD
CATCTCAAAGGGGAAAACCCATCTCAAAGGGGAAAACCCATCTCAAAGGGGAAAACCCATCTCAAAGGGGAACTAAAAAACTGTGAAACCGTTTAACAGTGAAGAAGCCCCTAGGCTGACAAATTGGAGTCCGCGCTGTCAACCTGTCATTTGGAAAATAATTGATGAATCCCCTTGTTTTTATCCTCTTATTAGTTTCATGTACAGATGATTTTAATAGTTGCTATTCGAACAATACAATGGTTAAAATCTATCCCACGGCTCAAGCTTGTGAACAGGCCATGGTCCCGTCCACAAAAAAGTTTGCACTTTATGGACAACAAATTTTTGCTCAATGTATAAACGTACAACCCAGTTTACATCAACAAGAAGTAAACTTGATCTGGTCTGTAACAAACCATGGAAATTTCCTGCTTAAAAGCCAAAACGTAAAGGACAAGGTGTCTACAGTCCACAAAGAAGATATTTTACCAACATCGCTTCCTCTTTTGCATTCTTCTTCCACAAACCTCTTGCACAAAAAACTTTAAAAGCATAAACCCATCAGATCTCAAAAAAATAATCAATGAAAGACATGATGGATAATAAGCGAATGCAACCTTCAAAAGACCATCACACAGAGCAAAATTCTCTGCCTCAAGATCTCCCTTTAGACCCTGCCGTAGAACGAGTGAGAAAAAAACTTATGGGTTTAATGATTATTTCCGTTTTAATAACGCTTTTCCTTATTCTAACCGTACTGTTTTTAATTGTTTATAAAGTGATAAAAACCGGATCAGCGCCAAAACAAACAGAGCTATCTTCCTCTCTCAGCAAAAACCCACACGTTATCCATCATACGCTCTCTCTACCGGAAAAAACACAGATTTTGTCGCAAAGCCTCTCAGAACACAATATTGTACTGAAAGTTTTAACCCCTGATGGACAAACAAAATTTATGATTTACAATTATCATACCGGTGCACTTGTCTCCATTCTTTCTGTTGAAACAACAAAAGAGAGAGCGAAGATAATGCCTCATTAAGAAAACTAACATCAATAAGCGCTGACATAGCATTCTGAAGGTTTAAACATTTTCTGCAAGCCGGCATTATCACACGCTTTACCAACTCGTGGATGTTGCCCACAATCCTTGGCGCTAGAGAGAGTTCATAAGAGCCATTTTTATTCCTTCTTATACAAATTTATCCACACGGGCTCTCCCCGTTTGCAACGTGCAAGCGAATGTTTTTTGTTGATCCAACATGGAACAAATTTGGAAATGAGAGAATTCTAGGGGTTTAGGGGCCCTCACCTAACATTCAAACAATGAATTATTATTATAAATTAATGTGATAAGTCTTAAATATCCACCACACGGGCGACGGCGCGTTTTTTACTGTATCCCCTCACTTAAATCTTGGAAAAGAAGAAACCTTTCTGTCAACGCATTCCCATTTTAAGAAAATGACATCACTTGGGAAAAGCTAATAAACGTGCAAGAAATACCTCTTCTTGAGTGCAAAAATTCAACATATTAATTTATAGTGATGATTTATTTTGCATGTCAAATGAGAACCTCAAATACTGTAAGATTCTCCCTTTCAAATCTGTTCGTAAAAAACTGAATCAAAATCATTTCCTCACATATCCCAGCAAGGAAATGGATGAATAAAATACCTCTTATGAATGATCAGGTATCAAAAGAAGAACTGTTGCAACATTGAAAATTAAAGCAATAACGCCCAGTTTACATCTTTTATTAAGCAAAGATAACCGATGGATTTCACATGATAGAATTCATGAACACCAGTGCGAAATGGGCATGAATACATTGAATATAAGTGTGAATTAAATAAAACAACGACATTGCGTTCTTCATAAAAGAACTGCCTCTTAAAATACACGGATGTGGTTTTCTCTGTATTCCCTCACTTAAATCCCAGCAAAGAAGCAATCTTTTCTGTCAACACCCTTTGTTAAGTCTCAATACTGCCGGTGAAAATCCAAAGAAAGCGCAAGAAGCTTCTTGAGCATATTATAATTTACTATCATGATACCAATAACATCACCACAAGCGCTTATACAGCACCCTTCAGGTTTAAACATTTCCCTCTGCCTCAAGATTGACCACTTGAGCGACGGCGTGGTTTTCTCTGTATTCCCTTACTTAAATCTCAGCAAAGAGGCAATCTTTTCTGTCAACAGCCTTCGTTAAGTCTCAATACAGCCCCGTGAAAACTCAAGGAAAGCGCAAGAAGCTTCTTGAGCATATTATAATTTATTATCATGATACCAATAACATCACCACACAAGCGCGCTTACACAGCACCCTTCAGGTTTAAACATTTTCCTCTGCCTCAAGATTGACCACTCGGCGACGGCGTGGTTTTCTCTGTATCCCCTCACCTAATCCAGGCAAAGAAGAATCCTCTTTTGTTGCTGTTTTTGTTGCTGTTGATGCATCTCCATTGCTAGAGCTTTCTGCTGTTGTAAGTGAAAGCTCAAGAGATGATTCATCTTGAGTCCGTACAGTACGTCGACGAGGAGAACGACGTATTTTTTTGACAGGTTCAACATTTTTCTCAGAGAGGCAGTGCTCTTGATTTGTTTTTTCATCCGATAGAGCCTCTAAAGCGTTTTCTCGCGCATCTCCATTTTGCGCTTTATCATATTGGCCATTGCCATTTTTTTGCGACGACATTTGTAATACATCTGTATCACCCTCGACAGCATCCTTTTTTTCACCATCAAGATTTATTTCACCGCATTCTTGCCCATTGTTTTCATCACGATTTTCGTTTTCATCACCACGATTTTCATCACGCCGAACCGATTGAGACATTTGCCCAGCTGCTGCTAAAATAATACGCAAATAGTGCTCGGCATGTTGTAAATAATTTTCCGACATAACACGATCGCCTGCACCTTGTGCATCACGCGCAAGGCTTATGTATTTATCGGCAATTTGCTGAGCATTCCCGCGAATTTTAACATCCGGACCGCTACTTTCATAATTGCGAGACAACGGATTAGGACCGCGACGATTATTATTGTTATTACCATTATTGTTATTATTGCGACCGCGTACCCGTCTATTTTGTTGTGGCCTCATCTTTATCCCTTTTTGGAGTGTTTGTCTTATGTGTGTCTTAATTGACGCTTCCTCATTACATTATCTTTTGATAATGCTGATCATGTTTAACATACGATTATCAAGCTATCCGCGTTTATTTCACTCAAACGAACCCTACTGATATTGATAAAAGCATATATTTTCTTGAAAATCACAAAACAGCAGGGAAATCGTAAATCAAAAATTCCCTTTTTCTCTGTCAAACAGCAGAAACCTAATGATGTTCACGTAAAATGCCAAGTGTTTTTTTTAAAATAAACCATATTTCACTAAAAAAATAATTATCTTGTGGAAAACAAAAAGGAAAACACACATATAACACACCCGACAAAGAAAAAATTCCTGCCAGAGAATAGTAGAAGCTTCCTTTTTTGCTCTAAAACCACCGCTCCTAAAAACGCCGATATTCTCTACCCCCTCGTGCATTTAACTCACAAGCACTTCCATCCCAACGAGTCACTGCGCGAACCTCTTTATTTTATAAATATAGCCTCTCTTCATCGCTAAAGCAACCCCTTGCGAGCGATAATCCACGATCGCCTCACAAAACCTCTTAACTTTTATAGATAGATTAACACGAAGTATTATTCAAGCCCTATAATCACCAAGAGATCAATCTTCTTTCCCAAACAAGTCAATGATACTATCAATTTTTATTTTAACCCATAGAGTTTTTAAGTTAATCACAGTTTTTATTTATAACAAATTGAGCTTAAAAACAAAATATTTAAATACAAAAAAATATCAAATTATGAAAAAAACGACCAATATGTCACACTTTTTTAAAAATCAGCTTCTTCTCAAAAAAATACCCTCCTCAAAGCCTATCAATAAGAATGGCCTAACGTATTTCCTTACTTATCTTTTCTGATAAAGAAAACTAGAATTATAAAACAAGCACATTTTTAAACCCAGCACAGCGCTTTACGCATGAAGAAGCCGTAAATGTTTATAAAAGGAATGTTTTTTACTCATTTTTGTCATGTCTATTGACTTACACCCTCAAAGAATGAAGGTTCTCAAATCACACTGGTCTGTTAACAATGAAAATACTTATAAAATTCATACACTAAATTGATTTGTAATGATAATTCATATTTTTTGTGTTGAGTAAGAAAATTAATACCGTAGGATTTTTCATCCTCAATCTGTTTGCTGTTGAATCAATCTCTTTTTCTTGCATGTTACATGTGGGAAAACCTGCGTGGAGTAAAAACGATAAAAAGACTAAAAGTGCCTCTTATGAACCGTCTCTAAGGCTAAAGGGTTGTCGAGAGCACCATTGGGAGCGAGCAAAGTGTGAGATAGTACCGGCTTATTCTTTGTTTAAACCATAAAGATGAACTTGCTTTATAAATTTTATACATTTCATGATGGTTTTACCATTATACCATTCACCAAAACCATCACGAAATGGATTTCCCACACTCGTTATTTCCCTTAAAAAAGCGCAACAAATCCTCCTGAAACTCCACCACGCCCCCTTAAACATTTCAAGGAGGCCATCCATACCTTATGTCGCCACACCTTAAATAAGAAGTGCGATATAACAAGATAAATAAATCAAGCTGCTATTGGTCATGAGGCAGATAGTCATTTAAGAGGCTTTTATCTTTTTATCAAAATTCGCATCCTTTTAACTTTCCATATAAAAACTTAAAAGTAATTGCGCCTTTTGCCTGTTTTATTTTCTCTTTCATTCAGAAAACAGTCTCGTAAGAGAAAATAATTTCCATCCCCAGGACGGACCCTCGTCAAACATTGTTTTTTAGCACTATCAGAAAGCTTATCCCACATTTCACGAATAGCAAAATAGGCCTCACTTTCCAAATTAAGACAATGCTGATAAACCTCTCTTTTCATATCGGGCATAACGGAGGCAGAAATTTCCTTGCAATATACGCGTAGATCAAAAACAGGAATAACCAATTCAACGGGTGCTTGTTGTGTTACTTTTTTATGAGAAGAAAAATAACTAACCACCTTTGCAACAACAAAACACAAAAACACTATACAAAAAAGTATTATGCAAACAAAAGCAATCTTGCGATATAATCTTTTGAAATAAGCCTTTTGTCTTGCTCGGATTCTTTTTTCCATAAAGATTGTACCCTTTAATATCCCAAGAGAAGCTTTTACAGCAAAAAATGATAGAAGTATCTGTGTACACAATACAGGTTATAGCCGCAAACGATCAAGACTCTTATGTCAAAAGACTCTCTTTTTTACCGTATAATTCTTATCGTATATAATTCTTATGAAACACTTTTCTCATGCCCTTTATGAAAAAATAGGGCTGATGATTTTCTCTCACCACTTTTAAAGACGAAGATTCTTCATCCATGCGGATCTATAAACAATTCGTCTTTGTTAAGACATGTCATATTGATTTATAAAGAATATTTATTGTTTTACATGTTGAATGAGAAACCCGAACACCATAGGATTCTCTCATCCGAAGTTTGTTTTCTATTGAAACAATCAAAACCATGTTGCTTACAAGTTACAAGCGGAGCTAGCATGTGGATTAAAAACTGTATAAGAAAGGCATATGCCTCTTATGAATCGTCTTAAGTGTCAAAGACCGTAGCAAAATTGGGAGCTAGAAAATACAATAATGGTGCGGGCTTGCCTCTACATAAGCGTAAAGATGGGAGTGCTCAATGGATTTACCGTTATTCACCACACAAACACTTCATATATAAAATCTTATACGCCTTCTATTACCGCCCCCTCAAAAAGCAGTCGCTAAAACAAGATAAGAGATTATAGATGTAAAACTCCTAACAAAAAAGAATGGACTTTCTAATCGAGATCAACAAACACTGTTAAAGACACATTTGCATTTTTGACCATGCTGGCATGTATGATAATGGCCCTTCAAATGCGCCACCATTTTATGCTTCACCTCATATCATTCTCCGTCAAACAATCACAAAGATTCTTTAACTATTCAACGCCCCCCAACCAAAGCAAAGAAACCAAACCCAGACGCCTGCATTTTTATTTGAATCTTCCCTATTGGGATAAAACACACAAGAATTTAAAGATTTCACTGCAAAATGAAATCACAAAATACAATAATGAGAAAAATATCCAAAGCCATCTCAATAACAAATATATAGCGCCCCTGTTATTAGAAAGTAAAAAAAGCCGCACCATTTAAAGGCGCGGCTTATGAATAGAGATATAACTAAATAAAATACAAAAGAAATCAATAATAAATACTTATACACAAAACGTATAGTATTGCAAGCTTTTTAATTATATTTATAAAAATATCCAAAAAGAGTATAAATAATGATACATTCGTATTGAGGAGAGCTGTTTATAACAATACACTTTCTAAAATAAAAACGTATCAAATAAATCAAAATACTTTGTAGCTTTATCTCAATATAATCCATGAAAAAACACACATGATTTAAGTCCATAATTATAATAAGACCCGTTCTTTTACGCTTGTAAAAGCTGGTTTTTCTTAACTTACATTCACCACTTCAAAAGATGAAGATTCTTCACCCAATCTGATTTATCAACAGCCCAGATTGCAGTGGGGTCCATTTGGCTTTCTCACATGTGATTGATTTAAACTTAAAGCTCAACAAATAAGCCTGCCTTAAATATTTGCCACGCCCTTTAAAAAACACTTTTTGTATCATGGAAGCTCTTACAAAGAGACTTGCCTTATATCATCACACCTGAAAGGACAGTCTTTACAGCATAAACAGGATAAGACAAATCAACAACCGCTTGTACAATCTTGTCTGATAAGAAAACAAGTGAAACGTTAGCCTTCAAGCCTGCTCCAACAGTACAGCATTTCTCTTCTTTATAAGAAAAAACACAACGATACGCATGATTTTTTTATAGGCATTTTTCTGCTTTTGTCCTTTTGGCAATTAACATTTTCTTTTTATGGGATTTTTAACAAATTAAAATTGCGATGAACTGCACTTTTTCTCTTTTAAAAAAGCGTAAAAACCGCAAATTATTTATAGAGTTAAAATCATCAAACGCTCTATCCAAAAGCTTTTTAAAATGATTGCACGATTTTTTATCTTTTTAAAGCTTCTTTTGCCATGCGTTTCTATTTGGGCATGGCTCCTTGCTCTGTAGGCTTTAAAAACTTACCCTTAGATTTCAATATGCGCCCTACTCTCCCCAACAACGCATGATCAACTTATCCAGCAACAACGCTTCTCTATCAATTTTTACCATTTTTTAACATCTCAAACAGAGTGCAATTCCAATCCCCACCGAAGATATAAATCAGGTTTATCTCATCTATAGCTTCAACCCATACATATTGTTATGATCACTCTTTTCTATTTTTCCTTATCTAACAAAGAAGAAATCTCTCTAGAATGCTCAACACTGATGTTTTGAGTAACACTACTGTGTATTTCTAGCGGCTTATGTGCTGTAAATTTTGAAATAAAAGAGCTGTAGTCTATTTTTGGCGCCTCGTATATTGGAGAAAAAAATATGTCTCCAACGGACGATGATTCTGTTTTAATTTCTGGTGCGCTCACAAAACTGTTTGGTGTCGTTATTCCACCACTCACAACACTATTAATACTGTCTTGCTTCTCTTCTTTCTCATTTTTTTTCTGTTCGACATTGATAAGATCTAGAGCATTTAATTTTTTTTCTAAAGCATCCATGCGCTTTGCAATTTTTGTAATATCTTCATATGCTTTCTTCAACAATGCGTTTAAAGGAGCATGTCCCATTCTTCCGCTAGCATAAAGAACCACACGAATACATTCCGGATCATCAATATCAGCAATAGAAAATGGAAAAAGTGCCATTATATCCCCCTTTTTGATAAGCTAAACGCGTATTAAGGCATTTGCATCTCTTTTTTCGTTGTACGGCTCTTGCATTTCTCAGAAAACCTCAGAAAACCTCAGAAAACCTCAGAAAACCTCAGAAAACCTCAGAAAACCTCAGAAAACC
>NZ_JBHIPG010000012.1:0-2284 GCF_042195905.1 Bartonella sp. AP331QHHD
CACTTTTGTGGGGCTTTTTTTATGGAGCGTCAGATGAGAAAGATATCGAAAGAAGGATTAGAGCTTATCAAACAATGGGAAGGTTTGCGTTTAGAGGCATATAGAGACACGGCATGTGTCTGGACGATTGGTTATGGTCACACCAGCAATGCGGGTCACCCCCTTGTCAAAAAAGGCATGTGTATTAGCCAAAAGCAAGCAGAAGAAATCCTTTGTGAAGACTTAAAGCAATTTGAGAAGACGGTAGAGGAATCGGTGACGGTTTCGTTAACGGATTGCCAATTCGCGGCATTGGTCTCATTTTGCTATAATGTAGGAACAGCTGCTTTTCGCAAGTCAACCTTATTGAAGAAGCTTAATCAAGGGGATTATGAAGCCGTACCCTTAGAATTACAGAAATGGAATAAGGTCGGTGGGAAGCCTCTTGCGGGTTTAGCCAACCGTCGAGCAGCAGAAGCGGGATTATGGGTAAAAGGGGCTTATGTTTCTTCGAATTATCAAAGGGTAGAAACGAAAACAGCAAGCGGTCTTTTAAAGATAGAAGCACTTGCCCCGATTATAGGGTCTTGTTCGGGGTTTGGAGGCTTGTTGGTTGGCAATGGTCCGGTGCAATGGGCATTAGCAGGCATCATGGTTTTAGCGGCTGTAACGGGCATAGTGATTGTCGCCAAGCGGTTTGGGGAGCAACGCTTATGATTTTTTGGCTAAAGAANGGGGTTTGGAGGCTTGTTGGTTGGCAATGGTCCGGTGCAATGGGCTTTAGCAGGCATGATGGTTTTAGCGGCTGTAACGGGCATAGTGATTGTCGCCAAGCGGTTTGGGGAGCAACGCTTATGATTTTTTGGCTAAAGAAATATTCTCTTATGTTTACAGCGGCTCTAGCCGTTTTTTTTATGGCTTTAGCCAAGGCTTTTCAGCTTGGCAAGCAAAGCGAACGGCAAAAGCAAACAGAGAATGCTTTAAAGACAGCAACAACCCGTCTTGAGGTAGAAAATGAAGTTAATCAAAAAAGTGATGCTGGTGTGCGCTCTGAACTTTCTCGTTGGGTGCGCGGCAAATAGGTCTGTTTCTTGTGGTGGCTGGTTGCCCATTTATTTGGATAATCAGGATGTTGAGGTCATCAGTTCCAATCTTGCAAGAGATATTTTGAAGCATAACAAGCAGGGAGCCCATTTATGTGGTTGGAAAGATGGTCAAGAAACGAAGCAGCAAAGATAAAGGTCTTACAGAAACAGAACAACAGCTCCTTCACGAGATGATAGAGACCTATCAAGGCTTAAAGATGATGTCACGCATCATGAAATTGATTGCCTTCATTCTCTTTATGTTTGTAATAGATTTTGCCCGCCTTATGGATGCACTCGATAATATCTTATCACATCTTAAAAGATGGATAACAAAAAGTTAGATATCAAATCTCTCCTTTAAAAATATGATGAAACAAGANATTATCGATTTTTCCCGTTTTGTGGACGCCATAGAGAATAGCTTCTCACATCTTAAAAGATGGATAACAAAAAGTTAGATATCAAATCTCTCCTTTAAAAATATGATGAAACAAGAATTTACACAAANGTAATAGATTTTGCCCGCCTTATGGATGCACTCGATAATATCTTATCACATCTTAAAAGATGGATAACAAAAAGTTAGATATCAAATCTCTCCTTTAAAAATATGATGAAACAAGAATTTACACAAACATTGTTTGCGTGGATGGGTGGTAAACACNCTTTAAAAATATGATGAAACAAGAATTTACACAAACATTGTTTGCGTGGATGGGTGGTAAACACTATTTGCGTAAGAAAATTATACCGATTTTAAATAGCATTGACCATGAAACCTATGTTGAACCATTTTTAGGTTCTGGTGTTATTTTCCTAAATAAAGGACCAGCAAAATATTCCGTTATTAATGATTTGAATGGAGAGATCACGAATCTGTTTCAATGTGTTCAAAATGACTTTGATGATTTAGCTAAACGATTGGAGTGGTTTGTTTGTTCAAGACAGTTGTTTTTTGAACTTGCGGCGATTGAACCAGAAAGCCTTTCCAAAGTTGAAAGAGCCGCACGTTTTTTGTTTCTCCAACGTTGTGTGATGTATGGGAAAAAAGATTATGTCTCTTTTAGTTTTGGAAGGAAAAAGCCTATAGCATTTAATCCCGAAAAGCTATTATCAAGGATGAGACGTGTTAGACAGAAGCTTCTTGATACGACGATCTTAAATTTGTCGTGGGAACGGGTTATCGAGCTATTTGATGCACCCGACAGTTTATTTTA
>NZ_JBHIPG010000013.1:0-2338 GCF_042195905.1 Bartonella sp. AP331QHHD
GCTTGAATATCGGCGGTAGGATAGCCGTTTTCTGTAGTGACCAAATCAATCACCAAATCATGGTTCTCATTACCGATTTTGCAAAGATGAAAGTCAATACCGGTGATTTGCCGTGTTTCATCGGGGGTAAAAACTTGCGCTTGTGGGTCCACTTGCGTCCATATCTTCACCGTGGTGGTGCGCCGCATCACTTTCACATCAATCAGACCTTGACCGGTAAAAAGCCCCGTTGCAATGGTTCCACCTTTTCCCCTTGCCACAACGTTTTTTGTGCCAGCCGTAATATTTTGTGGAATCGTGAAAGCGCCCTCAAGGGTGCCCTTGCTATCGGCAATAAGGAGACTCTTTGGTAAAACATTCACACCATCAAAGGTAAGACTTTCCAAGATTTCGCTACTGCCAAAACCTTCAATTTTAAAGTGAAGGGTAATTTGTCTTAAAAAGTCGATTTGTTCTTGGTGTGTGTTGATGAAATTATCGCTTACTTCTGTTCTACGTATGGTACTGCCGCGATGTTTTCCCATAATGATTTGATTGGTGATACCCGAGAGCCAATCGGTGCGTTGTTCATGCCAAAAGTCTGTTGCGGGTTCAAGGGTTACTGTACCAGGCAGGGGTGCAAAATTTTGATAAGGATTGATTTTTTCGCAAGCCGTTGTCAACTCTTGCGCAATGATCACTTCATTTGTCCAGTCAAGGGTGACAGGCGCTGTAAGATTAGCGGTGTAAAAGGTTGGATCAATGGCAAGCTGTAAAATGCCGTTGCCTACAGCACCTGTTTGTTGAAAGCCTTCATCTCTGTAACTATCATCAAGAAAAGGGTCTGCAAACATGCCCTTTTTGGCAACAGGTTCTTTAGAGTCAACATTGCTTTTAATACGCTCTAATTGCATCAATCGATCAAGCGAAAGCACTCGTTGAAAATAGCGCCACATTTCATCATAGGGGGCAACACGGGTGCCATCATTAACCACAACCGGCGTTTCAAGCCAATTGTTGGTAATGGTTGCAAGGGACAACACATCATCAGGGACACTGGGTGCCATGGGATGATCTACTGAGATACCTTTGATGTAAACCACATTGCCCCCTGTGTTCAGTCCTATGCGGTCAATGCGGGGGAGTTTGTAAGTGTAACTGACGATAATATCACCACCTTGCGCCCCACCTGAGACAGTGATTTCCTGCGCTGTTACTTTATCAGCCGTGATTTTTGCGCGATAGCGGTAAGTCACCTTATAGCTGCTCCCTGCTAAAGGTTCGTCTCCCACCGGTGCCCAATCAATGGTGTCTCCTGTTTTTTTAAAATCTGTGCCTTCTTTAAATTCCTTGCTTCCTTGAACGATTTTGATAAACGCGGTGATGCTTTTATCAGGAACACCATCACGCCCAGCGGCAACGGCACCACGGGTGACGTTAACGGTTTTTTCTTTTGTCAACAAAAGAGACTGAATATCGGCAATAGGAAAATAATAGGGTTTAAAGGTGAAACTTGTTTTCCCTTTTGGGGGCGCAAAAATATGCGTTTCGCTAGGAACAACGCTTGTCGAAAAGTCCTCGAGTTCTTCATGACGCAAAGCCGCTAAGCGTTTGCGTTTAAAGCCATTGATATTGGCTTCTCCTTCTTGAATACTAAACACTTGGCAACCGTTATTGGCTCCCAATGCGCTCACACGGCAGCCACTCACGATATAATGCCCATGGGCGCGGTCGTACGTCGCAATAGCTTGCATGGCGGGTTCAAGCAGTGAGGGCGATTTTTGATCAATCAGAACACCATCTTGTAAAATATAAACCGGAAAGAAAGTGCCATTCTGCGCATCCTCTTTCAGTGCCCAAACAAGCTGTGCTGTTTCGCGTGCCGCTCCGGGCTCTCCTTCTGCTAAGGTACCAGGGACTTGCCCCAAGAGCTCTGGATCATCTTCGTGTGTTATCCATTTTTTTTGCAGCTTCACACCAATTTCCAAGCGCCCAATCATGGCAACATTGTTGAGTACAGCTGGTGCAACGGGGAAAATATCGCCGGCAATATAAATCTTGCCATCCGTTAAAGTGACGGTCTTTGTCTCTTTGTTGACAAAAGCATCAGCCCGTTCAACGCGGTCTCCTTCTTTTGCCACAAGGCGCCCCAAGCGGTCATGCCGCCCCCTTATAATGGTTTGAACCTCATTGAGTTCACCACTTTGAATAAAGGGACGCGTGCCATAAAACACCACGCTTTGTTGTTCCTCTTTGCCGCGAGATCTGTCAATTGCAAAGGGTAAACCACTTTCATGCTTCATATTAAAACCTCAATAAAATCTTGAATTGTTCGCGAACATCGGCACGCAAAGGAATA
>NZ_JBHIPG010000014.1:0-42033 GCF_042195905.1 Bartonella sp. AP331QHHD
GGCTCAAATCATTTCTATACAGGATTTAAACATTCACTCCCTTGGCGATTTAAGCATGACTGGTGGCCAATGGAGCAGTGGCGGTCCGATGACGGTGATTGTCGATGGTTCTGCTACGTTTGGTTCATTAGTACTAGAGAGTGACCATAAGGAGACATTGGAAAAAGGGCATTATAACGCCCAAAGCAGTGAGCACCGTTTGACAGAAGTCAACAGTGATGGAGATTTGACCATTGTCACAGGTGGTGAACTGAACCTTGAGGGAAAGTTTAAAACCAAGAGCAATGGAGATTTCACCAGTGGTGGCGCTCTCAACGCGATTTCAGAGCAAGATTTTAACAGTTTTGATTTGGATCTGAGGGGCAAAGAAGGCGACAAATCGAAGCAAAAGAATAAGTTTCGTCAACAATCAACAGAAGTTACTACAAACAAAACCACGATAGAAACAGAGGGCAACCTCTCCATGCATGCGCAAAATGGGGATCTCACGCTTGATGCGGCAGGGCTATCAAGTGGTGGTCAGACGCATTTGGCATCAGATACGGGAAAAATCAAGTTTCTCACCAACAAGGATCAAGATTTTAAGGATGTTTATCAGCGTAATGAAAACCTTGTGTGGTGGAGTGAGAGCGATAAAGGTTACCTTAAGGAGACCATCGAACATGTCACCATAGATGCTAAGGGTGGCATAAAGCTTGATGCGGGTGATGGCTTTGTTGTTGAGTATCAGGCAACCGGTGATTTAGACAAATCCCTTGAGCAATTGTCTCGCTCTCCAAGCATGGCATGGATCAAGCAACTGCGTGATGATCCAGAATTATCCAAGCAAGTTGATTGGCAAGCAGTTAAGGCTGAATTTAAAGACTGGGATTATAAAGCCCAAGGGCTGACAGAAGCCGGTGCGGCTCTCGTGGCATTGGCTGTCACGGCGGTTACGGGTGGAGCAGCCTCGGGCGCTGCCAGTGCCATTACCGGTGCTTTGGGGCTTGGCTCGAGCACCGCCATGAATGCGGCGATACAGGCTGGTGTCCAAGCGCTGATTAACAAAAGCGCTGTGGCTCTTGTTAACAATCGCGGCAATATTGCCGGCGCCTTGCATGAGCTTGGCTCTTCAAAGAATGTTCTCAGCATTGTCTCGTCGATGTTAACGGCGGGCTTAACCAGCCAAATAACGGAAATGGCAGGTGTTGGACAATCTTTGCCAAAAACCGCTCCTTTTGTCGATCGTATCGCCAGTGAAGCGGAAAAGAACCTGATCAAAGCCGCCATTGGCACAGGCGTTCAAACGGCTCTTGAGGGTGGCTCTCTTGACAAGAACTTTTTTAACAATCTGCGCATCGCCCTGTCTGATACGGTTGGCAAATCGTTGGCGGAAGAAATCGGTACCGCCAAGGCAGAAGGCAAAATAGACACGGTCACGCAGATCGTTGCCCACGCCGGTCTTGGCTGCTTAAAAGGCGCTGTTTGCGAGTGGTGCTTGCACGGCCGGTGCTGTGGGGGGTGCTGTGGGCGAAGCCACTGCTATGCTCCAGTTTAAACTGTCGACCAAAAATTTTATACAAAAAGAAATAGCAGCATTGGATGGTCGTGTTCCAACGGCAGAAGAACAAGCGCGTATCAATGCAAAGATTGAAGCACAGTTTTCTGATTTTAATGATCATGCCATTGATATCGCGCGCATAGCGGGGGGCTTTGCTGCTGCCCTTGCTGGTGGTGATGTCAATACTGGCGCTGATGCCGCAGGTAATGCTGCCGAAAATAATTTTCTTCCTGCGGTAGCAGCTGCTGTAGCGTTCATTGTGTCGCTTACGCCACAAGAGTTGGCAGCTCTGTCTCTTTTTATGGCTGGTGGAGCAACTATTGTTCAATCTCCTAACAATAGAACCGCTATAGCTGATTTCCTTACCTATTGGTTTGCATCAAAAAATGCAGAAGAAGATAGCGAAAAAACAAATCAAAACTCACAAGAAGAAAAAAACAAAGCTTCTCAGGCGAATGCTAAAGACCCACAAAACAATAATGACGATGACAATGATGGAAAAGGTAAAAAACTTAATAAAGCTAGGGAACATCATGACAAAAAACGCGATGAGAAAAAATAAAAATTAGAGGAGGAAGGATTTTCACCCAGCGAAAAAGAATTAACGATTGAAATTGAAATTACGACAGATAAAGGCACAATTAAGGTAAGAACACGTCCCGATAACACATTTATTAAGGATGGAAAACCAGCGTTTGATGAGACGAAAACAGGTAAAGCCAAATTAAGTAAAGGGCAGAAAGGTTTAAGAGAAATATGTAAAACAACAGGAAGCATAAAATTTTGTGGTTCTGAAGCTGAAAAGTATCTTAAGCAAAATAAAGAAAAATTTGATCAATATCAAAAAGATCTTAAAGGTACTATAGATAATTTTAAAGGCAGTGTAAAAGAATTGGAGAAAGAATTAGATAAATTTAACAAGAATTGGGCTAAAAATCAGCTAGATAAGAAGTGGAATGAGGGGACACTGCACCATGGAGTTGATCGACATCCAAGCTATTTAAAAGGGAAGTGAAGCATAATGAAAACGAAAGACGTAACAGAGATTTTAAAAAGATTGGGCTGGGAGATTTATCGCGATGAAGTTGGAAATACATTTGCTTATTATCATTTCTCCGATCGTATAATACGCATTCTCTATGATGTTGTAGATTATGGAGAGGATGGTGGAAGGTTGCGGCTATCAGTTGCTCTTACCACCGCCGCTTATTGTCTTGCTGAGGAATATGATAATGGCGAACAGTCGCGCTATGAATATGGTGATACGTTGATTTATGCAGAAGAAAATTTCGGAATTGTGGCACAGAATCTTTCAGAAAGTCATATCGAAGCTGTTTTAAACAAAGTAATCTTTTGGGCACAAACGCAGAATATTGAACAAAAATTGCGTGAAGAAGCCGCCAATCATTCTGCTGTTGCACAAGCATTGCTTGGCGATATTGATGCTTTAAGGTCTGATAAGCCGGCACCTCAATTACATGTACCAGAATTTGCAGATTACAAAGCGATGACGCGGTATGAGCGCCTCATTCTTTTTGCGCAAGCTTATACAAATGGGGAGTTAGACGATATTCTAACGCGTAAAAAGCCCAAACAGCGCTCGATAAGCCTTACTGCAGCAAGCCGTATTCTTAAAACCCAAGGGTGGTTTTCTACGGAACCTGGAAAAATGTGGCTCTCTTTGCCAGATCGCTTTATTCAGTTTGATTTTGGTTTTGTACATCTCCATAACAATTACAATGTCCGTCTTGAAGCTGAGATCTCTAACGAAGAGATTTCTGTAGCTTGCGAGTATATTCACTATAGGGGAGAATATAATTGGATACGACCTACGGATATTTATCAGTCTTTTAATACGATTGGGGGAGGGATTTTTAGCGGTTTTGATAAAGGGATTGATATTTGTGTAGAGACGTTGAATGAGGAAGATTTGATAAAAATCTCTGAGCGGATAATACAATGGGCACGCGCCCAAGATTTACAAGCATCAATAGAAAGCAAAACACGTGTTCAAAAGTATAGCTACAATATAGATATAGTCTGGCATTTGGCTTGTTTAGCGTTGACAGGTCGAATTGATATCCTGAAATCTTATCAAAGTTTTCTAAAAGCAGGTACGATTTCTGAACATTTGGATGATGATGACGTAGAAAAATATGTTAACCATGCCGTTGAATTTTCTGAAAAACATCTGAAAATCTTTAATGAGCGAAAAGCCATAGATGATCGTCTTAGTTTGCAAGATTTGTCTTTTCTTAATACAGTTTCTGAAGACTTAAAAAGGATGGGGTGGACAGTTTATCGAGATAAGAACTATGATCGCAATGCTTATTTTGTAAGTAAAGACCGTATCATCAATATAATGTATAACCTTCAAAGTGATGAAGAAGAGCCGATTGTTGTATTTAAGGCTTCACTTTCAACACTTGGCTTTTCCTCTGCTCATAAAGAGATTTTCTATAATATGCCTCAATATATAGCCCTCAAAGAAGCAGAAGAAGTTTATACAGTTTCTAGTACTGAATTGGATAGAGGCAAGCTAAAGGAGATTTGTACAGATATACTTGAATGGGCAGATCGGCAAAATGTTAATCAAATCATTTATGATTATGCGGCTTTTTCCCCAGACAGTGAACTTGATCTTGTAGCGCGTCACCTTATTGCGCTTGTTTTGATTGGGGATGTTGAAAAGCTCAAATCTTATAAGGAGAATTTTAGAAAGGGAAATTCTTTAGGTTTTGTGGAAGAAATCTCAAAATATAGAATTGATAATCTCCTCACTCTTGCACGGGGTTATCGAGCAGGTTTTCCGAAAAATGCACCGATTTTGAGCTTGGATCCGCAAATAGCATCTGTTGCTTCTAAAACAACTTCTGTTGAAGTGGCAGAGGAAGTGGATGACAATGATGATCGTCTCACCATGGAAAGTGCTCATGCACTTTTGAAAAGCTTAGGTTGGTCAACCGAGAAAATCAATGAGAATGATCATATGGCAAGCTATCAATTGGCTGATCGTGAAGTAGACATTCTTTATAACGACGAAATTGCCAAAGATTGTCCGCAATTTGATAGCGCCTTTTTGATTAGCACGGGCATTCTTTCCGCTGCTTGTAAATTCATTGATCCTACCTACACGGAAGATATTCCAGATATACAGCTTAATTTTGAAGCCAAGGGATTGGAAATCTTTGAACCAGAGGTCACTACGGATCGTTTAACACAGGCGCTTGATGATGCGCTAGAATGGGCGGTAACAGACATTGACCTTTCTAAAAGGCTACGCTTTGATTATGGCACTTCTCCTTGGCAACGGGATGCAACGTCTAAAGCAGATGATACGGATTATGCTTTGCTTCATCTTGGCGCTCTTGCCTTATTGGGCAATATTGAGACCTTACAATCTTATCAGCAAAGCTTTACGGCAGGTGATCACCTAGGCTTTGACGAAAGCATCAACAAAACCCACCTTGAACGTGCATTAGCTTTAGCCAAAGAAGTAGCAAAGGTGAAGCAAGTGAGCTACGCTTTGATTGAACGGGTAGCAAAAGATTTTGATGATCACTCAGAGCTTTCTAGCGAGGAATAACCTCGCTCTTGGAAGGAGAGTTTATTTAAGTCTATTTAGAACAAAGAATAAATTGATTATTTTGAAAAAATTGAGGGGATTATGAATCATGAAATGGATAAAGAAAAAAAGTATGGGGGCAGCTGAGCCGGTGGAATTTAAAAGTCAAAAAGTTTATCAGGAAGATGAACTGTTTGAGCCCGAAACAGTTTCTTCTTGGAAAGAAGAAGGACAGATAGTAACGGGTACAAATGTGGAAAGAATGGTATCAGGAAGAGCACCTATTGGAGTCGATTTTAGACCTATTATGTTACATCCTGTGACACAAGAACAAGATAGTCCTCTCGTTGAGGTTCTCTACTCATTTTATCAAGGCAGGAGTTTGGTTGCTCCTATGAATCCAAAGACAAATTTTATCAGAAAAGTTATTTGTTGGATTTCAAAAAAAAATTCC
The DNA here is from genome assembly GCF_042195905.1 of Bartonella sp. AP331QHHD. Classification (NCBI taxonomy): domain Bacteria; kingdom Pseudomonadati; phylum Pseudomonadota; class Alphaproteobacteria; order Hyphomicrobiales; family Bartonellaceae; genus Bartonella; species Bartonella sp. AP331QHHD. The sequence continues at coordinate 5,560 of NZ_JBHIPG010000014.1, forward strand.
TAAGTAGGAAAAAAGAAAGAGTAATTATTGCAAATATTGAAATAATATCCCTAAAAGGCGCTCTCTAAACTTTAATGATCACCTCCTTTAATTCCATCATATATTGTAAATGCGAGATGATTGTACAGAGACAGATGAGAAAAGAGCTCCGTCAAGAACATATCTCTTATGATTTTATCAATCTCATCTCAATTCCATTGGCTATAGTAGAAAAAGATTGATCATTAGGAGCACTCATTATGAGTAAAAACACGCTGTGACTTATGGAGAAAAATTTATGAAAAGTTATACTTTATCAGATGTTGCACAATATGTTGATATGCATAGTCATGTTATTAATTTTGGTACTCAAGATAATGCCCCTGATGATGTACGGATTAAAACAGCTGAGAACACTCTTGGTTTACAATTTACCTCTTCCTATAAGAATTTTTTAAAAAATTATGGAGGAGGAGAAATTGGAGGTGAAGAAATATTCAGTATTTATGAAATCTGTGCAGGTATTCCTGCTGGTGATATTGTTTACCGAAATTTGCTCGATAGAAGAGATGGCTTTACGGACCCCAAACAACTTGTTATCTGCACAACTGATTTTGGTGAAACCTTTTATTTTGATTATAAGCAGTTTCGGGATGGTGAATGCCCACTCTATCTCAAGTATACATCTGAAGATTCTGAATATTACGCAAGTAATTTTTATGAATTTCTCTGCAAAAGAATTAAAGAGTATGCAGGGGAAGATTCATGAAAACTTATACCTTAGATGATGTTATACAACTAGTTGATAAATAGGATAATTGCGATTTATTTCTTGTTATGAAAACATCTAAAAAGAGATTGATCATTATAAAGATTAGCAAAATCCCTTTTAATAGACCGTGTCAGTGTTGTCAGTTCTTTTTAGAGCCTATATTATTTTTTTTAATGAGAGAAAATTAAAAACATTATATTTCAATATGTTAGTATTTTAATGATACAATCCTTATTAAGATACACCCCATAAATACAACTGTAAATATATATTTGTCAGTTATGTGTCAGTAAATTGAATTGACAAAATAGATTATTTTAGTGAGTGATTAAAATGTGCTTTATGAAAAGCATATGCTCCTTTAAAGCCTTTCAAAAGATAGTTTGTAACTCATAAGAAGTGCTATCAAGATCATTATGGTTATGAGTTTTGAAGATTTTGAGTATTTTGAGGGTTCCTTTTACGCCCCTTTATATATTATTTTTCAATCAAAAAATAAAAGTTATTATATTTCAATATGTTAATGTTTTAAATAAACAATCCATATTACACACAACACGTAAATACAATCTGTAATATATATAAAAAGGATTTTTGAAGGTATTTTGAGGGTGTGAGAAACCTTCAAAACCTATAAGTAATATAAGAAAATGAATATACATAACTCTCTTTAAACAAAGCTATCATTTTAGATTACGGTATAACCTCTTAAAGGCAATGTAAAAAAATTTAATTCACTTTAGATAGGGTTTCTTAAAAGTCTTAAAGGCAATCCAAATAAAAGTATCTAAAAGTGCAAGTTTCTTCTTTTTAGAATAACGCATATAAGCACTCTTTTTAAAGATTGTATGTAATCAACTTAACAAGAGAGGTATAGATTATGGTTATAAGCTCTATACCCCTTGTGAATTTAGCATGCCTATCATGTGAACATGCTTTATAAGTTATTCAGTTTCTCTTAGTTCTAATTTTGGTAGGTTCTTAACGATTTTCATTGTCTCTAAACTTACGGTAATAACCCTCTGAAATAACTCTAGAGGGTAGGCAGGGTTGCCAATGGTTTCAACAGCATAACGATTGGCATCATTAACAATGCCACTCTTTTTATCAGTCTTTACGCATTGACGCCCCATAACCCATTCAAGAGCGGGCTTGCCATTGACGATATACTGATAAGCTTCAAGAGGGATATCTGTTATGGTAATATTGCTATTATAAATAACAGTGTTTTTATCTTTCTCTTTATCTGCTTTTGCGAATTTCATTTCAGTCACGTAATAGAATTTTTCGGGATTAGAGATCTCTGTCTGTTTTGGATTACCCTTTTTAAAGGTCACTGGATAAGGTTCTACATCTTCATAATTCACATGCAAATGACCTAGTTCACGTCCTGCTGTTACAAATTTCCAAAAGTCATCAGCACTCTTTACACAAGGGATACGAGGCAGTTCTTTAGAGAGGTTATCAGCATAACGAGAGCGATAATCTTCCGAATGAAGCAAACCGTAAACGTAATAGAATAGATCATCTTTAGTGATTTTTTCATTAGGATAAGCGGCTTTAAAATGTGCTAGCTCCTCATCAGTAATGGCATCACGTCTCTGTAAACCAGATGTTGTGTTTTTCTCTGTAGAATTTGCAAATAAATGGGATTGTTTTTCACTTTTATTTTTTGAAACTAGAGTGTCTTCGTAAATATAGCGTGGAAAGCATTGACCATTATGCACAACATGAAGATCAAGTATAGACTTAGCTATCAAAACAGAAAAACCTGATTGAGTTCCCATGCCTGAAATTTGTATTACCTTATTTTCAACCGCTCGTCCTATCGGAAATATATGCGGCATTTTATAAACCATTTCATTAAAGCTGCGATTATAATAAAGCCATTGTTGTGCAAATGGACGATAAAGACTTTGCATGAGATAAGATTCTTCAAATTTGAAGCTCTTTCCTTTTGCCAATTCTTGTTTAAGAGCGCGACTCCAACTTATTTTTCTTTCATCAGCATTAACAAAATTGTCTACAGTTTTAGTACGTGTTTTACCGTCATTATGTGTATAAGCACCATTAAAATGCTCCACTTCACTATTGTAAAAAGCAATCATATTACTCATATTCTTCGCGAGAGTTTCACGACTTGAATTGTATGCCCAAGCATCCCGACTCGTCATAATACCGCGAGAATAAGTTTCAAATAGCTTTTTATCATCCCCTTTTTTAACACCTAGAGCTAGGAATGTCTTGAAACTGTCATCACGTTGATTGATCCAATCACCGTACTTGTCTGGTGTAATTATTTTCCAACCGTTTTCAAGTGTAATACCACCAACACTACCAAGGTATTGAAGCATCTCAAGTTTTTTTTCGGTAGAAAGATTATCTCCAATATCATGATAATAAATTTTACAAGGTCCAATAGCATTCGGATTTTTGATAAATAATGTTACGGCAATACCCGTCATACTACCATTGCCGAAAATATTCTCACCTTCTTGAGCGTTATTTTTATTCATCATATTTTTACGGATATCACCTCGTAAATTAAGTACATAAATACTCGTAAATTCTTTGGCTAAAGATTTTCGTAAACTATCCATTGCTGGCTTTTCTATATAGCTTGAACCAGAAACAAAACCGATTACCCCAGCATTATGAATACGGTCACTCGCCCAACGAATAGCACGTATATAACTGTCATAAAGCGCTCGTATATTACTTGCTTTAGATTGAGCCGCATAAGTTTCACTGATCCGTTTATCTAATATCGGGTAGGGAGTGTTCTTTGCATTATCATTTTCATTTTTTTGTCCTACCGAATAAGGAGGGTTACCAAAGATAACCTCGATATCCAGTTTCTTTTGATGTTCTAAATATTCACTGTTTTCTTTAAATAATTTTTGCAGCAGATTCTTCTCTTCAAGCATCCGAAACGTATCGGTCAAACCAATATGTTTAAAAGGGATATACTCACCTTTCATGATACTATGATAGGTCGATTCAATGTTAATCGCTGCTATGTAATAGGCAAGTAAAACAATTTCATTGGCATGGATATCATGACGGAATTTATATTCCATATCCTCTGGTTTGATGAGATTGGATTGTAATAGCCTTGTGATAAAGGTTCCCGTTCCCGTAAAAGGGTCGAGAATGGAGACTCCTCGTGACCCCAAGCTTTTTCCAAACTCATTACGCAACACATCATCAACAGAATGAATGATAAAGCACAGTTAAGATGAGAGAGCGTTCGACCAGAGTTAAAACGTTTCCATTGATAACCCAGGAGTAAATACTCCACGGAATAAAAGAGATTATTATGTTAAACATGGCGCATCCTCCTTTTTATATTTGATAGAAAACTTACCGCAAGTGCTTCGTTTTTTAGTTTCCGTATGAATATAAAAAACGCCACCCGGTTCACACTCTGTATCCTGTTTAATGGTCAACTGATAGGTATCTCCCAGATAAACTGCTTCAATGAACTTTACTTTTTTCAGCGCAACAGATGCGATATTTTTCGCCCTACCCTGCGTGGCCAAAGCCAGAACCATCTCAATCAATAGTGAACCAGGACATACGGCGTGGGAGGGGAAATGTTCCTCAAAAAGCGGGTGATGCGCATTAAAGGAAAAAGTACAAGAATCTCCGGTTACGGAAGAAATCTTACATAAATCGCCTAGTAATGGAAGAGCGGCTTTCTCAGAACACGAGCTAAAGAAGCAGACCTTACTGACCATGATGATTGCCTGCGCAATAACGGCCTTTCCATTGTCATATGTGCTAGCCTTACAGTGAATACGGTAGGCCTCATTAATGCGTTCAATATGTCCTTCAACGCATAACCGATCGCTATCAAAATGGGTGGTAGAGAAAAACTGTTCAACCATGACAGGGAGATAGCGATAAGTGAGATCCGAGTTTTTAGCCACCACGGTGGCGAATCGAACTGAAAACTGATGCAAGGCTTCGAGTAACAAGCCCTGTTTCAAATAGTTATGGGCTAAATTCCAGTGAGAAATATTGATTTGCCCGCAAGCACGCATCGGTGCGGTTAAGGTGATACTCTGACATATACTCAAGAAATTTGGCTCGGTGCGATGCTTTATAGCCATAATTTGGGGACTTTTTTATATTTTTTTCTTAAATCCTTTGATGATAAACCGAAGGAATGAGCACTAAACCGCGCTTGATAGTGCGCGAGAAGTATCGGCATACGACAAACGAAAAAAGCCAACAATCCCAGCTCAGGAGAAGCCCGATGTTTGCTCATGATGCTTGCAATTAGAAAATCGACATTGGGTTGCAGTCCTGTATTGTCCGAAATAGATCGCGCAAGCGAACTGAAGGGGCGCATAGGCATCTGAAAGCGTGAAAAAAAGAAATCAACTCGGACATCCCGTTGCATAATCGGGTGACCAAACCCTAGCCAGGGTTTGTCTTTGCAATAATGCGTTACCGCCGGCCTCAAGATTCCCGGCTTCAATCTCATGGAGGACACTAGAAAGTCGCATGATAGCATATTTGCAGGCTCCCATATGCGCCGGGGCCAGTGGCACAAAACTCACCGATTAGTGCAGAAATGACGTCGCTCTTGGTACTGGCAATAAATCTTATCGTGGTGGTTGTGGGTGTCACAATACCAAACCCGCCCAGCAGTAGAGACATGCACCGGCAAAGCATATCAATATCCCAGTCGGAAGAAGCTTCCTTGCTAGTTAATGCTAACCACAAAGCACGCTCAAAGGTATTGCAATTTTCGATCTCCGGCGAATCGGAAAACTGTTGGGAAGAGCGCGCCAATGCAATAATCCGCGGCATCAGCAAGATAATTTTAAGACAACCACCGTCGCTTACGGGAGCCATGACCTTACCCTGAGCCGCCGAAACCTCAACTTGCGATAATAACATCATAAAGCGCTGCGTTAAACTCAAAGATGGCAATGCATTGATCAGTTGATGCATCGCCTGCAGTTTGGCTGTAGGGTTCGTCTTTTGCAGTTCGGCGCTAGCATTCTGAATCAGCCGATCCATCTGTTCTTCATTAAGAAGGTTGCCGGTCAGTGCAAACCATGCGTTCTGCAAATAAAGGTTTTCATCGGCAATATCAATCAAATTACATCCACGAATAAACAATACGTTATTATCTAAATCATAATTATCAATAACATCATCTGACGTGATTTACTCCTGCTGCTCCGGTGACACGCTATAAAACCTTATGTTGACATTTATCGTATGCGAATTCCCTGATACAATTTCATTACACAAATTATCAAGTTGCATTACAGGACTCCCTTGCGTCATAAACTAGCAGGCATTTCCCTCTGGATGAGAAAAGCAAATCGCTATATTCGACGAGGGTGAGGTTAATACGCCCGCGCTTTTTCATATAGGCTTCATAAATATCCGACAAATGATAGATTTCCTCAGTTAGTTCGGACAAATCAAGGTTGTGAAATACTTCGCAGCAGATTTTAATATCCATAATCTCTTGTCTATCCGCGGATAAAGACAATACAATTTGAACAATCACATCGGGCAATCTTCGATTAATAATTTTGAATATTTTTTCATGGCTAATCAAATTTCCCATGAAATTAAAATCAACAGCATTGCGTTTAATACCTTCAAAATAGAGGTCACCATTTTCAACGGATAATGTGCCCATATCGCCCACGGAATATCTGATAAGTTTGCGCGAGACATCGGGATCCAGCGATGTCACTAGCAGCCCTCTCTTATCTTCATATTCAAAGAAAAAATCATCGCTGAAGAGCAGGTGCCGATTAAGCCGCCCTTCGGAGGACATACCAATGAAACCGCACTCCGACAAACCATATAAACCAATTATCCGCAGATCGGCGCCCAGCATCTCGCGCAGATAGTTTTCATGCACACCCAGCATCGATTCACCGGTAAAGAGCACTTTTTTAATTGCCAGTGGAACCCCAAGGCTGAGCATAGCTTCAACGAACTGAACGATGGTGCTGGGCACGCCAAACAGTACCGAGAGCCGTATTTCAGCCAGAAACTCGAAATGACTCTTCAGCAGCAGGGCATATCGCCAACCGGCACGACATGTGCACGGCAATGTTTTACAATTTCACACGCCAAGTAGTGTAAAGATGAAAACAGATTAATCGTAAACAGGTTGCCAACAACATCCCCTGGGGAAAAAAATTGCCGCGCGCGCAGGTTACGAATTAAATTATGCTCTGATGAGCTGACCGCTTCCTTACTGGATTTTAGACGAACGCTGACCATTTTCATCGCCCCGGTGGTGCCGCTTGTAGCACCAAGCAGCATGGGTAAGTGTTCAGCCGTAGAGTCCAGTTGAGTCAAAGAACCACTATCACCAGTGGTCGAATAAACGCGTGTACTTATCCTAACCGAATCGCGAAAAGCAATGTAATCGAGTGCATGGCAGCCAGTTATTGCCGTTATACGTGGTTGCATTTTTGCATACATTTCAGCACAGAAATAATCCATGATAACTCAGACCTTTTTAATGAAAATTTCACAGCCCAGAGCTGCTAGACCTTCTCCACGTCTCACTGTCCAGCTCATCTCACTAAGATCGCAGCCATATAAAAAATCGGTGATACCGGCTAATGTGAATTTTTCTTCTGTGGACATAGCTGCCACACCGCATTCACGACGTGATTGGTTAAAAACACCCAGTGCTGTTTCTTCTGCATCAGCTAGGGGTTCATGGATGATAATACGACCGCCGCGATCTAAAACACGGCACAACTCCTGTAATCCTTTTTTAGGTTCAGCCCAGTGATGAATTACGGAACGGGCATAAATCATTGAAAAGGAGTTATCGGGAAACGGTAAATTGCTGACGCTGGCTTCAATGATGTTGAATGCATGCTGGTATTTTAACTCGGTACATTTTTTAACACAAAACTGAACCATACGGGGATCAATATCAACCCCGTAAAAGAAATAGTCTGTGAGTTTTTGGGAGCGGTAAAGCTTGAAAAGCATGTGGCCAGTTCCCATGCCAATATCGAGAATTTTTTCTTCGCAGAAGTAACACCAGATGCTTCTTCCAGAACTCTTTCCATCAAATACGCATTCCACGGTGATGTACCTTCAGTAGCATACCTTTCATAGTGCTCAGGGGTGATATTTACCAGTAAATCATTCATCACATATTCCTCTAAATGAAGCTAGTTATGGCATTGCCATAAACTCGTTAAAAACTAACTGGGTATAGAAACGGTTACGTCCTCATATAAGAGGTCATCTAAAATAATTGATTGCAAACATGCATCCAGCAAAACAACGGTTATCACAGATTGACAAAGATAATAGCAGTTACAAATAAACGTCATCCCTTTAAACACAAATGTATTCCCAACGTACCGAAAAACACATCGCGTCCTGTCATGTTCAACTAAAAAGTAATCATTTATATCAAAAGTACACGCCGAGATGGCGCATAATGCCTTATACAAGCTCTCCATGCAGCTAAATATTGTGGTGCATAGCCGATTATCCAGCACCTGCCCTTCTGGAAAGTTCGCGCATTTTTCACAGTAATCTAGCATAAATGGCCTCGGTAGTTTTTTTTCTCAATAAATTCGATATCAACCACGACAGACTGAATCCGCGGATCATTATTAAGCAACATAATACTTTTACTCCGTCCATGGCTCACAGAACTGTGTGACATCTTTACATCTGGCAAAATCCGTTTAAATATATCGATAAAAAGTACCTTCGCCATTTCACGGTGCAATATCACTCTCGATGTACGTCTCGTCGATACAGGCAAATAACGATGAAGCCTATCAATAGCTAAAAAATAGGTATAAAAAGAATGGCTCACAATGCACAGATAATTGTTTGCACGGCGATTAACATACACTCTGCTCATACCATGAGCTTTATCTACACGGTACATTTTATTTTCCCTGTATTTGTCGTGGCAATTTTTCTGATATTTACTTTAAATGCATACTGATACCATTTATCAGTCAATAGTTTAGTAACGACTTTAACCTGCTCACTATTTGCCGACATATCAAGGTTGAGATAAAGATCGCCGTTCTGTGCTTTTGAAAAGTAATGCCTTAAACATCCGGCATACTTAATAATGTCATTTGAGATCAGTTGAACTGGGATAAACTTACCATTGTGTTTAAATTCATTAACGGCTCTGGCTATCCAGTAATAGCATTCGGATTCATCTTTAACAAACAGGTCGCCGGAATCAAACCATTCATCACGCGGCTTTAATTGCAAGGAACTATCAACATAACCATCACACGCGAAAGGCGTTTTATAAAACGTACGGCGCACTGAATCAGAAGCATCCGCCCGATCAATGGGGCGCAAATCAATTTTTATATCACTCACCAAAGCCTTACCCGGCGCTACAACGCCATATTTACTGGTTCTTTCAATCGTGTAGCGAACAGATCTTATTATGAAACAAGCGCGGTCCGGATTCGGTCTGACCGAAGTTATTCCATAACGTCGTACATGATGAGAGGATACCCGATGCTTGTACGGTGAGCAAACGATCGGATGCATTCAAGATATTTTGCACATGGATTCGGCTTTTGGTAAAAATTGTCGCTTACTACCAGCATCCAGTCACCGATTAAAGGCAAGTTGGTAATGCTATAGTGCGAAACGAGTTCACCAATATTACTTATTTGAAATTTTTCAAATACCAGTTTGCTATCCGATAAGAAGGCACATAGCATAGTAGAGAGACCATACATATACTGCACTGGGAAATAACACATGAGCAATCTTCATTACTTAGTCCAAGAGATTGGCTCACCGCGATGGCATTCTCAATCAGAATATTTTCATGATATTGAATCAACTTGGGTTTACTGGTTGTTCCGGAGGTACAAAAATAGAAATGCGCGCACGGATATGCTGTAAAATCAGCCAGATTTTCGTTCACAGTTGAAAGACAGTGATCAAACGCGATATTAATCCGGTGACTGATGATATTAATATCCCTGACTTCATGGCTCATTACAACAGCCGCAATGCAATCAGCATCAACCAGTATATCAACAATGTCTAAATCATGAATACTGACGATCCAAGCTTTCAATTTTAGCACAGACGCAACAAAATAGCTAATCATGCCTTCGAAATTATTTCTAATCACAAAAACAAACAGCTTATTTTGCTCCCCTTGCGGGCGATCACGACAATATCTAACTACTGTATCTGCACACCCTTTTGTCATCATGCTGACATCCTCTGCCGAATAATGACTGTGATGACAAATCACTTGCCAGTTTCTTTCTAATAAGGAATATATTGTTAGCATGAGGTGTCCCTTACAGATATTGTGGATTCCCTAAAACCAAGCTGCTTGCGCCACCGCCCATACCAAATGAGTTTTTCAATGCGTATTTAAGCGGTCGGTACTGATGCTCCCTCACAAGCGCAATACCAGCGGGCAATTGAGGATCGATTTCATCACAATTCAAAATTTTGGGCAAAACATTGTTCCGAAAAGAAACCAGTACACCCAAAATTTCCATCGCACCGGCAGCAGCAATCAGATGCCCGTGCCAAGATTTTGTCGCCACAATCGCCGGGTTGTGCGCGCCAAAAACCGTTCTGATTGCACTGGCTTCGTGCTGATCATTTTGTACTGTCGATGTCCCATGTGCATTCACAAAATCAATAGCGGTACGGTCAACATCCGCATGTTCGATGGCCCGCTCCATCGACAGTTGCATTTCGAGATCATCTTTATGCGGCGCTACAATATGCTGTGTGCAAAGTGCACCGCCGTAACCCAATAAATAGGCCAACGGCTCACGCTGCCGCGCCAATACGTTAGATAATTTTTCAATAACAAACAGACCTGCACCCTCCGCTAAAACAAATCCGCTACGATGCCGGTCAAAAGGCCGCGAACGCCGTGGTCCACTGTAGTTTTGATCAGTCGATATCACTCCCATTCCTTCTAATCGTGCAAGGTATAAAATCCATTATTGCACCACCATCTTTACGCTTAATAAAAATGCAAGACAGTTTCTATCAACCTATTTACAACAGCAATATTATCATGACAGCTATCACTCGAAGTTTATGATTATATTGTGAATAGTCACTCTGCTTTTGAATGGGGTATGAGACACTAATGCGTTAAGATTAATAAAAAGAGTAGCATTATTAATGATAGCAATTATTACTCTGTTGAGATTATTAGCACTCGTTACTTATCTATTGGAATTTTTTCAACGAGTTATTACTATAAGCTTAGAAACCATGAAAGTCGTTAGAAACTTTACCAAAATTAGAAACTTAGAGAAACTGAATAGATTTATGAAGTTAACTTACCTCATAAGGATTTCTTGAGTACTCATTTAAAACTAAAATCTATAAGTTAATCATTTTGTGTTGATTATATACAATCTTAAAAGGAATAATATATCATTGCGACCTCCTGAAAAGAGAGGATTTAAAATTTTGAAAACTCTTATTTAAATTGCTTTAAGACTTTTAAGAAATTCTCTATTAAACAAGATTAGATTTTTCTGGATTACCTTTAAGAGATTATATCACAATTTAAAATGAGAACTCTATACTATTCAAAAGTTTTTTAAGATTAGTTTGACATATTCATTTTATTGAAATGAAATAATAGAGATTGAGCTTTCTTTTAAACACATTTTATTTGTTGTATTTATATTAGGTTGTAATGTCTATATGGGTTATTTTTTTGAAAAATTGACAATACCTAACATATGTAAAAATAAGCTTTTTCTCTAAAATACCAACGTGCAAAATTCAAAGTCTCATTAAAATCATAAGAAGTATTTATTCAGTGAGTTGAAAAAATTGATACAATCTATGTCATAGGTTTATCATTTATATTTTAAAAATTATAATCGACTGAAATGTAGTTTTGTTATTTTTGAGTAAGATTTTTTATAGGGTGCAGAATGAAGTGATAAAATCGATATAAGTTACAAAATTTAATTAAAAGAGATTTAAATAATGTGTATATGTATTGAATTTTCTCATGGATTAAGCTTTTTTTATTTAAGATATGAATGATATTAAAAAATATGGATGCAACCAATAGTGTTGATGAATTTTTTAACAAAATAAGTATATAGATATCTTAAAATAGCTGGATGAGGTGATTTTAAATGGTAGAATTAAAGGCACATACGGCTCTTTTAAGCTATCGAATGATTGGTTTTTGCTTATGTCCTGTTATTCCTTTTTATTTGTTCTTTCGTGCTATTCGTGGAAAAGAAGAGTGGTGTCGCAAAAAAGAGCGTTTAGGTAAAAGTTCTCATATACGCCCCCAAGGTTCGTTAGTTTGGTTGCATGCAGCAAGTGTTGGAGAAACACTTGCACTTGTTCCACTTATAAATTATATTTTATCATTGGAAATCAATGTATTAATGACAACTGGGACGGTGACATCTTCTACTCTTGTGAAAAAATATTTTGGTAATAGGTTGATTCATCAATATGCTCCTTTGGATTTAGATTTTGCAGTGCGCCGTTTTATTCGTCATTGGAAGCCTGATCTCGTCTTAATTTGTGAATCAGAAATTTGGCCTCTTCGTATTAAAGAACTTGCAAAAATGCGTATTCCGCAGATTTTGGTTAATGCCCATATGTCTGAACGTTCTTTTAAAGCTTGGCAAAAACGACGTGTTCTTGCCAAACATATTTTTAAGGATATTGATTTGGCGATTGGTCAAAATGAAAGAGATGTAGCTTATTACCATACACTTGGCGTAAAATCTGTTACGTTTTCTGGTAATCTCAAGGCTGATGTTTTTCTGGTTGAAAATCAAGAATTGCTTGCACGTTATCGTAATGCTATCGGCAATCGCCCAGTTTGGGCAGCTGTTTCAACGCATGAAGGGGAAGAGGAGATTGCTTTTGAGGTCCATAAAATTGTTAAAAATTATTTGCCAGATTTATTAACAATTATTGTGCCTCGTCATCCAGAACGTTCAGAAGATCTTATCAGAAAATGCGATAATAAGGGGTTAAGTTTTATTCGTAGGAGTAGAGATGCTGTTCCAAACATGAATACCGATATTTTATGGGGAGATACCATTGGAGAAATGGGACTTTTCCTTCGCTTATCGAAAGTTTCTTTCGTTGGTAAATCGTTATGTGGAAATGGTGGACACAATCCATTGGAATTGGCTTTGCTTGGTTCCGCTATTTTGACAGGGCCTCATGTTTCAAATTTTCAAGAGATGTTCAAACAATTTCTAACGCGTGATGCAGCATATATGGTTCAAGATACAAAACAGCTTGCTATTCAGGTGTATAAGCTTTTAACAAATGAAACATTGCGGCAAGAAATGGTTGATAAGGCTCATGAAGTGGCAACAGGTATGGCAGGTGCATTTGAGCGCACATTAAAGATTTTAGATCCATTTTTACAACCCCTTGTAATACAAACAGGTTTACGTCAGCGTCAGGGTAGATATGCATATTAGCGCCCCTCGTTTTTGGTGGAAAAATAAAAGCTTTTTGCGTTTTGTGTTAGCTCCAGTTTCATGGGGGTATGGTTATTTTTCAAGTCGTTTTATGACAAGACAGCCTCCCGTGATTGATCTGCCAGTTTTGTGTATTGGAAATTTTACATGTGGTGGTGCGGGTAAAACGCCGGTTGTTATTGCTTTTACAAAAGTGGCTAAAGAACTTGGTTTCGTACCTGGTATTATATCTCGTGGTTATGGTGGATCAGTTAAAGGGGTACATCTTGTAAATGAAAAATATGACAATGCACGCGATGTTGGAGATGAGGCACTTTTACTTGCACGGCATGCTTTTGTAGCTGTATCACCTAATCGTTATGCAGCGGCACAACGGCTTAAACAAGAGGGATGTAATCTTATTTTAATGGATGACGGATTTCAAAGTCGCCGTCTTTATATGGATTATGCGTTACTCGTTGTTGATGCGATGCGCGGTTTTGGTAATGGAGCTGTCTTTCCAGCAGGACCTTTGCGCGTACCATTAAAAACGCAGTTTTCTTTTATGGATAGTGTTTTATTGATTGGTCACTCCGATGCGCCTGATAATGTCGCTTTTTTTGTTTCGCGTACTGGAAAGCCTTTATATCGTGCTCATCTTAAAGCCAGTGCCTCTGATGAGGTTTCAGGAAAATCATTTTTGGCATTTGCTGGTATTGGCAATCCAGATAAATTTTTTAAATCTATTAAAGAATTGTCTGGTCATGTGGAGCAAACTTACATATATCCAGACCACTATTTTTTCACAGATAAAAATTTAAAAAGCCTTATACAAAAGGCTAAAATGCACAATTTATGGCTCGCAACAACAGCTAAAGATTATACCCGTATACAGACAATTCACATGCAAAAGGATTTGAAAAATCTTATTATCTTTGATGTGAATGTCGATTTTGTTCAAAAAGACTTCTGTCGTATGGTCCTTGAAGAGGTCATAACCCGCTTTAGAAAACGTTCCCTTGAATTTTCTTGTCTAAAAGGCAAAGGCTAAATTTATAGCCTTTGAGGGGTTATTTTTCTTTTGTTTTTAACAATTGCTTGAGATATGGGTTGCACTCAAGTTCGCGCTGATAGGAGATTTCACAACTAGCATATGCTTCTTGGCGGTGATGATTCCAATATTTTAAATCATCTATAGGGATTTTTTGCCCGCTAACAGCACAAATGGTATAGGTACCATATTCTATAATGTCATATCCGTTATTAGAATAATAAATTTTTGCTTCGCGTTCACCATTGGGAAACATTACAACTCCTTTTTACTTGATACAAGAGATTCAAGAAAAGTGCCATAAAATATATTATAAAGTCGAGAGTTAATTTTAAAATATTTTTCTTGTAAAAATGAAGAAGGGCTTATTTTCTGCCAAAAAGCCGTTCTATATCTGCTAATTTGAGTTCAATATAAGTAGGGCGTCCATGATTACATGTACTTGTATTAGGTATTGCCTCCATTTGTCGTAATAGTGTGTTCATTTCTTCGGGGCGTAAAAGGCGCCCTGACCGTATTGAGCCGTGACAGGCCATCGTTGCTGCAACATAATCAAGCATTGCTTTTAAATTATTTGTTGTATCATACTCAGCAGCCTCATCTGCGAGATCTTTAATAAGGGCTTGGACATTGATCTCTCCTAACATGGAAGGTGTTTCACGCACAACAATTGCTCCTGGTCCAAATGGTTCTATTCCTAATCCAAATTTTTGCAAAGCATCTTTATGCGTTAAAAGGCATGTTGCATCCTCTTCAGAGAGTTCTACAATTTCAGGAATAAGTAATAACTGTGAAGGAAGTGGTTTGGAATAAAGTGCGTTTTTGAGTGCTTCATAAACCAATCGTTCGTGAGCTGCATGCTGATCGACAATGATCAAACTATCTTGTGTTTGGGCGATAATATAGTTTTTATGGATTTGTGCTCTGGCCGCTCCTAATGGATAAGATAACTCTTCTGATGAAGATGTCGTGCTTGGAATGTATGCATCCCCACTTGGTGTATTTAAGCCCTCCATAATAGGAGCGGCATCTTCTTTTAAATCAAAAGAGTGAGTACTATCCAATGGTTTTTGGACCATTGAAGCACTGGTAAAATGATGAGGTTGTGAACTGTAAGAAGAGAACTGGTGCGTGTTCTTAAAACTGCCTAATGGTTGTTGTGCTAATGATTGTTGTGTTTGAAATGCAGCAAGCATTGCTTCAGAACGGGTTGAAGTAGGACGAATACCAGATTGCTGCAATGCTTCACGAATAGCTCCAACAATCAAACCACGAATTAATCCTGGATCACGGAATCGTACATCAGCTTTGGCTGGGTGAACATTAACATCTACCTCAGCAGGTGGGAGGTCAATAAAAAGAATAGCGACAGGATAACGATCTCGTGTCATGACATCAGCATAAGCGCCTCGGATAGCGCCCCATAGAAATTTATCACGCACGGGACGTCCATTAACATAAGCAAATTGATGAAGGCTGTTATTTCGGTTGAAAGATGGCAAACAGGCAAAACCTGTTAAGCGCACCGCTTCGCGTTCAGCATTCAGCGCAATGCTATTAGGGGCGAATTCTTTTCCCATAATCTGCGTAATACGTTGTAATTGTCCTTGAATATTATTTTCTGTAGCAGACAATTCCATAGATGTTCTGTCTAGTCCTGAAAGAGAAAAGCGGATATGTGGAAATGCGATAGCAATTCGCTTAATCATATCGCTAATAGCATTTGTTTCAGCCCGATCAGTTTTCATAAATTTTAATCGTGCTGGCGTGACAAAGAAAAGATCACGAACTTCAACAATTGTTCCAAGATTCGCAGCAGCTGGTTTGGGTCCTACAATTTTTCCTGCAGTAACGGAAATTTCAGCAGCGCTCTCAGCATCTTTTGTTCGTGAAATGAGTTTAAGTTTAGCAACAGAACCAATAGAGGGGAGGGCTTCTCCTCTAAATCCAAGGAAGCAGATATTGTGTACGTCATCGGTAATCTTTGAGGTACAATGGCGAGAAACTGCTAAAGTTAATTGATCTGCAGGAATTCCATAACCATTATCACTCACCTTTATAAAATTTTTTCCACCATTTGCTGTAATAATTTCAATGCGTGTTGCACCAGCATCAATAGCGTTTTCAACAAGTTCTTTGACAACATTTGCTGGTCGTTCAATAACTTCACCGGCGGCGATTTGATTAATAATATTTTCGCTAAGATGGCGTATAATCATAATAAATTCTAACAGGAATCTTAAGGGTTCTATAGAAAATTATGATAACATCATTTGCGAGACATTCAAGAATAAGAGAGCATGAGAGGTATTATTTTTACAATACCTCCTATTTTATTTTATGTTAACAAGTCGGTTGGAAAAAACATAAAAATAGTTTTTATCACTTTAAAATAGCTTGCACCAGTTTATCATCTAGGTCAAAAAAGAAACAATGTAAAAAGGGAAGGCAATATATATGGCGCGTATAAGCGGTATTTTAGCAGATAGTGATATACAAGCTTTGATTGAGAATAACTTTCTCAAGGCTCAGTATCCATTTGATAGATCTCAAATACAACCAGCAAGCCTTGATCTTCGTTTAGGGGAGAAAGCTTATCGTATACGTGCTTCTTTTATGCCGGGACCTGATACAAAAGTTTTGGATAAGCTTGAACGGTTAAAGTTGCATGAGTTTGATTTACGAGACGGAGCCGTTTTGGAAACGGGGTGTGTTTATATTGTTCCTCTTTTAGAAAGTTTAGCTTTACCAGAATTCTTATCTGCTGTTGCCAATCCCAAAAGTTCTACAGGACGATTAGATATTTTTACACGTGTCATTACGGATAATGCTCAGGAGTTTGATAAAATTTGTGCTGGTTATCATGGTCCACTTTATTTGGAAATTAGTCCACGCACATTTCCAATTTTGGTGCATACAGGCTCACATTTATCACAGCTTCGGTTTAGAAAAGGGCAAAGTTATTTAAATGAAATAGAGTTGCACACTTTGCAAAGGCAAGAAACACTGATATCGGATGATTTTCCTAATATTAGTGTTGGTGGTATTGGTCTTTCCATTAATTTAAAGGGAGACGAAAACGGGCTTATAGGTTATCGTGGTAAACATCATACAAGTGTTATTGATATTGATAAACGTGCCGTTGCCCACGTTTTAGATTTTTGGGAACCTCTTTTTGATCGTGGTCAAAGGGAGTTGGTTCTTGATCCTGATGAATTTTACATTTTAGTTTCACGAGAGTCTGTTCATGTGCCTCCGCTTTATGCCGCAGAAATGACACCTTTTGATCCTTTAGTTGGCGAGTTTAGGGTGCATTATGCAGGCTTTTTTGATCCAGGATTTGGGCATAAGGAAGCGGGTGGAAAAGGAGCAAGAGCGGTTTTAGAAGTGCGGAGCCATGAAGTTCCTTTTATCTTAGAGCATGGTCAAATTATTGGCCGTTTGGTCTATGAGCATATGCTTAATCGACCATCAACCCTTTATGGACATGATGTTGGATCACATTATCAAGCACAGGGTTTAAAGTTGTCCAAGCATTTTAAATGAGTTGGGAACCACGAATTTTGATAACATGTATACAGAAAGCGTATTTTAGATAAAAGAAAATTTTGTGCTTCGCAAAACTGGCGTCATGCATTCTATTTTTAATTTCCAAGGTTATCTCATCTCTTGCATTTGAGAGGGTATGAGAGGCATTTTTACTTCTTTTTTCAAGAGGTTCTATCTATACGAACTCCATTTATGATGTGCAAAAGAATAGTTTTGATTATTTCATCATGACAAAATTTACAATGAAAGAATTTTACTATATTCAATATGTTATTCATATTTATTATAATAAATCAATAGGTTAATAAAATTCAATATAACAGTAGCTACTCACTTTTCAAAGTAAATATGCGAGATTGGATGCTGCAATTGACTCAATTTTTCTAGAGTGTAATAACCAGTATATTTTATTCCGTATAAAAATTATCCTTAAGAGTTAATAAATAAGTTTTCACTCCAGTTTAGTAACAATTATTTTCAATAAACATTGTTCTAATTTTAGTAACTCATTTATAGCCTCAAGATATAATATTGCTAGAAAATTATTCAATTAAATATGAAGGTTTTTATTGGTATGAACATTAAAAGTTTTTATGCTTTATGTGAATTAGGCACTATATATTTTTATAAACTTTCATGAATAAGTAACAGATCTCAGTTTTGAATATTGATATAAGAAGATTTCTGCATGTATGCGACAGCTTTATTTCCAGTATTAATAAAGGATTTTTTCATCTTTTGGAGGAGATTATGATTTATACTTAATGACACTCTATATTCTTAATAACTGATAATGTAAGGATCTTTGGAGGGAGAAGCGACTTTAAATTATAACTAATTAAGCTACGGAGTAATCGCTTTCGAAGAGGGATTGCTTTAAAGAGAGTATAACATTTTAATTGCACATGAAGAATATATGAGTAGATACGTTATTAATGATACTTCATACTATGAGATTTTAAATTTGGATAAGAGCAATAAAGACGTTGTTTTTATCAATTAGTTTTTTTAGAAAGTTGCAGTCTCTGTTGCTTCTATCTATTCAATAGAGTGCTTTGGGAGAATAGCGAATAGGTAGGTACATGGATTCGCTTTTATGCGTTTTAGGATGTTTTCTCTTTTCATTTAGGAACAATGGTGCCATCAATGATTATTTCTTCAACACTTGATTATCGTAAGGCAGCAAAGCGTCGTCTTCCTCCCTTTCTTTTTCACTATATTGATGGTGGGGCTTATGCTGAAGAAACGATGCAACGTAATTGTACAGATCTTCAAGCACTTGCATTGCGTCAAAGGATTCTAAGGCAAGTTGGTGAAGTTGATCTTTCAATCAAGCTTTTTGATCAGACACTTGATTTACCGATTGTACTTGCGCCTGTTGGGCTAACGGGCATGTATGCACGTCGTGGAGAGGTAAAAGCAGCGCGTGCCGCAGCGGCAAAAGGGATTCCTTTTACTCTATCTTCTGTTTCAGTTTGTCCTATTGCGGAAGTGCAAGAAGCGGTTGGAGGTGCATTTTGGTTTCAACTTTATGTTCTCAAAGATCGCGGTTTCATGCGTGATGCACTAGAACGGGCTTGGTTGGCTGGTGTACGCACGTTGGTTTTTACAGTTGATATGCCAATTCCTGGTGCACGTTATCGTGATGCGCATTCGGGAATGTCTGGTCCTTATGCTGGTTTACGTCGTTTTTTACAAGCTTTGACTCATCCATATTGGGCTTGGAACGTTGGTGTTATGGGGCGCCCTCATGATCTTGGAAATGTCTCTGCTTATCTCAAAAAGAAAATTGCATTGGATGATTACGTTGGTTGGCTTGGTGCAAATTTTGATCCATCAATTGGTTGGCATGATTTACAATGGATTCGCGATTTTTGGAAAGGAAAAATGATTTTGAAAGGTATTCTTGATCCAGAAGATGCACGAGAAGCAGTAAAATTTGGTGCGGATGGTATTGTTGTTTCTAATCACGGCGGACGTCAGCTTGATGGTGTATTATCAACAACACGAGCGTTGCCTGCAATTGCGGATGCTGTAAAGGATTATTTGACTATTTTAGTGGACTCAGGTGTTCGTTCTGGTCTTGATGTTGTACGCATGATAGCACAAGGTGCGGATGCTGTTATGATTGGCCGTGCTTTTGTTTATGCGCTTGCAGCAGCAGGTAAGAAAGGTGTTATGCATCTCCTTGATCTTTTTGCCAATGAAATGCGGGTAGCTATGACACTGACTGGTACTCAGACAATCAAAGATATTACACGCAAGAGTTTAGTAAATATAGATGTTTTTAAGCAATGAAAGCAATATGTTATACTTTTTTCAGAAAAAGAAAGTCTTTTTATAGAGGAGCATAATTATATATTTTAAAAAATATGTTGACAGTTAAAGTTAAATAGAAAAGATCAATAAGCTCCTCTATAAAATCACAGAAAATACTCAGTAACTACAATAATATTAAGTATTAATAATAATAAACACGAAAAAAAACAATAATAACATTGCATACATATTTTATTTACTTTATTAAAAGCTCATTCTACGGATAAAAAGGAACAAGCGCTGATATTAAAGGTAAAACAACTGTTGATATAGAAAAAATAGCTATAAATAATGCTGTGAGCATTTTTCCCTCCTGTATATAAAAAACATTAAAATATAATATGTTAATTACTTCTTTTCCATATTGGCATAAAACGTAAATTTATAAAATCCATTTAGTTTTATTTTAATATAAATAATATTAATTATAGTATATAAATAAAATTATTAAAAATGTCAATATGTATTTATTTTAATCTATAATTATAATAAAAAATGTATCTAATAGATAATATTTCTATAATCTATATATTATTTATATTAATTATCATTGGATAATATATTATATGGATATGATATTGTTTTTATGGAGTACATTTTTAAGCAATGAAAAAAATATCCGTACTATCTTTAAAAAAGCTCGTTTACTGAGAGCAAAACTGCGTGAATTAATGTGCTTTTCTTTCTTATTTTCTTGTATTCTCAATGATTTATGATGTTTTTGAACTGACGAGCATATTAGGAAGCAGTTGAATATTTTTTGTATAGTATGTCATTTCTAACACTATTTATGCGTTCTCGATTGATTTTACAACTTGTTAAAATATCCAGTTCGTTTTTATTGCAGATGGGGATGGTGGGGGGGGGCAATGATACAAATTGGCATAGAATGTTTTGTTCCATAAGCGATTTAACAATTGCATCTCCAAGCTTCTCCTTTGATACTATGCTCTTCACAGACAACAACAGATTGGTGAGATTGGCATAACTCACTGATCTATTATCTCAAAGTTGAATTGTTGGCACACTTGTAAGCGTTGGGATAACTTCATGTTTTTTGAAGCTCTTCAGCAACATCAAGACAAATCTGAATAGTTTCTTCAGTAGTAGGTAAGAGAACATCTTTTCCTTTTTTAAACAGAAGTTTTGCTGATATCAATTTTTGAAGCATTTTTATGAATATTTATAACAACACGCTTTCCTAAACCTATATAAATGGGTACAAGATTACTTAGAGTAGAAAGAATTACAGTTTCCATTTGATCGAATTACTACTCATAAGTAATTGGATAATATTTACTTTATCGCTGAATAAAAAAGAAAAGTTTTTCTCTCTTTAAATAGAGGATGGATTGTCATCTAGCCAATAGGGATAGTTTGCGAGAAATTTGTTCGATGCAAAACGACTTAACATTGCAGTTACTTTTTATCATTTGAAGCTGTGAAAAGAAGGCTAAGATAGATGAAAGAATGTAAAAAATGATGGATACATTTTAAGATAAAAAATTATAATTTTGTTAATTCTACACCAGTTGCTGCCGATATTGGTGGCAAAAGAAATTTGATCAAAAAATATCAAAATTATTTGAGAACATTCCTCATGGCATGTAGCATTAAACCTTTTTGTTGGTATGGGTGAGATTTTCTTTGAGCAGAAATTGATTCTATCTCCTGAAATCAGCAATAATCTCTCAGGTTATGTCGTAAACTTTTTAGGGATGTTACAACGCCACTATCGTCCTTTTATGAAAATGTTAGCATTTCAGATGAGCAGTTGTGAGGAATTTCAACGTTTAATACAGCAAGATCCAGAAACTCTCACGGATTTAGAACGGGCTTCAAGATTTTTATATTTACAGCGATTAAGTTTTAGAGGGAATGTAAATCGTACGATGAGAGTAGAAAACCATCGTAGCGCGCGGGGGGCTTAAGCCCTTCCAATTTGAATGCGTGCTAAAACTTATTTCCACTGTTTAGCAGGTGTTAGCATTGAACATTTAGACTGGTCTGATTTTATTGTGCGTTATGATCGCCTAAAAATCTTGTTTTATCTTTCACCACTTTAATTGTGGTTTTGAAGGTTATTAAAGAAAGGATTTTTATAAGCGGGAGGATTATCAGCCGATGTCTAAGCTGCTTGCATAATAAGAGGGAGTTTTTTGTCTTTAAACAATATGCTAGAAATTCAAAAAACTTTAGTTAACTTTATAAAAGAGGTTACACCATCTTATATAGACTGCTCTGCAAATAACACAATTGCTGGTAAGGAATGGGGCATCACCAATTTTGATTTCTAAAAAAGAAATAATACGTATTAAATAGACTTTAACTTTGCAGACTTTTTGAGAATCCTTTCAAAATCTTTTGAAAAAAGTGAACTGATAGAAGATATTCCTATCAAAATATAGCAACTTTTCTAACAAGTTAGGAATAAATCTAAAAATATATATTAAATATAAAAACAGTACGATATGTAGGCAATCTGGGCTTTAGAAACAAGAATCAAAGCGTATAAAGATGCATAGAGGTGAGATTGAGACATATCATTTTTATGATTCAATAAAAAATAAAAATTAAAGAAAAAATTTTATATCAAAAATTTAAGGTGGTTTAAAAGGTGGACGGGCAATGCATGGAAGGATGAGCGAGAAGGTGAATTAGGGGAGAGCGATTTATAGATTATCAGTATCTTTCTAAAAGTATCTTCTCAAGATAAATATTGTGATGAAATAAGATTGTAGTTGAATGTTCGAAAAGATAATACGCACTCTTAATTTTTCCGTTATACACATCACAATAAAAGCCGTGAAAGGCACGGTCTTATTACAAACTTTCTCTAAAAGCAGTACATGAGTTTGCAAGATATTACCGTAATATTTTAAAAGAAGGATTTTATTTCAGAAAAAAATTATCTTAAAATAGTAAAGCAATATTTTTCAAGAAATTGCTAGGCGACTTTTGAAAGTAAAAAAGCTAAGTTAAAAAATAAAAGCAAAAATGGTTGTTGGTTTTCTCGACTGGAGTTGCATGTCATTTCCCACATAGGGAATTTACCTATAGAAAAATTAAAAGCCAAGATCATTCACAATGTTTTCCCGCCACTTTAGCATGAAAAAGCAGATACAGTGCGAAAGTATTTGCCTTATCGTCAACACCATTATTATAATTAGGAAGTTGAAGCAACGTCATTTACAAATCACATAAAAGCCTTACCATTATTCATTATATAGCTCCGTAGATTTCTTTTCTTCAAGCATGCCAGCCCCTAGATGTTATTTTTGTTGAAAACAGAGCCTTTGTGTATGATCAGTTCTTTGAACGACGATAGTAGTGCAATCCATAAAATCTTTTCTCATCTTCTTTTGATAGGATAACAAAGATGCCCTTAGAATACATCAATAGACTCAATCATTTTACACAAACATAATCTGTTGAATCCTTTAGTTTCAATTCAGACACCTCAGTCACTCTAATTAAATCTAATTGACCACCAGAGTGTTTTAATCCTTTAAGTGCTTTTACTTTTAATCTGAATGTACCCACCTCTTTCAAATCTTTTCATTGATTGATGTTTCAGAGGAATTATATTTTTATCACTTTATTTTCCGTTTATCTCTCCAACCACATAAACGTTCACCTTGTTCGTTATGTTTTAAAATATCTCTCGCCAAATTTGGACTAATGACATTGATATCTTGTCGATTCAAATAAATTGGCAGCCATCCAATACAAGAAGTTCGTTCATTCGTCGCGCAACCAGCTAGAAAGCTTAGTGCGCACATCAGCATCACTTTTCTTATTAATTTCATTTTCTACCTCAAGCCGTGTTGTCGCTATCTTGAAATCTTCTTTTGTTTGCTTTTGCTTCTCAACTTTTTTCCCAAGAAAAAAGGCTTTGACTAAAGCTATAAGAAAAGCTGCTATGAGCGCTGACGTCATTGTCAGATATTTTTTTATCCATAAAATCATAGACGGTGTTCCTGAAAACGTTTAGCAATGTATATCATAGCCGTACAAGCGGCTAAAACCATAATGCCTGCTAGAACCCATTGAACAGGACCATTTCCTGCAAAAAGACCTCCAAGCCCTGAAAAAGAACCTATGATTGGTGCAAGAGCTTCTACTTTGCAAATACCTGTTACGCCTTCTGGTTCTACTACATGATAATTGGGGGCAACATGAGCTCCTTTTGCCCACAATCCTGCTTCGGTTGCTCGGCGATTGACAAGACCTTGGATACGTTTTCCTCCCACTCTTGTCCATTTTTGCAATTCGGTTGGTATCGCTTCATATTCACCTTTATTAAGCTTTTTTAAAAGTGTAGAACTACGAAATGCTGTGATTCCTACATTATAGCAAAATGATACTAATGCCGCGAATTGTTCATCGTTTAAAGGAACGGTAACGGCTTTTTCAACAACAGCTTCATACTCCCTCAAGTCCTGACAAAGGATTTTTTCAGCTTCTTTTTCCGTAATTTGCATATCTTTGTGAACGCTTGGGGCACCAGCAGCACTTGTATGTCCATAACCAATTGTCCAGACACCACCAGAATCTTCATAAGCTGATAAACGCAAGCCTTCCAATTGCTTAATCAATACAAGCCCTTCTTTTGATATTTTTCGCATTATTTTTACCTATAAAAAACTACACAAAGCAGGATATGAATTAAAAACTTACATCTACTCATTTTTAAGAACAGAACAGCGAAAGGGCATAATAAATTCAAAACATCCATAGTGGATTATTTTAAGATCTATATCATTTTTTTGAATAAAGATTATGCTAAATACTATTCATTTTGCAGCAATTGATCTCCATCTAAAGACAATAACTTTATAATAATTCCATTTATAATCAGATAGATTTCACTCACAAATTCTTACAGTTGATCCAGAATGATTTAGAAGAACTTTACTTGAAAAAACTTCAATAATTCCAATGACAAAAAGCATTTTTAACAAAAAATAAGAGACATAATAATTAATGAAATAATTAGGTGTTGATTTTTAAGTAATTTCAAAAGTCATAAATTGCACCACAGAATTTTTTTATAAAAACAAAAAAACATTATAATTTAACATTATATATCTAAAAATTATCTTAGAATCAATGAAACATATACATAACGTGTTATACATATTTAATAAAAAAATCTATAGTTAATTTAATTATTCTTTGTTTTTTCCCCTAATTGCTTAATTTCATTAAAAAATAACTTTATGAAGGATTTTAAATAAACTGTTACATAAAAAACATAATGGATATTTCTCCTCTCTTACAGTCTGTTTCCAACTGAAACAATATATTAGTGGAGCATATTCAATATATAGACCAATGATATTTGATAGTTTTTTTAAGAATATTGTACTGTAATAAATTTGAACAATTAGTTCGGTTTCATATATTTTCTTTTTCATATGAAGCATTTGGTAGGGCGTTCGGGTCCAATGGTATCATCTTTGTCTGGTGTTGTATTGGCTACGTTTCCAGCAGCCTCTTAAACAAATCAATCAAGCTATTGAAATCTTTTTAGAGGCAATAGCACAAGAGACACAAAAGATTTTGACAAAAAGCTGCTTGACAATATAGGAAGCTCTCTCCTCCTAGCATCCCAGCCCATTCACATAACATAAAAAATAAAAAGGCAATGAGATGATATTTGATGATGGCAATAGATATGTAACAATACGTGAGTGTGCACAGCTTTTTAGTATATCCACAACAACGATTCGCAATTGGGTGCTTCAGAGGGGGGGCGGAGCCATATAAGCTAGGGAGAGCAGTGAGGTGGAGAAAGAAAGAGATTTTAGCATTTACTCCAGAGAAAAATACGGAGCAAATAACAACAGATTAGATAAAATTGTATAAACCCTAGAAGGTGGTCTTCAAACAGATAATTAATTAAAAAAAATATATATTTCAATATGTTTAAGAAATAAAATGGTGCCGCATGCCGGATTCGAACCAGCGACCCCATCATTACGAATGATGTGCTCTACCAACTGAGCTAATGCGGCATAGGTTTGTAAGTCAATGAGACAAAACTAATTTGAGGGTAATAGCTAAAAGTACGTATAAAAGCAAGAATGCATTTTTTCAATAATTTATACATATGATAATAATTTGAAGGAGAATTATGTAAAAGTCAGAGGAAAGTATTTTTTGACCTTAATGCTATAAAATGCTTTTCAATTTACGATAGCACTTAAATTAAGAAGCTGGGAATGTAGATCTTTAGGATGAAAAATGGTGTCAAGATAACTTAGTAAAGATAAAAACATTTTCTGATTCTTAAGAAAGAAATTTGTTGCATAGAGTGATTGGGAAAATAAAGATCATCATAAACCTTTTATAATGTGCAAATAGATGAGTAGAATTAGTTGAGAAGTTACTTCTCATTTTTATGGGAAGAAAAAGGGAGGAGGATTAATAAAATTAATCACGTTTTTTATTTAAGAGGGAGTAAAAATCATGTCGGATGAAGATCGGCTGATAGAACTAGAAATGAAGCTAGCTTACCAAGAAAAATTCATTGAGGAACTTTCTCGAGAGGTAACTAATCAATGGAAAAGTTTGGATGAGATATCTAAAAAAGTTGATATTTTAGCGAGACGATTTTCAGATTTAAAAGAACTAGAGTGTTACTGAAGCTGTTATCTTACCATTTTCTCAATAGGGAGAAGGTGCGAAATATTTTTTATCACAATTGCAATTATTTACAGAGGAGTTTTTATTTCACGCATTTTGTTAGACTTGTAGAATAATTTTTATAAGCTTCTTCATTAATTTTAATAAGTTCCAATCTTATAAGGAGAGCTGATATTAGAAGACGTTTTTTTATATGGGGTTTCTAGTACGAAAATTAAGAAAAGTTTTTGTAGAGTATTAAAGAAACAGCCATAGAAAAATATATGAACTGCAATATTTTAAGTTTTTTCTGTACAGAGTTTTCTTATAGGTGGGAGGTAGATTTATTCGCTAATTTTTTTAAATTGATACAAATAAAGTGATGTTATTGTTATCTATAGAAATCATAAGTGAGCGCCTATATTTATAATGAAGCGTTTTAATTTTTTCTGATGATCAAGTGATCTTCAGTTGTTTTAATAGAGTGAGGGGTTTTAAGCGACATCGATTATGTTATAGTACAGAGAGCTCTAGAAGTTTTTTTCAAGATCAAATGTACTCTTCGTTATATGTATATGATATTTTGTGAAAAGGCTTTTGTTTTTCGTAATTTAAGATACAAAATACTATTGCTAAAGCACCAAAGATAGACCATGCGGGTAAATAAGTGAGAGTAATGCAAATTGAGGACAGAAAATCAGGCATTACCTTGCATAGAGATTGATTAAGGTGATAGATATCTGTTTGCAGAAGGTTTGTTAAAATTTTATTAAAGGGGGTTGTTGTCCAATGTGATGTGATTACAGAGTGTGCGTTATCAATGACCAATGCTATAATGGTTAGTGTAACGAAAATGAAGGACATTAATTTAAATAAAGGGTGGAGCATATTTTTTCTTAAAACTTCAACGGGACATACGTATAATGCACAAAAAAATAAGGAGTTGCATTATGATAAGAAAATAAGTTTACGTTTGTTTTGTGTTTTTTGAAAGAGGTGCCTAATTTTTCAATAAAAGTTGAGGTTAAGTTCAACAAAAGTAGTGAGGCATGATGTCTGAAAAAAAGCACGAGGAATTGAAGCGTAGCCTTCAAAATCGCCATATTCAAATGATTGCTTTGGGTGGCGTTATTGGGACGGGACTTTTTTATGGGTCAACCGAGGCAATTCAATTAGCTGGTCCCTCAGTTATTTTATCTTATCTTGTCGGCGGGCTTATTATGTATTTCATTATGCGAATGCTTGGTGAAATGTCAGTAGAAGAACCGTCTTCAGGAGCATTTAGTTTTTTTGCTTATAAATATTGGGGGAGATTAGCTGGTTTCATAACAGGTTGGAATTATTGGTTTCTTTATATTCTTGTGAGCATGGCTGAACTTACAGTGATAGGGTTTTACCTTGATCATTGGATTTTGATTGATCATTGGAAGACATCTTTCATTGTTCTTTTATTTGTTACATTTGTTAATTTGTTTAATGTTCGTTTTTATGGAGAATTTGAATTTGTTTGCGCTTTGATCAAAGTGGCTGCTGTTATTGGTATGATTATTTTTGGAATTTTTCTCATTGTCACTGGACTAGGGGAAAATCAAGCGAATATTCATTATCTTTGGGACCATGGTGGTTTTTTCCCTTATGGAGCAGTAGGGGTTGTTTTAGCAACTTCTGTAGTAATGTTTTCTTTTGGAGGAACGGAGCTTATTGGTATTGCTGCTGGAGAGGCATCTAATCCACAAAAAACAATTCCAGCGGCTATCCGTCAAGTTATGTGGAGGATTATAATTTTTTATATTGGATCTATCAGCATTATTATGATAATCAGCCCTTGGAATATGATTGGAAAAAATGGTAGTCCTTTTGTCACAATTTTCGAGACTATAGGAATTCCTGCTGCTGGTCATATTTTGAATTTTGTGGTGATTATGGCTGCTATTTCTGTTTACAATAGTGGCATTTATTCTAATGGCCGTATGCTTTATAGTTTAGCTGTACAAAAAAATGCACCACATATTTTTAGTAAACTGAGTGCTGCTCGTGTTCCTTATATTGCTATCCTTTTTTCTTCATTATGTACGGCGTTGATTGTCGTTGTTAATGCTCTTGTTCCTGATAATAGTTTCATGCGGATCATGGCTCTTGCAACTGCAGCAGCAGTGATTACTTGGGCTATTATTGTTATTGTTCATTTGAAATTTCGCAATGCCCATAAGAACAGAAAGGGCGATTTTATTTATGCGTTTGGTTTATATCCTTACGCTAACTATCTTTGCCTCTGCTTTCTTGTTTTATTATTTTGCATTATGTTTGTCAGTGGTTTTGGGAAAAATGGATTGATGACTCGACTTTTTGATATGATAGGAATAAGCTTGCCTTTTCTTGAAGCATATATTCCTGTACAGATGCCTGATATGAGTTTGGCAGTCATTATTATTCCTCTATGGTGCTTGTTATTACTTTTAGGTTATAAACTGAAGCGATAGAGAAAGAAGAGCTAATAAAAGGGATTGATTGGAATAAACCTTGGGGATTATAAAATTTGATAAGGTAACACAAGTTTTTGGTGATTTGTGTGTTTTAAGAAATATTACTGTACAGCTTACCGAAAGACGAGTTGCTATTATAGGTGCGAATGGTTCTGGAAAAAGTACATTTGTTCGCCTTATTAATGGGCTCCAATTACCATCTCATGGTTTTGTAAGCGTTGATGGGCTTGATACAAAACGCGATGCAAAAGCAGTAAAACGTAAAGTTGGATTTGTTTTTCAGAATCCCGATAATCAGATTGTTTTACCATTAGTTGAAGAGGATTTATCCTTTGGTCTCAAAAATTTAAAGCTTAATAAAGATGAAATTAAGGAGCGTGTAGATGAAATTTTACAGCGCTATGAACTTCAAGATTTCAGAAATCACGCTGTCCATTTATTAAGTGGTGGGCAAAAACAACTTGTTGCTATTTCTAGTGTAGTTGCAATGAAACCAGACTACATTATTTTTGATGAGCCGACGACATTACTTGATTTGCGAAATAAGCATCGCGTTACGCAAGTGATAGAAGAATTACCGCAAACGGCAATAGTTGTAT
This sequence comes from Bartonella sp. AP331QHHD, assembly GCF_042195905.1. NCBI lineage: Bacteria > Pseudomonadati > Pseudomonadota > Alphaproteobacteria > Hyphomicrobiales > Bartonellaceae > Bartonella > Bartonella sp. AP331QHHD. The sequence goes on from NZ_JBHIPG010000014.1 coordinate 35,397, forward strand.
CGCATGATTTAGAGTTTTTGAAAAAGTTTGATAGAGTGCTGGTTTTTGATAAGGGGGAGATAGCAATTGATGATGTACCTTTTGTTGCTATAAAGGAGTATATAAGAAGAATGTCATGATCGGTTTATATATTCCGAGGGATACATTTATTCATAGGTTAAGTCCTGGAGTTAAGTTATTATTTCTTACGGCCTGTGGAACTTTTATAATAATGGTTTCTTCCATAGCGCTTCTTGGTTTATTTTTATTGTTGGTCATCTTATTCTATAGAGTCGCCAAAATCCCTTTCAAAACTGTGATAAAGCAATTTAAATCGATGGGATTGCTTTTAGTTCTTCTATTTGTATTTCAAACTATTTTTAGCGGTTGGCTTACGGGGGTTGAGGTCATATTACGTCTTGTTATCCTCTTTTCTTTATCATCAGTTATTTCATTCACAACAAAAGTGTCAGATATGGTGGATGCAATTGAAGCAGGCCTCCAGCCCTTTCGTTGTTTTGGTATAAATCCATCAAAAGTGAGTATGGTTATCTCTATGGCGATCAGGTTTATTCCTCTTTTGGGTGAAAAGTTTAATGAGGTACATGAAGCACAGCAAGCACGAGGACTTAATACTAACATTGTTGCTCTTGCGATACCTTTAATTATACGAACCATAAGAATGGCTTCAGAAGTGGCTGAAGCATTGGACGCGCGTTCTTATGATGCTGATACTATTGATATAGCATCTCATAATAATAAAAGTTTTTATAGTAAAAGAAGAATCAAATGAATACAAAAGATTTAGTTTATATTGCTTTATTTGCCGCTATTTATGCTATTTTGGGCCTTTTCCCTTCTATTTATCTTCCTTTTCTTCTAGGGGTACCTATTACGGCTCAATCGATGGGACCGATGCTAGCAGGGTCTATACTTGGGGCAAAAAGGGGTGCTTTAGCGTCACTCCTTTTTCTTGTTCTTGTTGCGATTGGATTGCCTCTGTTGCCTGGTGGTCGTGGTGGAATCAGTGTCTTTTCAGGAATTGCAAGTGGTTATTTAATAGGTTTTCCATTTGCCGCATTTTTTATTGGTTTAATGGTAGAGTTTTTTTGGCAGCGGTTAAATTTTATAACATTATTTATAATAAATACTTTTGGTGGCATTGGGATAGTTTATTCTTTTGGTGTTCCATGGACAGCTTATATGACCAAAGTTTCTTTACTGAAGGTTTTAATGGCTTCATCAGTTTTTTTGATAGGCGATTGTTTAAAAGTATTGATTGCATCCTTTATTGCACTCGCGATTAAAAGATCTGTTCCTCTCATTCATTCAAAGCATAATAACTAAAATAAATGTATTATTTTGTTATATTGTTATTATATAATATTCATATATCACTATTATTGAATTTAACTATAGTAATTTATGATGTAATTAAACACTGTAGAATCTAATATGATTCATATAAGTGATGTTATTAAAATAAATTATTATAGTATTTTTCTCTATATCTAAGGCATTTAAAGTGTACTTTTATAAATCTGATACTTTTTATTAATTGTACAACAATAACGAAAGCATTTCCCTAGTGAAGGAATAATTCAGTGAATACAAAAGATTTAGTTTATATTGCTTTATTTGCCGCTATTTACGCTGTTTTGAGTCTTTTTCCTCCTATTTATCTTCCTTTTTTGCTGGGCGTCCCTATTACAGCTCAGTCTATGGCTCCGATGTTAGCAGGCTCTATACTTGGAGCGAAAAGGGGAGCTTTAGCATCACTTCTTTTCCTTGTTCTTATTGCGATTGGGTTACCTCTATTGCCTAGTGGTCGTGGTGGAATTAGTGTTTTTTCAGGAGTTACGAGTGGTTATCTGATTAGTTTTCCATTTGCTGCATTTTTTATTGGCTTTATGGTAGAATTATTTTGGCACCGGTTAAATTTTATAATATTATTTGTGATAAATACTGTGGGTGGCATTGGGATAGTCTATTCTTTTGGAATACCATGGGTGGCTTATATGACACAGGTCCCTTTGCTGACAGTTTTAATAAGTTCATTAGGTTTTTTGGTTAGTGGTTTCTTGAAAGTGCTGATTGCATCCTTTGTAGCGTTGACCATTAAAAAAACCGTTCCTCTCATTCATTCGGAAAAAGGGGCAGTTCTGTACTGAAGAACAAGTTTTGCCAAATGTATGTAGCTTAAAAAGCACCACGGAATACCATTTTGTTTTGTCTACTTTTTATTGGTATTTTTATCTGCATAGCTCTCAGAGATAGCCATACGAAAATTGAATGTTTCGGCACCAAAATTCATTTTTGCTTTCAGGAGCAGCTCCCAAATAGCCAATTAATATCATTTTATTCAACATGCTTGTAAGTTTTATTCGATTTGCATATTATATGCATAAAGCCTTAGAATAATTTATTATTTTTTTAATATTTTTAGTTAATTAATCACTAATTTTTAAATTATTATTATATTAATTGTACAAAAACATGGATAATTAAGTGTTCATCTAAAACTCTTGATGTATATAATACCCTTATAAATGTGTTAATATAAGTAAATGTATTAATATAAGGTATAAAAATGAGATTTGAATGGAATGAAGCTAAAACAAAAAGTAATCTTAGAAAGCACCGTGTAAAGTTTTGAAATAGCTGCAAGTGTTTTTGCAGCCCCATTCACTATGGTTAAACAAGACCGTATTGAAAACGAGAGTATGGTGAGCAAGCTTTATGGCTCATGGATGGTTTTTTATTAATATTCGTAGCGCATACTGTCCATGACGATAAAGATGGCATAGAGGTAATCCGTATTATTTCAGCACGACGAGCCAACTCGAAAGAAAAGAAACGTTATAAAGAAGAAAGTTCGTTATAAAATTGATGTAGGTAACTTATCACCTTTGACAGATAAACAGAGAGTTGAAGTTGATAAACTGGCTGCAATGCCGGACAGTGCAATTGATCATAGTGATATTCCGTCACTCAATGATGTGTTCTGGAAAAATGCCGTTCGCAATCCATTCTATAAACCACCCAAAACTGTCACAACAGTGCGTGTGGATTCAGACGTGCTAGCGCGTGACTTTAAAAGTCAAGGGAAAGGATATCAAAAGCGGATTAACGCCATTTTACGTGATGCCATGCTTCGTTCAATGCACTGATTTCTCCTCCACTTAAAAGCCGAGAAGGGGGCCCATATTCTAAAAATCTAAGCAGCTTTCACTGCAGAGTTCTCTAAAACTCGTATTGCTTTTGCAATTAAAATTTTATAGCCTTAATTTTCAGCCAAACGATTCTAAACGACGCAGTATATTTGGGATACACTACCCTCCCGTTGTCACTAAGATAACTTAGGCAACACCTGCCGTCTGATAAGACATAGACATTGTAATTATGTTAACTTTATGAATACCATTAACTTCCTTTCTTATAAATATAAAATAGATCCAGCCTCAGAATTAGTTAATATCAATGATGCTGATAAATTTTTAGAGGAAGGGAGATACGATTTTAACTGTGATAATCAATGTGCTACCTTAATAATCGAAAAGTTTTCTGTTAACTCGAAGATCTGCTATTGGATTTATGTTTTAACGGGAGAAAATAGTCTTTATAATCCTGAAGTGATTGATTCTGAAAACGACTTTCAGAATATTCCTAACCCACGTTCTAAAAATCAGATTTAACAAAATAAGCAATATTTTGGAATTTTGATTCCTATAGAGTTAACTCTTTTTTCTTCAAATAAAGAGTTAAACAAATTCTTGCAGCTACACTACAAAAAAACTTTCATAAAGGTTTATAATAAGATTCTGTTTTGCATGAGTTTTGGTAATCTCTGCTGTACAGAACGTGACACTGTTGTAAAACTTATCAAGATCTTTCGTTTTCTCTTCAATATTTGTTTTATCGAGTTCTGTTAAGATTTTTCCATTGCTTGCGAAATGGCATTGTTTTGCACAAATTCATTGCCCTCAAACAAAGCTTCAAACACGGGACGCGTTACAAGATGTTGCGCTAACATCTCAATCGCTTCTTCTTGCTTTATCTCACTGTTTAAGTTGTTTTTTAATTCCTTATGAAACGCATCAAAGGCATGATAAGCTCCGCTTGTTTGATCAGAAAGCAGAGTTTGAAGGCGTGTGATATGGTTTTGTGCAATCTCAGCAACATTGTTCGCCCAAATGCCCCAATAATCACTCATAGTAGATTTTTTAACAATCAGTGTTTTGAGAGCATTGGGAAACTCAACAAAAAAGGGTAATCTTCCTGTTACGCTATGACTATGTTGCGGTTCATGAGCTTGTGTCCCAATACGAAGTCCGGATTTTTCTGATTTTTCGTGGAGCGTGATTTCGTCAATAACCGTGGTGACATTCTCTAATTCGGTCTTTTTAGAAACTGTAACAATGTCGATGATAGAGCTTACGTCTTGTCCTAAGACCATCTGGTTAAGGGTTTTACTAAAATTCTCATCATGGGCAAGCAAAGCATTGAGAACTTGCCAGACAACACTGTATCTCTTATTGTTTTTTAATGCCTCTTCTGGTGAAACACCAGCAGGAACACCAACCGGCAAAATGATATAACCCATCTTTTTGCCTTTTGCACGACGCATCACACGTCCCACTGCTTGTATCACATCGACTTGGCTTTTACGCGGGTGTAAAAACATAACCGCATCAAGGGAAGGAACATCAACACCTTCTGAAAGGCAGCGTACATTGGTTAATATACGGCAGACATTCTCACCCGCATCTTCTTTCAACCAATCAAGTTTTATCGTACGGTTTTTGGCACCAGATTTTCCATTAATATGATCTACTTGACAGTTAAGAGGAGGAATATTTTTATGGTTTTCATGAAGATCACGTAAATCTTTCTTAACTTCTTCATCGTTGAATGTTCTACATATGCGTTCAGAAGTATCAATATTTCTACAAAAAGCCAAAGCCCGATGCATGGGGCTTGTATCATCTCCAAGATCAATTTTCAGATCCATTTTGGTAAGAGCTTGATAACAACCCATGATCTTTGTTCTATCATCAAGAATAAGTTCATAATTCTCATCTGTCATCAGATGCTGGATAGATTTACTCACTTCTCCTTCATCAACACCTAAAACGATAATCTTGTAAGGCGTTAAAAGTCCATTCTTTACAGCATGGGAGAAACTATAAGAATAAAGGATTTTTCCATAGAGCTCTTCATCATCCATAGATGCTAGAACGGCATTGATCTCATTGGCTTTCTTTTTGGCATCATCGGTAAAGATCTTGGGCGTTGCTGTCATATACAGACGTTTTTTGCTTTGAATGATGCTGTTATCGTGAACCTTGATAAAATCAGATTCATTGTCCTCTGTTCCCAATGAAGCCCCAGTGGTTCTATGGGCTTCATCACAGATGATTAGATCAAATTCGGGTAAATCATGGTTTTTTTGCGCATCCGAAATCACTTGGATCGAATGGTAGGTAGCAAAGACCACTGTCATGGCATCAGGAGAAGTCTTATTGGCTTTTTCTCCAAGCTTTTGAGAATCTGTTGTTGCTGGTAGAGCGAGATCCGAGACATCGAGTTCGGCAGCATCATCTTGGGCTTTACGACGCTTGCCAACTTGTGTATCAGAACACACCGCAAAGGAACGCAAGGGTATTGCTGTATCTGCTGTCCATTCTCTTATTGTTTGTGACATTAAAGAAAGAGAGGGGACAAGGAATAAAACACGTTTACCTTGACCAGCAAGAGCTTCTGCTATCTTCAGACTGGTAAAGGTCTTTCCCGTTCCACACGCCATAATCAGCTTGCCGCGGTCTGCTTCTTGTAAACCGTCACAAACAGCTTTAAGCGCTTCTTGTTGATGATCTAAAAGCTTTTTCGGTTCTTTTTTCTTAAGAGTAGCTTCCCCTTTGCTTTCAAAGGTTGACCAATCTATTTGACTGTTTTCCAGATCAAAAAGATTAATCCGTTGAATGCGGACTCCTTGTCCTTCACAGGTGAGATCGGCATTGTTACTCCAATTACCTTCGGTGCTATCAACCAGAATACGGCGTGTGAAGATCTTTTTTCCCGAGGCAGCAATAAAGCTATCAATATCTTCCTTCTTGATTTGATGATTTACACTATAAAACTTACATTGAATAGCGGCATATCCTTCTTCATCACGAATTTTAGCAACCAGATCAATGCCGATATCACGCCCATCTTCCCCATGCTCTTTTGCCCATTCATAATAGGTTTCTACCTTTTCATAGCGTCCATAATGAAGAGGGGCATGCATAAGATATTTTGTCACAAAATCTTCAAACACTTTCCCTCGTAGAGTATTTGAAGTTGCCTGTTCACGATAGGATTGTAAGAGAGAGCGTAAAGAAACGTGTTTATTATCAGAATAAAGAGGGTGAGACATAAAGAACAGACTCCATGACAATATATTCTACTGATTGATTCTCTTCAAAAGAATCAAAATGAAGCCAATTAAATCCATTTAGGATAAATAGCGAGTGTCAGATGAGGTGAAATTCTTGCAAAACCAGAATTTTTTTTCAAAAGGGGTTTTTAAAGGCTGCTTATCCACAGCCCATGGCATAGGATAAGATCAGCAAAGTAGTGAAATTTGCTGTTTATTTTATGGAAAAAAGACAAATGA
>NZ_JBHIPG010000015.1:0-10224 GCF_042195905.1 Bartonella sp. AP331QHHD
TCTCAAGCCAGATCATATCCTTTTTGATCCCAGCAATTTGCTGAGGCGTTAAGGGCTTGCCTAGCACTAACCCCAAGGGATCTTGCTGCTCCACAGCATTGTCATAGAGCCTTTGCATTTGAGCATTGGGATCTTCAACATCAAGAAGAGTGCGATTGCCTGTCAGTTCAAAGATTTGCTCACCCACCAGACGATATTCAAAATAAGCATCCCCCAACTTTTTGAACACGTGCTCAGGCTTATAATTGCCAATCTTTTTTAAGTAATAGTCCGATCCCAAAAATTTACTTGGATTGATAAAGTCCTGTCGCGTCTCGACTAAAAATGGCACATCCGGTGTTTGGGTCTGAGCCAATTCTGTCTTAACAGAGTTAAGCCCATCTTGCGTTGGCACTTGTATGGATTCTGGTGCGGGTGTTTTTGTGCTTGGTGCAAAAAGCCCTTTGTGCCCTTTCAAACCATTGATAATCCCATCTAATCGATCATTGCTGATCAGTGGTTTGGAACCGTCAAAATCGGGTATTTGTCCCCCAGCCAAACCTTGATCGCCAGAGCTATAGCTGATCGACGGTTTGAAGCCATCAACGTCAGTATTTTTAACGCCACTCAAGCCTTTATTGCCAGAGCTTAAGCCAATTTGACCGGCTCCCTCGCGCACCGCATGATTGTCAAGAGTGTCTGTAACCTTGACATCAAGAGTGCCACCAGCTTCAATCGTCCCGTAAACAGCATCATAAGTGCGCGTGGTTGTTTTGGTATCAGTATAATGTCCCTCATCTTTAATGCCTCCCGTAGTACACCCTAGATTACCGAATGTTTTGCAATTTTTTTCCCTGCGATGTGTTTCAGTTACAATCTTGGTTTTTTCAATTAAATCACGCCCCTCATTGAGTAGCGTATCACCCTGCATTTCAATATTGCCATTAGCAGCAATTAAGCTATAGCTATTACGGATATCGCCGGCATGAACCGTGAGATGACGTCCTACTAAAATCTGTGCAGCTCCATTGGTAAAATGAGGCTGCTGACGAATGATCGTAGTGTCAACATCTTCCTTTATCTGGTGGTGTCTAACCTCGGTTTTTTTCCATTTTCCTCGCACGTAACTGTGACCAACCACTTTATCGGTAACTTCAACCCCACCTTCACGCATGTTGGTAAGCGCTGAGACATCGAAACTCATATCGCCTGACACGGCTTCTAAAAGACCCGAGCTGTTGATCACATGACCAGCCCGCTCTCCACTTAAACCACGGATGATGAGATTGTCTTCAGCAATGACATCGGCAAAATTATTGATAAAATCCCCATCTAAGGAGAAAATGGCAGATTTCTTAGCATAAATCAGACCGCTATTGCTCAGATCACCACTCATATTGAGCGCAACCCCATCACCACTTGAACCAATACTGCCGGCATTGTCCAAAACATCTGCGGTTAAAACAAAAGCGCCACCACTTTTGAGAACTCCGTCTTCACCATTTAAAACCAGAGCAGCTTGCCCCAATGACGGATCATGGCTTTCTGCTATAAGCGTAAAGCTGTCACTGGCTAAAAGCTGACCTGAATTGGCTAAAGACCCAAGCTTCGCATCAACAACACCACCCACCATGATACCGGAATTGCTTAAAACACCATGGCTGTTGAGAGTAAGTACTCCGCCTTGCGCTTCCACAAGCCCAGCTTGGGTGAATGTGCCTGCCTTCAGCGTTACATCATAGGCGGCAACCTTGCTTGGTTCGCCCAGCGTCAAGGTGCCATCGGTTGAGAGCTCTATCCGCTCTTGCGCAACAATGCGCCCCGTTTGGTTTAGAGTGTTTTGCGCACGCAAAGCAATAACGCCATTGCTTGCAAGCATACCGCTATTGGTTAAATCACCGTGGCTTTCGAGAGTAAGTTCCTCACCTTGCGCTTCTATAAGCCCAGCTTGGGTGAGTGTGCCTGCCTTCAGCGCCACATCATAGCCGCCAATTTGGCTTGTCTCACCCAGTGTCAAGGTGCCATCAGTTGAGAGCTCTATCCGCTCTTGCGCAACGATGCGCCCCGTTTGGTTCAGAGTGTTTTGCGCATTCACAGTGATTGCGCCATTGCTTGCTATCGTACCACTATTGGTTAAATCACCGTGGCTCTCGAGAGTAAGTTCCTCACCTTGCGCTTCTATAAGCCCAGCTTGGGTGAGTGTGCCTGCCTTCAGCGCCACATCATAGCCACCAACCTCACTTGTCTCACCCAGCGTCAAGGTGCCATCGGTTGAGAGTTCTATCCGCTTTTGCGAAACAATACGCCCCGTTTGGTTCAGAGTGTTTTGCGCATTCACAGTGATTGCGCCATTGCTTGCTATTGTGCCATTATTGGTTAAATCACCATGGCTGGTCAGTTGAAGGTCACCACGCTCAATCTCTATGTGCCCTGCTTGGATCACACTCTCAGCAACAATATTGACTGCCCCTTGCGTAGAAATAAGACCATCAACATTCTCAAAACTGCCCACATCAATGCGCAAACCATCCCGCGCTAAAACATGCGCACCTTCATCATGTGTAGCGTTTTGTTGCTCTGAATTTGTCGTTTCAGCGCTTTTATTGACAAAAGACGTTGCAACAATCTTCATCTCACCGGCTAAAGCACTGAGAAGACCAGCCTCATTATTTATATGACCAGCACGTGTCTCTTTCAGCCCACCAATGCTGAGAGCCTCTTCTGCAATCATTCTGCCCTGTGTGTTGGTTAAATCACCATCACTGAATACGTCCATAGATTTTTTGGCGTAAATCAGCCCACTATTGCTGACATTCCCTGCCACATTGAGGGCAACATTCTCACCACTAGAGCCAAGCACACCGGCATTGTCTAATTGCCCTGCGGTCACAACAAAAACGCCACCACTTTGAAGGACACCTTCGGATGTATTCTTCAGAAAGGCTTGTTGCGGATCGGCGCCTTCTTGTGTGCTTACCATCAAATGCAAATCATCGGTTGCAATAAACGTCCCTTGATTGGTAAATGCACCAATATGAGCATCGACACTCTCACCGCGCATTGTGCCGCTATTGATAACCCCATCACGCACTTGAAGGGTTAATGCTCCTTCTTGAGCTTCCACAATCCCTGCTTGGGTTAAAGCATCAGCACTTAAAACCACATCATAACTTAAAATCGTGCTCTCTTGAGAGGTTGTGAGCATGCCCCCCGCTGTCAAGGCAACCTGCTGCATGCTGACAATATCACCCGTGTGATTGAGGGCACCATGGGCATCCAGCGTTATCTTCCCATTAGACCAGACAGTGCCTTCTTGGATCAGGGCACCGTGATGCGCATAAAGGTCAATTTTTTGCTCTGCCACTAAGCGCGCGCGTGATGTAAGCTCTGCTGCTTCCACCAAAAGAGAGCCGCCGGCGCTATAATGTCCAGCGCCTACAGTGAGCGCATCATCGGCGCTCAAGACAATATTCCCCTTGGCACCAATATGGTTGTTTAAAGCGCTGATTTGATTGGTTTTAATGGTCAGATCGCCAAGGGAAGAAACCCCTGTTTGATCATTGTCTTGCATGCGGCTCAGATCAATTGTTGCTGCTTGGATCTCTAAAAGATCACCGGCGGCTATCCGCCCATTCCCCGCCTCAAGCTTTGCTGCCTGTAAATGCAAAGAACCCGTCGCTGACTGTTGACCATCACTCCCAATACCGCTTGCTAGAAGAGCATGGGACTGGAGCTTGATCAGATCGGCGCCCACATCAACAGTACCGCTCGCTGCAACGCGAGCTTGCTCAGCCAGTTCAACATGTTTCAAAGCCTTCAGTTCAACTGCTTCTTCTGAGAAAAGCAGATCTTTCACATGTACACTATCGTGGTGGGAGTGAGCCTTCACCGCTCCTTTGGCACGTGCTTTGGCAATTACCAGCTTGCCATCACTTGTCAATCTCATGGCGCCTGCATTGGCAACCATGTCTCCGCGCATCTTAACGCCCGCACCTTTATCATTGGCAATCACGCGAATCTGCCCCGCATACATTCCACCAAACTCACTGGAATCAATCGCCAATTCCGGCTCTTTGCCATCAGAACCAAGAGAAGTTGCTTCGCGTTTGTCATAATCAAAATGATTGCGCCCCGCGATAACAGCCAAATCTCCTTTGACCTGTATGGGACCCCCGACACTGATCTTGCGCGAAACAAGATCAAAAATATCTAATGCACTCCCATCAGCCCCACGAGAGCCTATAGTGATATCTCCACCCTCAACACGCAATCCACTCAAAGCGCCATCGGCTCCAATAATCGGTTGTCCAGTCGATAAAGTCACCCGTGGTGTATTAATAAAGCCACAACCGTTACAGGTAATCCCATTGGGATTGGCGATAATAACATCCGCCATATGCCCATGTACTTCGCTCACGCCTTCAAGACGCGAGCGATTGGCACTTACCACTTCATTAAGGATAACCTTTGCTGCACCGCTATAACGCAAATTGCTGTTGCCTGGCACCAATCCCCCAAGCTGTGAACGCGAGACTTCCTCAGTCGAATTGTTCAAAATTACGCCATGGGTATCAACATTGAAACTGTCATATTTGTTATGAGAAAGACCCTGTCCATTGGGGCGAACAATATCAATCAGCGGCACATCATTGCCGGCTTTCCCCACCGTGGGGCGGAAAACAGAACCAACCCCATCAGCTGCTTTTATCCCTTGGCTCTCTTGTGCAACAGGACTTCGCGCTCCAAGCGCTTGTGCTTGCAACAACAAAGGCTGAAAAGCTAAGCAAAAGCTTAAAACAAGTGAAAGCCCCTTATGGATCCCTCGCTGCAAAACACAAAGAACGCGCTGCCATAGCTTGTATCCATATCCCAATCTATGCTTTTGATTTTTCAATCCCCGCATCTTCAGCTTCTCATAAAATTCTTTATCTCTTTAAAAAAACAACCCATATGGGTATAAACAGCGCAGCGATATTTTTACCGCCCCTTTGCTCTAAAATCTCAATAATGCCCGCACTTGAAATAACCCTGTCGCATTTCCCTTTTCTCGCACTGTCGATTGGGTTAAAATATTCGAATAAGACACATCAATATCCGTAATGTCTCCGGTTGCATGGAAACCAAGAGTTGCCCCAACGAGGCTCCCGCCAAAACTGTTTTTGTTTACATCATTGGCCACGGCCCCCAGATCAAGCGCCATATAAGGGGCAAATTGGCTCATAAATTTACGCCCCATTCTCGAAGAAAAACCTGGCAACAACAGCGACAATTCATTGCGCCAAAACGCCCCATTATTGCCGTAATAAATCGCCTCACGCACCCCACGCACAGAGGAACTACCACCAAGCGATATTTGCTCTGAACTAAACAACGTGTCGGGTGATAATTGTCCTGAAAACAGCGTGTTATAGCGAAAGTTATACTGTTTGAGCGAAAAAGGACGCATGTAGCCTAGGGAAAAAGACAATTTGGAAAATTGCCCTTTGGGTGAATTTTTTGTTGCATTCTCTTGCTCTTTATCGTCATAAGCGCCAAGAATTGCCAACCCTTTATGAAACCCTATATGCGCGCTTAATTCTCCTCCAAGCCACTTGCGCGAGTGATCAAGCTCAAAGGTTGCAATAGCCAATTTACGGCTGGAAACATCAACCCGACTGCCCATAATAAAATTATCAGAATATTTCCATGTCAAGCGTCCTGTAAGCCAGGTCTTTCCCTCTTGATCACGGTCGATAACCCGTGAAATCCACGGTGTAAGCGATAAAGACTTACCCGCAGTCATAATATCGGAAAATATTCCCTTAACACTCGAATGATATTGGCTCCACGTCCCATCAAAACCTGTTGTCCAAGTGCCATAGGGAAGAGAAAATGATCCCGTTAGAGTATCACTATTGGGACGCTTGTGAGAAAAATGATACGGACTACCATCCATAGAACGCTGATAGCTAAACGACCATTGATCATTGATCCCCAACAGATCATCAAAAGAAAGGCTCAAGCGCGTTTGATAAAGCCCTGTTGCTTTAGCGCCAAGATTATCGCTGGAAAGCGTAATAAGCCAAGGTTTCTGTTTTTCAATATGAACATCGAGTATCGAACCACCCGAATTGCTACCCGCACCAAGATTAATGGTAGCTTGGCGTGAGAAAAGCCGATTGATTTGATCAAGCCCTTGCTCTATCTGGCGCAGATTGGTCGGCTTTCCAATAAGGTTTGGAAAAGCTGTGGTGATTTCTCCTTGAAGTCTCCTCTCAACTTTATGCCCATCAAGGGTAATATCTTCCATCACACCTTCAACAACAACGATCTTGAGATGACCGCCGCTTAAATCTTGCTCAGGCAAATAAGCCCGCACTGCAATATAGCCGCGCTTCATATAAAGCTTGGTCACCGCTTTGAGCACTTTATTGATTTCGGCAATCCCCAAACACCGTCCTTCCCAAAGAGAAATGGCTTCATGAAGGTCGGTATGAGAAATCAACTGAACATCAACAAATTCAATGCTTTTGATCAGCAAACAGGTTGTACTAGGCGAAGCACCATAGGGAGATATGGTATCATCGTCTGGCAAAAATACCTCATGGGTTTTGTTTTTACGCTGCAATTGCTGAAAACGCTGTTGTTGCGTTTGTTGTCGTTGGATGCTCTCTGATTGATTAATCGCTTTCTCACGAATGTTTTGGGCAAAACTCGCCAACGAGAAAAGGCACAAAATAGCCGCAAAAACAAAAATGAAAAAAAATCTATGCATTCATTGTGCCCTCAAAATGAGCAACAAAATGAACCATATCATCAGCGTCACAGAAAAAATCGCCAACCGCGTAACAATTTTTTAATTTTTTGATGAGAGTAATACTTATAACATCTGAGAAAAAAGCATAGACTGTACTGTATACACCTGCTTTATTAGTTGTGCAAACCATATCATTTCCCCCACTTTTGAAGCTTGTATAATTACACTGTTAAATGACAATCATATGCTATATATGCTTCTTAATTTTAAGGTGTTGCATGTAATATAATCTTGAGCTTCAAGTAAAGACTCTTATTCATAGAATATACCAAATTTATTGGAACTGTTACATATTAGAGACAACAAAAAACACTCCATTATTATCGCTTGATAAGAAAAATAGCATGACAATCGCTTATTTACTAAAATAAGAAAAAAAGAAAATGCGTAATGCCATAACTGATGAAGAATTAGCATATTTAAAAGCCGCTTATCCTAATGAAAAAACACTAAAGATGATCTGTTTTATTATGTTTACGGTCTTTTGCATTCAGAAGATTATCGCACCCGTTATGCTGATAATTTATGCAAAGAATTGCCTCGTATCCCTTGCGTAAAAACGGCTGATGATTTTTGGAAATTTGTGACAGCAGGGCGTGAACTCGGTCATTTGCACGTAAACTATGAAACTGTAGAACCTTATCCTGTCACCTTTAAAAAGGGTAATCCAAAACAGACAGAAATCTCTAATCCCGAAAAATTCTATTATGTAACTGAAATGAAATTCGCAAAAATTAAGGATAGTAAGGAAAAGAATAAATCAACTGTTATTTATAATAGCAATATCATCATGACAGATATCTCTCTTGAATCGGTTATGGGGCGTCAATGCGTTAAGACAGATAAAAAGAGTGGTATTGTTAATGATGCTAATCACTATGCTGTTGAAACCATTGGCAACCCTGCCTACCCTCTAGAGTTATTGCAGAGGGTTATTACCGTAAGTTTAGAAACAATGAAAATTGTTAAGAACCTACCAAAATTAGAAATAAGAGAAACCGAATAACTTATAAAGCATGCTCACATAATGAGAGTGATAACCTTACAAGGGGTATAGAGCTTATAACCATAATCTATACCTCTCTTGTTAAGTTGATTACATACAATCTTTAAAAAGAGTGTTTATATGCGTTATTCTAAAAAGAAATCATTTGCACTTTTAAATACTCTTATTTGGATTGCTTTAAGACTTTTAAGAAACCCACTCTTAAAATGAATTAAATTTTTTTACATTGCCTTTAAAAGATTATACCGTAATCTAAAATGAGTGCTTTATTGTTTTCAAAAGCTTTGTTTAAAGAGAGTTATGTATATTCATTTTACTTATAGGTTTTGAAGGTGTAAAAACCGTCAAAACCCCTTCAAAACGTATATTATTAGTTGAATTTATAGGTTGTGTTATCAATATGAGTTGTTTTTTTAAGATCTGTAAAATCTTAACCTATTGAAAAATAACGTTTTTACTTTTTATCGTTTTTTTATCTAAAAGGGGCAACCCTCAAAACTCAAAACCCCTTCAAAACTCATAACTATAATGATCTTGATAGCATTTCTTATGAGTTATAAACCATCTTTTGAAAGGCTTTAAAGGATCACATGCTTTTTATAAAGCACGTTGTAATCATTCACTAAATGATCACTTTTGTCGATTCAATGTACTGACATAAACTGACAAATATATATTTACAGTTGTATTTATTTGTTATGGCTGTTTTAATAAGTTGTATTTTGAAAAATTGATAAAACTTAACTTATTGAAATATAATGATTTTAATTTTCTCTCATTTAAAAAAAATGATATAGGTTCTAAAAAGAACTGACAAAAATGACAAAAGTTTATTAAAAGGGATTTTGCTCATCTCTATAATTATCATTCTCTCTTTAGATGTTTTCATAACAGACAATAAATCGCAATTATCCTATTTATCATTTCTCTTATGAACATGAAAAATGATGCCATGGCTATAAAGAACATAACAGCTATAGAGAAAGCAAAAATGCAAATGAAAGCATTTGTTTATAAAGACAGTCCCTATAAAGGCTGTTAAGTCTAAAATGTGTTATTAAAAGAAATTAACAGAAATCTTAAAAGCCATTTAGTGACAAAATTGATAGGTTATAAAGTTTAAAATACGCATAATGAGAGCGTTTCTAAATATTATAAATGTATAGATTCAGAAAATAACGCAATCTTTTAAGAAAGCCAATAATATAGCTTTAAAAGCATATAAATATAAAAGAAGCAATTAATAAGCATAAGATATTATCAATACATAACGTATTTAAAAAAATAAGAAAAAATATCAAAAAAGATAAAATATTATTTGACAATAAATACGTATTTTGTTATATAAATAACCAAGTGCTGAAAACACTTAAACATCAAGCGGGTAGATTACGAAACAATCTTTCCCATATCAAAAAACTGACTATCTTTTATGCTGTGATTAGCATATATGAGAATTTTGTCGGGTGTGGTCATGCTATACAAAACCCTATGGGGAAGGCATGCCGACGGACTTGATGCCGTGTTTTCAACACCCGGCGCCTTTTTAAGGTGTCAATTGAAAACAATATTAACATCAAGGTTTTAATTATGACAAATATCTCAAAAAACACCCCCGTTATCTCTAATATTTCAAATGAAACTGCGCTTGCTAATCAACAAGAGCCTGCAAAAAAATACGAATTTACAGGAGAGACAATAGAGGTTGGTGATTATACTCTTTATCGCATTCGGGCTTTAAGGGATTTTGCTAATATAAAAGCTGGTGATCTAGGCGGCTTTATACATAAGGTTGCAAATTTAGCTCATAATGGTGATTGTTGGGTCGGTGGCAATGCCATGGTTTATGGTGATGCTCGTATTTACGATAATGCCCATGTTTCGGATAATGCAAAAATTACTGGATCTGCAAAAATTTATGAAAATGCAAGGGTCTATGGCAATGCTAGCGTGCATATTAGAGCTGAGGTTTATGGCAATGCGCAAGTATATGAGAACGCATTGGTTTATGGTGATATTTTTGGACATGCTAAAGTGTATGGAAATGCAAAAATTTATGACACTATTTATGGCAAGTTTCTTGATAAAACTAGAATTTATGGCAATGCTGAGGTTTATGATAAAGCACGTGTTTTAGGAACCTCTCAGGTTTATGATAATGCCCATGTTTATGAAAATGCTATAGTTTTTGATAATGCTAGGGTTTGCGATAATGCCCATGTTTGTGGCGCTGCTATGGTCAATAGAGAAGCCAAGGTTTATGGGAATGCTATAGTGACTGGTTATGCCCATGTTTATGATAGGAGCTGCGTTTATGACAATGCCAAGGTTTATGGCAAGGTTTATGGTGGTGCTTGGGTTTCCAATAATGCTTTAATTTCTGATAATGCCGAGGTTTATGATGATGCTCGCATTTATGACAATGCAAAAATTTATGGCAAGG
>NZ_JBHIPG010000016.1:0-3118 GCF_042195905.1 Bartonella sp. AP331QHHD
TTATAAGAAAAATTTTTTGTTATGTACAATTGCTGGAACTTTGATTTTTTCTCATTTCGGTTCAACTTATGCAAATACATCGGCTCCTGAAACTCCTGAAATTTTGGGGAAGATTGAATTAAATAAGGGAGAAGAAAAGACTTTAAATAATGTTCTTGTCCGCGATAAAGGACCTGGAATATTAGCGCATGATAAAGCAGCTATCACAATTGTAAAATCAACAATACACACGGAAATGTCTGCACTTTCTGTATCAGAAGGTGGACGCATTCATGCTAAAGAAATTAAAGCAAATACAGTATACAAAGGTTTAGAAACAAAGAATGGTATAATCAACGTTGAAGATTCAACCATAACCGTCCAACGAGGAGGTGCCGGTGGTATCGTTTTTTATGAAACAAAAGATTCTTCACTGAAAAGTGGAGAAAAAGTTGTCAATAAGGTTGTTCTTAGCAATACAAAACTTCTTGTGAAAAACGGTACCGGTATTCTTGGTCCCTACTGCTCAAGAGCCGTTGCTGAAGTTCAACTTAAAGACTCAGAAATTCGATCTGACGTATTATTGAGAAATAAAACGAAACGTAAATATTATGACAACGATACTCTTCCTGTAACTTTAGCATTAACCGCTGATAATTCAACAATAGAGGGACGAGCAAGAACTTTAAAAGTCAATACAACGGTTTTGACTCTGAATAACAAAAGCAAATGGTACTTAAAGACCTCTCAAGAGGAAGTCGATACTGACTTTAATGTGTTTAACTATGAGCTCAGTGATATTAAACAACGAGCCCTTTCTACCGTTTCAGTACTGAATCTTAATAATAGTTCTATCATATTTAAGACACCACAAGGGCGGGAAAAAGATCATTATCATACCTTGTATGTAGGGCGAACAGCTGAGGTTCGTAGACCTGAGGGAAGTACAATCCCCGATATAGAAAGCACTTATAATACAGTTTACAATGCCACAGGCGATGCAAAAATTTATTTTAATATTGAATGGAGTGATGGTCTAGTAAAAGAACAGCAAAAAGCTGACCGCCTCCTTATACATGGTGATGTATCAGGCAGCACAACAGTCCATATCAAGAACCTTGCGAAAGGTGAGATATTAAAAGCTGAAGATTCTGTGTCTTCGAATATGCGTGGTCTTTCACTCATTCAAGTTTCTGGAAATGCAAATGAAGATTCCTTCAAACTTGCACACGGCTACACCACAATGGGGGGATTGCCTTATAAATATATACTCAAAGCCTATGGTCCAACATCCAGCCATGGGACAGCCGATAGCACACAAAGTCATTTTAGCGGAATATCACAAGAATCAAAAGAAAATACCCTCAAAGACTACACAATCTATACGATATCAGAATCAGGAAAAATGATTGAAGGTGTTTCACCAAAAGAGAAAGAAGCGCAAAATACCGGTTCATCATCCCTTGGACAAGCAAACAACGCACAAAACATCTTGGAAAAAAATCAAAATTTCTGGGATTTTCGCTTGCAAAATGAGACTCTCGATAATGAGGGAAAGATCAGAGCTCTCGTTCCTCAAGTGGCAAGCTATTTGTCCATGCCTAACGCACTATTCTCAGCTGGACTGGCTGATATAAACAATCAAAACACTTTACTCAACTCGATGCAGGAAAACACCTTTGAGACAAAAGATCATAAAAACAAAGGAGTCTTATTCTCGACTTATGGAAATAAGATGACATTATCCTCTCACCGTACGCCATTACAATATGGCTATGGTGCCGATATTCACTATGCGGCTTTACAGGCAGGCATTACATTAGCAGCTCTAGAAGATCAAAACATGACCACCAATTTTGGTCTTTTAGGGACATATGGGAAATTAGCTTTCACCCCTAAAGACATGGAAGGTGCTGACAAGAGTACACTCAATAAATGGTCAATTGCTGCATATAGTGGGCTGCGCCATAATAATGGGATATACATCCATGCGCTCTTCTCCTATGGAATGCTCAAGGGAGATATCACCACAGCTCTCATAGGAAAGACTGCAGAATTGAAAAATGCTGATACATTCAGTGCATCAGCAACCATTGGACAAAAATTCGAAACCAGTAAGAAAGGATTGGTCTTTGAACCACAAGCACAACTTGTTTATCAACGCCTCATGCTTGGCACACTCTCAGATGTCGATGGCTTTGATGTGGATATGGGAAATCCTTATCAATACTTAGTGCGTGTGGGTGGACGCTTAACGCAAACGAAGCTTTCTATTGAAAACGGCGGTATTCTTTCTTTCTATGGTAAACTAAACGTTGTTAAAGCTTTTTCTAACAATGGTACGATACAGATTGGTGAACCATTCCACCTTGATTCTATAGGAGCTGCCCTTGAAGGTGGATTTGGTGTAAATGCACAATTATCACAAAATATCGCCCTTCATGCTGATGTTAACTATCAATATAAGCTTCAAAAAACTGGTATATCTGGAGCAAGCTTTTCAGGTGGAATACGCTATCAGTTTTAAGAAAACGCAAAAAACAATTTATATTCTATTCATTTTAATAAAAGGCAGTGCAAATGTGCTGCCTTTTTATAATCTATCGGAAAGAACCGTTAACAACTATTCTTTCTACCACCTTTCTTGAGCCAATTAATCTCACTCAAACCAAATGTAATAAAATCTGTTATCTCTAAATGAATACTGAATTCTCAAGAGAGCTGCCTTTTTGATTTATAAAAATCAAATGCTTTTAATAAAATTTTTTGTATTTTAAAACACGTAATAAATAATTCTCTGTGTAAGAAAATCAATTAAAAGCTTTTTGTAAGCACACAACAACAGCTTCTCCAAAAACTTTGTAGAGTTTCCATAACAACAGCCTTAAGCAACAAACATCCTTGCAAAATATTTTGTTTCTTAACACTTTTAAACGGAATACTGATCAATCTAGCTTTTCTGCAATTCATAGTTTCTAACTGCAATTTTTATTTTAAAAGCTCTTCTAAAATCATTTTTTTAACGATAAAGAACACGACGTAATGTTTCGTTTTGTTGTTTACAATAAAAACATAATGATATAGAAACTGTCTGGGTACTTGCGCCATCAGGGGAATGAAGTAAGCATCAAAGCATACC
>NZ_JBHIPG010000017.1:0-27937 GCF_042195905.1 Bartonella sp. AP331QHHD
GAACCCGTTGCGAGAGAATGCCCCCGTTGAGAAGCGGTTTCGCTTTTCAGACAATGAAGCCATTAAGCGTGTAGAGATCAACTGGTCAGACAATCCGAAGTTTCCTAAGATCTTGAATGAAGCGCGGCTTGATGATCTGAGAAACCGTCCAGAGACCTATAAGCATATCTGGGAAGGGGCTTATCTTACAGCGGTTCAAGGCGCTTATTATCANCAACTGGTCAGACAATCCGAAGTTTCCTAAGATCTTGAATGAAGCGCGGCTTGATGATCTGAGAAACCGTCCAGAGACCTATAAGCATATCTGGGAAGGGGCTTATCTTACAGCGGTTCAAGGTGCTTATTATCAGAAAGAGATGTTGGCAGCCGAGCAGGAGGGGCGGATAGGGCGTGTTGCTCGTGATCCTTTAATGCAGATACGCGCTTTTTGGGACATTGGGGGTACGGGTGCTAAGGCAGATGCCACAGCGATATGGATAGCGCAATTTGTTGGCAGAGAGATCAGAGTGCTTAATTATTACGAAGCACAGGGGCAGCCTTTATCGGAGCATATCGGTTGGTTGCGTCAAAATGGTTATGAGAAGGCATTGATGGTTCTCCCCCATGACGGTGCAACAAGAGACCGTGTACACAATGTGAGTTTTGAGAGTGCTTTAAATGATGCGGGCTTTGAAACGCAGGTCATTCCTAATCAAGGGGCGGGTGCTGTCAAGATGCGAATAGAGGCGGTGCGGCGTATTTTGCCTTCTGTTTGGTTTAATGAAGAGATGACGGTAGCAGGGCGCAAAGCACTGAATTGGTATCATGAGAAATGGGATGAGAAGCGCGGCATTGGTTTGGGTGCAGAGCATGATTGGTCGAGCCATGGGGCGGATGCCTTTGGTTTAATGTGCATTGTCTATGAAGCACCCAGTGTCAAACCCAAGCAAGAGCGTTATTGCACTATGGAAAGAGAAGCGGCATCATGGATGGCATTCTAGATCAAGACTTTCAAAAAACGACAATCCTCGATGAATATGAAATCTATAAGCGTTTAAAGTCTTGGTACGCAGAAGATATTGAACATGTTAATGAATGGCGTGAACAGGCGCGTGAAGATTTTGATTTTTATAATGGTCGTCAATGGGCAGAGGAAGATCTTGCGGTTTTAAAAGAGCAACGCCGTCCTGTCATGACTTTTAACCGCATTGCACCCCTTGTGAATGCTATTGTTGGGGCGGAGCGTAATAATAAGCGCGAAGTACAGTTTCAACCACGGCAAATGGGAGCGGCAATACCCAATGAATTGCTTACTGGAGCAGCAGAATGGTTTCGTGATGAGGCAGAGGCAGAATATGCCGATTCCGATGCTTTTCAGGATATGGTTATTTGCGGTATGGGCTGGACAGATACGCGGCTTGATTATGATACAGATCCCGAAGGGATACCTGCTGTTCAACGTTTAGATCCCTTAAAAATGGTTTGGGATGCCAATGCTGTAAGACCAAATCTCATTGATGCACAGCGTATGTGGTATGTTGATCGCAAATCCGTTGAGGATGCTAAAAGTCTTTTTCCTGATGTTGCTGTTGAAGATCTTAACGCCGATTGGGCTATCGATAGTACAACCGCTTCTGAGGATTCTCATGTGTCGCTTGATGCGTATCAAGATGACTCCAATGCGACGTCTCTCTCAGATCCGTGTTCTGGGAAACGCTATGTTACGCTGGTTGAATGCCGTTGGTTTGAATATGAGACTACTTACAAGGCACCTGATCTTCAAACAGGTCAGATGCGCAACTATAGCAAACAGGAGTTTGAACAGCTTCAAAGGGTAATGCCACAACTAAAAGGGGTGTGTTTTAATAAAAAAGTGGTGAGACGCGCTTTTCTGGGACGACGTCTTTTAGCAAATCCCGATAAGCCATTAGCACCTGATGGGCAACTTGGGTGGGAGTGTATCACGGGCACGCTGGATAAGCTTAAAAACCAGTTTTACGGGATTGTTCGCCCCGCAAAAGATCCACAAAAATGGTCGAATAAATATTTTAGCCAAGTGATGTATATCCTTAATAGCCAGTCTAAGGGCGGCTTGATTGCAGAACGAGGCGCTTTCGATGATGATCGCCAAGCCATGGAAAGCTGGGCGCGAACGGATACGATTACTTGGGTTAAAAATGGCGCGCTTACAGGAGGGAAAATTCAACCAAAGCCAAGTGCACAATTTCCCAATGGATTTTTCCAGCTGTTTAATGAATCGCGTGAAGCGATAACGCATGTAACAGGGTTATCGGCTGAGTTTATCGGAACACGGGAGGTCAACCAAGCCAATGTGCTGGAAAATACACGCCGGCAATCAACGCTTAATTTGCTTGCGGGGCTGTTTGATAATCTCAAGCTTTATCGGTGTAGGCAGGGAAAGATTATCCTTTATCTCATTCAGAATTATCTCTCTGATGGGCGTCTGGTACGTATTTCTGGACAAGAGAATGCGCAGTATGTTCCATTAACACGTGAAGCTGTCACAACGCTTGAATACGACATTATTGTTGATGATTCACCGACAAGCCCCAATGAAAAAGAGAAAACTTTTGCGACAATTACGCAGATGTTGCCGTTGCTTGGTGGGTTCTTAACACCAGAGATGATTCCAGATCTTTTAAAGCTTTCCCCACTACCGGCAACATTGGTAGCAAATTTAACGGCAAAAGCACAGCAGGCACAACAAGAACAACAGCAACAGCAGATGATGCAACAAAGCCAAGGGGCGCAATTAACTCCAGAGCAACAAGCAAAGATTGCTGTTTTACAGCAAGAAGCACAAGCAAAGAGCACACTCTATCAACTTGATGCACAGCAGAAACAAGCGGCATTGCAGCAGAAAAATATCGAACTTTTTTTAAAACAAGAACAAGCGCGCATGCAACTTGAGTTGCAACAGGCAAAAAATGAGATAGCGCAGCGTGATTTAGAACGCAAAGCTTTACAGGCACAGTTGGAACACTATCGAGTTTTGACAAAAAATATAATAGCACATTGAAGGGACAGAATATGGAAGAAGAGTTTACGCCTGAAGAACAAGCAATCTATGATGAACATTTTGCCAGTGATAATGTTGTTGAGTTGGTCGAGCCTGAACAAGTTGAGGAAGTTTTTGATGCAGAGGAAAGTTCTGAACAACCAGCTGTAGAACCACTTCAAGAGCAGCCAAATTCTGATGTAATAGAATCTGATAAACTAGAGCAAGAGCGGCAAGCACGCCAAAAGGCAGAACAAAGCGCCATTGAAGCGCGTGAATTGGCTATTGAACTTGCGCAAAAATATGCTGCAATGCAGGAAGAAATCACGCGCCGCCGTGAGGAAAATGTTCCCTCCCTAGAAGACGACCCACAAGCACATGTTGCATGGCTTAGTCATAAGGTACAGGAACAACAGAAATTGCTTGATGAGTTTTCTCATATGAGAGAGAGCCAAGAGCGCATGAGTCAAGAGGAATATGAACGCCAAAAGTTAGGGGATTATTTCGAGGAAGCCAAAGCGCAGGTACAAGATAAATATCCAGATTTAGACAGTATCACCGATTATCTCTATGAAAGAGCAGACAGTGTCCTACAAGCGCAGGCAGATCTTTATCCACAATGGAAAGACCCCATGGCTCGGCAACAGCAAATTGGTGTTGAATTGCGTCAGATATGCCAACAATGCCAAAAAGCCGGTATAAACCCAATAGAGGTGCTGGTGCAAAAAGCAAAGGCTTTTGGCTATAGTGAAGCACCAATAAAGGATGAAGTGGAAACCCTTCAAGAGCGCTCTCAAGCAGCGCGAACACTTACAGCGCGCAGCGGGCAAGTTCCAACAGGCGGTATGGATGTGAGAACGCTCTTTTCCATGCCGGAAGCGGAATTTGCTGTATGGGTTGAGAAAAATCCCAAAAAATTTGAACAAATTATGAGTAGAGCTTGAAGATGTGCGTGGTGACGCAACAGAGAGAACCAAGTGATTTTTATCGTTTGGGATAGCCGCAAGGCGAGTTTTAAAAACCAAGAAAGGCATTGATTGAAATGGCAGTAACAGAAGTAAAGCTCAATGACCCATTAGCCGTTGGCGTTTGGGCTAAGATACTAAACACAGAAACTTCAAAAGCGTTGCCTATTGCACCGCTGATGGGGGAGAGCAAAAACAGCATTATCCAAGTGTTGGATATGCTAGGGAAAAGTGCTGGTGACTCCGTTACGAGTGGATTACGAGTTCAACTGATGGGGGATGGCGTTAGCGAGGGACAAACGCTGGAAGGCAATGAAGAAGCACTCCAATTTATGAATGAAAAGGTGCACATCAACGAGCTTACTCATGCGGTGCGCATCAAATATGAAGGCTCTATTGATCAACAGCGTGTTCCCTTTAGTTTGCGTCAGGAAGCAAAGGATGGGCTTGTTGATTGGTATGCAGATCGCTTAAGTTTGATGTTCTTCATTCAGGCAGCAGGTTATACAGCACCATGGATGCAGTTTGAAGGACGCAACATAACGCTTAAACCGGTGCATTATGGTTTTAATGCTCCATTAGAGCCAAGCAAATTGCGTGTTATTCGCCCAGCTAAGAAAAAGACTGATGAAGAACTTACAAAAGACGATGTTTTTACATTAGATCTTATAGATCAGGCTGTTGAACGCGCTAAACTTGCTAATCCACGTTTGCGCCCTGTTCGTGTTGATGGAAAATCGGCATATGTGATGTATCTCCACCCAACACAGGTGACCCAATTGCGTACCAATACAAAGAGCGGGCAATGGTTAGACATTACCAAGGCGGCTTATGATGGCTCTGGAGCGAAGAATCCAATTTTTAATGGTTCTTTGGGGATGTATAACGGTGTCATTTTGCGTGAAGCAGAGCATGTCCCTAATGGTGTTAATTCAAAGACACAAGAGCCTGTAACATCTGTTCGTCGTGCTGTTTTGCTTGGTGCGCAAAGTATCATCATGGCTTATGGGCGCATTGGTAATGGTGCAACAGGAGGCAATGGGGAAAATAGTGCGACGCGTTATAAAATTGTTGAAGAACTGTTTGATTATCAACGTGAATTTGGTTTGGCTGCAAAAACCATTATCGGCATGAAAAAGTCACGCTATACCTTGCCGCATTCTGATCAAGGGGGGCAGGATTTTGGTACGATTGTTATCCCTTCTTTTGCCGAAGCAAGCTAATTATTAAAGGATGACAATTATGGCAGAAAAATCGCTAATTACACAGGAACCTGATGAAATCGTTGAAACCATTGAGACTATTGGCATGACAGATGAGGGATTGCCACCTGTTTTGCAGGGACGCAACAACTCTACGCAGCAGGTTAGTTATTTACGGGCACGTGTTAAATGTACAGACCAAGGGTTGATAACGAAAATTGGTGTTCTACCCCGAGGGGCTTTTATAAAAAGTATTACAGCTTATCCCATGGAGGATTTTGAAGATGTAAAAGCTACATTTGGAAAAGAGCCTCATGGTAATGATTATGGAGATATAGGGCTTCGGCAATCTACCGATGGCAATTTGTACCTTCCTATGGAGGAACGAGATGTTCCATTAGAAGCTGAAAGTACGATTTACATGACACGAGACAAGAAAAGCACCAAAGGTGATGCTGAGGTGATTGTTGAGTTTTACACTAATCGTTAAAGGCAAGGGGGCGTTTATTGCTTGCGTCCCCCTCCTATACAAGATGCCCCAAGACATTTGGAAGAGGCTGATATGACAATAATAGTACAGACAGGTGGTCCGATTGGAGACAAACAGACCATTGCTCCTTGGGATAAAAATTTTATCCAGATGTTAAATGATATTCAGGATGAAATAGATGATCAAACAGATGAGTATGTTGATCAAGTGCAAAGGGCGATATTTTCGGCTATTCGCTTTTGTGAACGATTGCCTTTTTATTTCAATGAAAGCCGCGAAGTTGTTTTTACCACTCTAAAGGGCAAAAGCCGTTATGGCGCCGAGGCACATCCCTCTATAACAGGGGCTGTTCGCATTGTTGATGCTTATATTTATGAAGATAATCACAGCAAAGCAAAGCTTTTGCAGGTAGATCCGCTTGTTATTGAGAGCCTTGAGGATGATTGTAGCCATGGCATGCCTACACGCTATGCTTATTTTGAACAAAAGCTTGTCTTGTATCCAACACCAGAGTGCGTTTATTCTATCAGGCTTATTCTTGACCCTGTAAGAATAAAAGATATTGAGAGTGCACAAGAAGCGTCCATATGGTTTTTAGAAGCCTATGAACTGATCAAAACGCGTGCAAAATATGAAATTTATACCAATATTATTAAAGAACCACAGATGGCAGCGGCAGCTTTTGCCATGTTTCAAGAACAACTCGATGCGCTTCAAATTGAAACATCACGGCGCAAGAATTTGTTAAAAATTCAACACACGGATTTCTGATGACCTTTATTCCTATTGCTGAGTATAGACCAGATGTTGCATTTATTAATAGTGGTTATTCTAGTGAGATCGTGAACGTTTTACCTGCACCAAATTCGTATATTCCGTTTCCCATTGTGGCGCCGGTCTCAGATCCTTTTCCGGATGTGATTTTGGGGGTCTATGCGGTGCGCTCATTGGGTGGTGTGCGCATCATTGTGGGGGCACCAACAAAACTTTATGAATATGACAACAGCACGCGCGGCTGGAAAGACATTAGCAAACCTCACACACAATATCACGCCAATGAGACTGCACTTTGGTCTTTTGCCTCCTTTGGTGATCATATCATTGCTGTTAATAGCAATGACCCACCACAAATGCTTTCGTTAAAAACGGATGAAAGGTTTTGTGATTTGAGCGGTAATCCCCCGCGTGCTGGACTTGTGCGTGTGTGGGGTGATTTTGTTTGCCTGATGCAATTAACAGATAAGCCAAACCGTGTTCAGTGGTCCGGTTTGAATGATGCGACACATTGGACGGTTGGGGAGAAAAGTTGCGATTATCAAGATTTTCCCGATGGAGAATATGTTCAAGGGTCTACGGAATCAACAAATCCACTTATTTTTATGCGCTCCGCCATTTATCACGCAACCTTTGTACCAGGCTCTAAAATTATATTTAGTTTTGCAAAAATAAAAGACAAAATAGGTGCGAAAAGCAGCACAGCAATTGCAAGCCGTGGAGACTGTACTTTCTTTGTCTCTGATGATGGTTTTTATCAAATCAACAGTGCTGGTGAAATGCTCCCTATAGGCTTTGGTAAAGTCGATAAAACCATCTTCACACTTTACAATAATTTTGCCATTGATGAGATGAGAGCATGTATTGATCCGGTCTATTTTCGTGTTTATTTTTCTATCAATGATAACACTGAAGGGATGCATATTTATGTTTATGATTGGCTTTTGCAAATATGGAGTGTCATTAAGGGGCAAAACCTTCTCTTATTTCCCCTTTTTGCAGCCGGTTATACATTAGAAGGCTTAGACGAAGTACAAGAGAGCTTGAAAGATTTACCAGCTTCTCTTGATAGTAAGATGTGGCAAAATGGTGCGCCTGTTTTGGGAGCTTTTACGCCAGACAACACATTTGGTTTTTTTGCGGGTCCTCCAATGGAAGCAGTTATTGCTTCACAAATTGTGGGGGATACGGGCAGGCAAATCAACCTGATGAGTGAGGCTTTTGTTCAAGCGGATACAACAAAAGGTTTTTTAAGTGTTGGGGCGGCTTTCATCATTGATAACAAGAACCAATTAAATTGGGCTAAAGAGCGTTATGCCGGCTATAATATTGGGATGTATAATATCCGCTCACGGGCGCGTTATCACGCCTTGCGTCTGAGAATACCAGAAGGCACGCCATGGACACATATAACAGGCTTTGATGTAACGCTGAAACCCGCGGGCATAAGATGAGTTTTAAGATCTATAATACAGAAAAATGGAGCGCTGAACAAATGGCGCCCTATTTTGACAATGTCATAAAATCGATAGCTTATTTTAATCAAAAATTCCCTGATGATTATAATACAGAGACCATTTTAAACGATATTTTGAAGGGAGAAAAAGTTCTTTGGATTATCGTTGATGCGCATGAAAACTTTATGGCGCATGTCACAACACAGTTACAAGAACTCGTCACTGGAGCATTAAGGGCGGTTGTTGTCACGCTTGGTGGAAAGGGAGGAGCACCCTTAACAAAGCTTATCACTCAGATTGAAGCCTATTACAAGAAAAAAGGGGCAAAAGAGCTTGTCATCATAGGCAGGCGAGGGTGGGAAAAATCTCTTAAAACGCATGGATATCTCGTTAATCTTTTAGAATATAGAAAGCAGCTTTAACATGGGAAAAAGTTCTAAACCAATCCAGAATACCCAAAACACGACGCAAACAAATGAACCCCCTGCATGGGCAAAAGGTATTTTTGAACACGCAGCTCAGGATGCCATGACTTTTTATAACCAAGGCAGCGGAAAAGCCGTTTATGACGGGCAGCGTGTTGCGGGTTTAAGTGATCAAACAAAGAATGCGATTAATGGGCTTAGCAATAATACGTATAACTATGATAACAATTATTTAAATGGATTAGCCACAGGGCAAAATTCAACAAGCCAAAACTTAAAGAACATGGCTTCAGGGCAACAAATAGGCAATAACCCTTACTTTGATGAAGCGCTTCAAAACACATTAAATAAGGCAACAAGCTCTATTAATAGTTCATTGGCAGGTGCTGGGCGTTATGGTTCTGGGGCGCATACTGGGGTTTTGGCTAATGAATTGGGGGGCATAGCAACACAAGCTCTATCACAGCAATATAACCAAGATGTCAACAATATGATGAATGCCAATGGTCTCATTGATCAAGCAAACCAAAATCAGTTGGCGGGTGCCAATAACTTCTTTCAAGGTCAAGGTCAGGCAAATCTTAATGCGTTGACGGGAGGGAGTGTACTTGATGCCAATCATCAACGGCAATTAGATGAAGAGCGGCAAAAATGGGAGCAGCAGAACAATCTTGATTGGGACCAGTTAAGTAAGTTGCTTACAGCTGGTGGGGCTGTTGCTGGAAATTATGGAACGCGAACAGGACAAATGACGACATTGACTCCACAGCCAAAACCTAATCCGTGGGAGATTGTTGGAAATGTTGGAACTATCCTTGGTACTTTTGCTGGGCTTAGTGATATCAGAGCAAAAGAAAACATCAGAGAAGCTGGGCAGAGAAATGGCTATAAACTCTATGAATACAACTACAAGGGGCATCCAGAGCGCTATCGCGGGGTGATGGCACAGGATGTTTTGAAGTCAAAGCCAGAAGCTGTTTTCTTGCATAAGGCGACAGGTTTTTTGCATGTGGATTATAGCAAGCTTGGCTTTGAGATGGAAAGGGTGCAGTGATGTTTTGGCGAGAAGAATTAAATGCATTAGAGCGTGAAAAAGCTTATAGAAAGCGTAAAGCGTTGGAACTTGCTGCTTTTAGCACAAACTCTTTTGATGTGAGCAATGGGGATAATACTCCACAAAAATTGAGTCCTACAGAGCTTATTCGTGGTTCTCAAGCAGGGACAGAACAAGCTGGGAAAAAAACGCCAGCAGAATTGATTATGTCTACAGATGATTTAAAGCGCCAAATGCCTCCATTGCCGGATGTTTCAAAGGATACTGTTAAGATACAAGAGGTGCCGGAGCAACAAAAACATGACTTCTCAGATCAGGGAGGTGTTGCATCAATGAT
This sequence comes from Bartonella sp. AP331QHHD, assembly GCF_042195905.1. NCBI lineage: Bacteria > Pseudomonadati > Pseudomonadota > Alphaproteobacteria > Hyphomicrobiales > Bartonellaceae > Bartonella > Bartonella sp. AP331QHHD. Next base: position 9,703 of record NZ_JBHIPG010000017.1, read on the forward strand.
TCCTCAATCTCCACTTGTTGCGAACATTGATCAGTATAGTGGGGATGAAGCTGGGCGACAGCAAAAAGATGTGATGGATTATATTGCTCAACTTAATGAGAAATCTATAGCGGCAAACTTTTTGAAAAACGATTCTGGAAATGATGAGGAAAAGCTTTTTGATGCACCTATAGGAGAAGAAAAACATTTGAATGCACACTTACCAGAAGAGGAGCATTTAAAAGCAAATGATATGCCAGAACAGGCAACCGATTATGTAAACGCCGTTGGGAACTTTATTCATAAAGATGCAAATCCAAGCAGCTTATGGGAGCGTTTTAGAAAATCAGAATTTTCCGAGCATCTCATGGATTTTTTTGCGGGGTTAGCATCAGGAAAAACACCGCAAGAAAGCTTTTCAAATGCGGCGCTTGTTATGCGGCAGGGCAATAATGTACGTGCTCAAAATAGACCAATTTTTGAGTTTTTACGCTCTAAAGGATACGATGATAAAGACGCACAAGCAATCATGCAATATCCAGATCTTGCCATGAAAGTTATAGGCAACACGTTAAGCCCTCAAGAAGGCTATAGAACATTGACATCAGAAGAAAAGGCAGAGCAAGGATTGCCTGAGGATATGACTTTCCAAGTCTCAACAAGCACAGGGAAAATTATCCCAGTCCAAGGGGGACAACGTTCCACTGCTTCTGGATTAGGGGGAAATACTGATGGCATGCTGTCAAAGCCTGAATCAGGTTATATGTATGTTAAGGATGAAAATGCACTTGGTGGCATACGTGCGGTGCCAATTGCAGGCAGTGGTTCAGAACATAAATTAATTCAAGAACAGAAGGAGGAGGAGCGTAAAAACCAACAAATGCAAATGCGAATTCTGGAAACAGCAGACAGGTCAAATCGTATACTCTCAGCATCTAAAGAATTGCTAAAAACTATTGAGGAACACCCGCATGTTGTTGGTTTCACGGGTTCTATAGGGTCGTTCCTTCCTAATTCTAAGGCAAAAGATTTTGGGCATATGCTCGATTCATTGAAGGCAAGTATCGGGCTTGATGCCTTGAGAAAAGCAAAAGCATTTTCACCAAATGGCGCATCTGGCTTTGGGAATTTGTCTAATATGGAATTGCAAGCATTGCAAAACTCTGTAGCAGCACTGTATCAAGATCTTTCTGCAGAGCAAATGAAGAAATCTTTAAAAACAGTTATTGACACTTTCAATAAATCCAATGCAGCAACGCGCGCAATTCTTTTTGGTGGTGCAGAAGCAACAAACGAGCTCGTTCGAGCCGCCTATGGGCAAGATGCTTATAAGGGAAATCATGCACAGTCAAATGATCCACTAGAAAAACAGATAGAAGCATTGCCGGAAGGCATGTTGTTCGTTGATAGAGATGGACGCATTAAGGAGAAACAAACCAATGGCTGAAGTAATCCCCCTCTTATTAATCGTAAAAACACAAGAGTCATTGGGCATATAAGTGACTATACACCAGAACAACTTCAAGAGCTTTTCGCGAAGAATAAGGAAAGGCTAAGTGGTTCTGTTACAGGAAATAATGGTGCAACAGAGGAAGATGGTCCACATCCAAGTGTTGCGGGTGCTTTTGGATGGGGAGCTCTTCATGGGTTAACTATGGGCTATGATGATGAAATAGCCGGAATATCAGAAGCGGGTCCTATTGCTTATTGGATGGGAGATAAAGAGGCAGTCAAAAAGTATAATGAAGTGACAAAGCGATGGCGTGATTATCAAAGAGCGGCGAACCGAGATCATTTTTATGCATCTCTTGCGGGGAATTTAACGGGTGCTGCGGCACCCGTAATTGCTTCTGCCCTCTTTCCACCCGCGGCAGGGGCTACTGCTGCTGCTCGTGCGGCAATTGGGGCTGATGTTGTGCTGGGAGGTAGAGCTGGTGTTGCAGGAGCACAAATAACCAGTAAAGCTTTAGCAGCAGGAGAAAGGGCGGTGCAATCTGCTTTAGCAGAGGGTGCGGAACGGGCAGCGGCAAAAGCTGCAGGTGAAGCAGCAATGAAAGCAGTAGCAAGTAAAGAGGCGGCAAAATTTAGCTTGGGGCGTGCAGCAAAAACTGGAGCCATTTATGGTGGAATAGCAGGCAGTGGTGAAGGGGAAGGGCTTGCAGATACTCTAATGTCTGCTGGGTTTGGTGCAGGGCTAGGCGTTGCAACACCATTTGTTGCCAGTGGCGTATCAAAAGTGACACCTTTTGTGACAAAATCACTTAAAGCAGCATTGAGAGGACCTATAAGCCCAGCTGAAATGGCAGCAAAAGCAGCGCTAATGCCAGAAAAAGAAGCATTTCAGGTAAGCGATAGAGCGCTTAGGGATGTAAGCCAAACTTTAGGGGATGAAGGTGTTGATAAGCTTGAAAGGGCATTAAAACAGCGAGGTCCTGATTCAATGATTATTGATCTTCATGATGGGCTTGCTAAAAGAGCTTTTAAGGCAGCAAAAAAAGACCATGATACATATTCGCTCATAAGTAATCGTTTGAATGAAAGGCAAGATGCGAGTGCACTGCGGGTAAAGGATGCGTTGACAGATGTGATGGGTCCAAAAGTAGATACGCTTAATTTAAAGCAAGAGATTATCAAACAAGCACAGAACAAGGCTGAACCATTTTATGAGAGGGCGAAAGCTTCTCCTATTTCTAATGCTGTCAGTAAAGATTTATCGCGGTTGCAAGAAATTCCTGCCTTCCAAAAAGCCTATAAAAAAGCAATTGCGCGAATGCCAAATGAAGCGGATGCAACAGTTATAGGGAGCAATGGATATCCAAAGCTGAATATGCGAATTTTACATAAGATGAAAGAGGTTTTGGATGATCAAATTAAGTCTGCACGTATCAAAGGAAAATGGGGATATGCTCGAGATTTGACTGATTTCAAACAACGCATTCTGGACGTTTTGGATACATCATCTCCAGAATATATTAAGGCACGGAAAATTTATTATGACGAGCGTACTATCGGTAATGCTTTGGAGCAAGGAAAAAAAGCACTGAATAAGAGTGTTGATCTTGATACAATCAACAGACAACTTTCAGATTTGGGGTTGATGGAAAAAGATGCGTTTCAAAAAGGTGTACGGTCACAAATAGAAACTGCGGCAGGCAATGCACAGAATTTTGACCACAATCTTTTGAGTTTGTTTGACACAAAAAATGGTCAAGAAAAATTACAGCGTATTTTTGGTGAGGATAAAGCCAAGCAACTTATGAAAGTGTTGCAACCAGAAGTGGAAAGAACAAAGCTTTTTGCACGATTGCCAAACCATATAGGTGAAGTGGAAGAGAGGGGGGCACAACAGACTATGGGTGTAGGAAAGATTGCTTTCATCAAGGCAGTTGTAAAAAATTTCTTAGAGAAATTTGGACGCAAATTCTCAAGCGTCCATAAAGATACTGAGAGAGATATTGCAGCGCTTATAACAGCGCGGGAAAAAGGAGATTTTGGGTTAGCAAGAGAAAAAGCCGTTGAATTAATTAAGACGTTTCATGAAGCAGAAAAGAAACGCTTAATAACCAAAGAAGACCACACAAAATTCTTCAATTTTATTGGCATTCTTTTGAATAGCAGTGCTGATAGAACGGTTATAAACTAATGATCAATTTTCATCCCAAAGTGAAGCGTGCCATTTCACAGGCAGCACAAAAATATGGTTTGCCAGAAAGCTTTCTTGAACGTGTTGCTATGATAGAAAGTAATGGTAATCCAAATGCAAAAAATAAGAACAGCAGTGCAGGGGGGCTGTATCAATTTCTCGATTCAACAGCAAAACACTATCAACTCAATAACAAGTTTGATCCCTTTCAAGCAACCGATGCTATGGCACGGTTAACGAAGGATAATACACGTTATTTAGTCACAGCATTAGGCAGAGCGCCGTCAGAAGCAGAGCTTTATCTCGCACACCAACAAGGACCAGCAGGGGCAGTAAAGCTTATCAAAAATCCACATATTCCAGCGAGCCAGCTTTTAGGTCGACAGGCAGTCACACTCAACGGTGGTAACATGGAAGCTACAGCAGGGGATTTTATGAATCATATTTATGGGCTTTATAATAAAACGGGAGATGCTTTGAAGAGAACGATACAGCAAAACCAAAGCAATGGACAAGCAGCACCAAACGAGGTGGGTCCTTTGCGTGGGTTTGAGAGGCTTCAAAAGACACTTCAAGGTAATCAAGTGGGTCAAGGTGATCAAGGGGGCAACCAATTGATGGCATATGACACGCCATTCCCAAACAGAATGATGGCACCTGAAAGCAGAGACAATTTAACAGGACAGATTATGGAAACCACACCATTGCAAGCACAAGGTATTGATGCAGGTGCTCTTAAAAAGGGCTTTTCCGGTTTGCTTCATTTAATGAGAGAGAATGGAGAACGACAAAAACAGCAGGCACAGATGGTACAGCAACAAATGTTACAGCAACCAGTCATGGCGGGTTTCTCACAATCGACTGGGAGCCCGACAGATTTAACACCTCTTATTGATCCCTCTAGGCGGCAATCTGTTGGTTCCTATGGGCGGCAAAAAGAAGAGCAATTGCGCGAAGAGCTATTAAGAAGAACGGGGGCTTATCATGTCTGATATTTATGACTGGTCACTCACAGCTGATCAAAATGCCAATTCCGATAGTATCATTAATTGGGCAGAAGGGCAGCCGCCTAGTTCTGTTAATGATAGTGCGCGGGTCATGATGCAGCGTATACGTGAATATCTTGCCGATAATGGTGGTTCTCTTGACTCAAAGTTTATTGTGAATGGAAAGGAACAAACAACATCAATCACGTTGACGACGGTGTCGCCGATAGCGAAATATAAAAACGATATCATTATCCGCTTTAAGGCGCGTGGTATAAATATTGGTACGACAACAATAAACATGAATAATATAGGAGCAAAGCCACTCTATAAAGCCACCAGCACGGGGATAGTACCATTGATAGGTGGTGAGTTACAAACGGGCGGTATTTATGAAATAGTCTATAATGATGGCGTATCAACAAAAGGTCTTGATGGCTGGTATCTTTTAAACCCTACCCCCATTCCACCACCGAAGGTCGAAACCTTTCCTTGTGGTTTTATTGCGACCTTTGCTATGCAAGAAGTCCCAAACGGCTGGCTTTTATGTGATGGCGCTACTTATGAACGCAAGGATTATCCGCAATTATTCAAGGCGATAGGGGATAAATGGGGAAAAAACAGCGATACAACCTTTAAAGTTCCAGACTTTAGAGGAGTGTTTTTGCGCGGCTTTGATAATGGGCGCGGTTTAGATCAAAATAGAGACTTCGCAGAGGTGCAAAAAGACAGCATTAAATCTCATACACATGCTTGTACCATTGAAGAGGCAGGTCAACATACGCATAAGCATGATTATTCTATGGTTACAAGAGTTGGTCAAATAGGTGGCAGAAATCCTGCTTTTGGTAATTCATATTATACAAAAGATACACAACCTGCTGGAGTGCACACGCATAAGGTAACTATTTCTTCAACGGGCGAGGCAGAAACACGCCCTGTTAATGTACCGGTTGTTTATGCCATAAAATCGTGAGTTTTTCAAATGATCAATAATCCGTCTGCTATTGATGATATTGCGGACGCGGAGCAAATCCGCGTCCTTTTTTATGCAAGCAATCGAATGGTTCATGCACCCTTAAATAAGGTACTTGATCTTGTCAAAAGCGACATACAGCATGATCTTTTAAGCGCTTTGGCAGAATATAAAGAAGCGACAGATCAACGCATAGAGATCATGCAAAAACTGATTGATGAATTGCAGTCCTCTCTCTCACACAACAAGACAACGAACTGATTAAGGAATGAAACGCGATGCCATTACCCTATCACACACATATATTTAAGCTTGAACCAGCAACAAAAGAAGAAGTCAAAGAAGGTGTTTTAGATAGTAAGGCTCTTGCACCTGTTTCAGTGGGGAGTGCAGCAGCTTATGAGGTAGAATATTTTGCAACCGCTGCTCAAGGAAAAAAGGCTGATGATGCTATTGCAAAGAGAGATATTGGAGCTCTTGCTTACAAAAATAAGGTCACAATTCACGATATTGAAGCAAGTGGTGAAGCGCATGAGAATGCGATTTTATCAGGCGCTGGCTGGGTAAAAATATCGCCTTTAGGGATTGGCGATATGAAGGCTGCTACATATGATCCCGACAATGTGGGGGCAAATGCATTTTCTATGGAAAATATGCACGAGGGTCCTACCAAAAAGATCTTAACCATAGAGGAAAGATCAAAGCTACGATGGTTGAGTTCTACGCAGCCAACGATGGAAAAATGGCGGAGGGGAGATGAAGGTGTTTATTATCCCATATCTCCGGTAGATCTCAAAAATACCATTCGTTATTTTGTAGGCTCAAAGTCTTTTGGTATGTCAAAATCAGTTTATGATCCAGATAAAATAGAAAAAGATGTATTTGATATGGAGAATATGAAGGAAGGGAAAAAGCATCTTATCTTAACTCCTCTAGAACGTGCACAGATTGCAAAAATTGATAAAGTTGAAGATGTTGCACAACAAGGGATTCATGTTGCAAGTGAAGCGAAGAACGTTGCAGATAGTGCATTAAGAACAGCAAATGATGCAAAAGCTTATGCAGTAGATGCAAAAAAAACGGCTGAGACAGCACAAAAAACGGGAGACAGTGCAAAAGCTGAGGCAAATATTGCGCAAACAGCAGCCGATAAAGCGCAAGATACAGCACATAGTGTACAGAAAAAAGTTGATCTCATTCAACCTCTTGGCAAACAAGACTGGATTGATGGCACAAAAACAGTGGATGCACTTATCTCACCAGCCAAACTGATGGCTTCAATCAAAGCAAATAGTAGCAATAGCAGCGGCGGTAGTAGCGGCAACAATGATGGCGGGGTTAGAAAACCTGTTGAAATTCTGATGACAGAAAGCGGAGATATTCCATTGCCTGATGGTATTACTGCTGACACCGATATCGAAGTATGGGCTTGGGGCGGTGGAGGTGGTGGCGTTAAGGATGGCGGCGGCGGCGGCGGTCAATGTGTGCATGTTAAAATGAAAGGTTCTGATTTAGATAAATTAAAAACAGCTTACATTGGTCGTGGTGGTAAAGGTAATGACAGTAACATTTTGTGCAATGGTGGTAGAACAATGATCAAAGGGCTTGTTACAGCAGAAGGAGGATATTCCGTTTCCATGACTCTCGTTAACTTTGGAGGGAAAGGCGGCGATGGAGGAGGAAACAGGGAGGGCAGCAGTGGCGAAAGCTTTATTTTTTCTGGTGGTAATGGTGGAGGGAGTGGAATAGACGGCAAGAGAGCTGGTACTGGTGGAAGTTCTTTTCTTGGCGGCGGCGGTAAATGTAAGGGTTCTATCATGGGGCAGGGTGGTGAGAGTTACAAAGGTGGTAACGGTGGTAGAGGTGGTAAAGAATGTGGCGGCGGCGGTGGTGGATATTTTGATGGGAAACACGGAAGCGACAAAATTGGCGGCGACGGCGGTGATGGAGCAGTACTCATAAAGGTATATTTATAAGGTGAATTGAACAATGGCACGGAAAATAAGTAAAGACTGTTTATACTGTTTAAAAAAGTGGGAAGGTTTGCGCTTGCAGGCTTATCAAGATGCTTCTGGCATATGGACGATTGGTTATGGTCATACGAAAAAAGCCGGTCAACCAACAGTTGTTGAGGGTATGGTGATTACAGAAAAAAAAGCTGAAAACATGCTTTTAGCAGATTTGCGGCAATATGAGAGGGCGGTAGAAAAAGCAGTTTGTGTGAATTTAAGCGACGAGCAGTTCGGCGCTCTTGTTTCCTTTTGTTATAATGTGGGTATTGCAGCTTTCCAAAACTCTACATTGCTTAAAAGGCTTAATCGGGGGGATTATGAAGCGGTACCAACCGAATTGCAGAAATGGACCAAAGCGGGAGGCAAACGTTTACAAGGTCTCGTACACCGGCGTGTAGCAGAGGCAGGGCTATGGGCGAAAGGGGCTTATGTTTCTTCTAATTATCAAACAGTAGAAACGAAACAACCAACAGGGTTTCTCAAAGCAGAAGCATTGGCACCGATTATTGGTTCTTTCTCAGGTCTTGGTGGGTTTTTAGCGGGCAATGGACCAATCCAATGGGCTTTAGCCGCCATTATGGTTTTAGCGGCATGTACTGGCATTTTCTTTGTTGCTAAACGCTTTCAGGAGCACCGCCTATGATCTTATGGATGAAAAGAAACTTGATGGTAACAGGTGCGGCTTTAGCCGCTTTTTTTATTGCCTTAGCAAAAGCTTTTACTCTTGGGAAAAAAGTAGAGCAACAAAAGCAAACAGAAAAAGCTTTAAAAGCAGCCACAACACGGCTTGAGGTGGAAAGTGAAGTTAATCAAAAAAGTGATGCTGATATGCGTGCTGCTCTCTCTCACTGGTTGCGCGACAAATAAATATGCTTCTTCTTGTGTTGGCTGGTTGCCAATTTATTTAGACAAGAAAGATCTGAACGCCATCAGTTCCAATTTAGCAAGAGAGATCTTAAAGCACAATACTCTAGGTGAACGCTTGTGTGGGTGGAAACATGGTTAGAAAAAAATCCAAAAAACACACAGAGCTTACAGAATCAGAAAAAGAAATGCTTCAAGAAATGATCATCACCTATCAAAGCGTGAAAATGATGTCTCGCTTGATGAAGTGGATAGCATTTTTTCTTTTTTTGCTTATCCTCGATTTTGCACGCCTCATGGACGCGCTAGATAATGTCATTGCACATTTAAAGCAGTGGTTTTCAAAGAACTGAACAACTGTCATAAAAGAAAAAATTTCGTAAAATTCTTTATTACTATGAATTGGAGATCCAATTATAAACGCAGTTCAGAATGGGAACCAAGTCGTAAAAGCTCTAGTGTTTTGGCATCTGGCTTTCGATAGATCAAAACTAAATCCGGCTTTATGTGACAATCACGACAATTGCGCCACTGACCTGTTAGTGCATGATCTCTCCAATGCGCCTTTAGCGGTTCATTCTCCGCTAACGCTTTGACCACAAGCAGCAAATCCTCCTCTAGTGCATTAGCATATTTACCTTTGCTTTCACGTTTAAGGTCACGGCGGAATGAACGCGTATAGACAATTTCCCGCATAGCAAGCTTAGGTTTACTTTTCAGATTTACGTGCTTCGGTTCTATCTGAGCGTATCATGGTCCTTAAGCCGTCTAATGATGTACGTTCGACGCGTCCCATTTCGGCATCCTCGATAGCTTGTAATGTTTCCGGATTTGGTTGGAATAGATCAAGTGGTAATGCTCTATCTCTAGCAATGCGGGTCATAAACATGCGCACTGCATCCGATATAGTTAAACCCGTAGACTTAATAACTGCACTTGCAATTTCTTGAACTTCATCAGGTATGCGGGCTTGAATTTTTCCCATTACTAAACCTCCTACTTAATTGTACTACAATGTACTACATTTCAAACCTATGTCAAGAGATTTATCCGTCATGCTATACAACCTTGTGTATTAAGGAGGGTAGGAAGTCAATTTTTAAAAGGAGCTAACCAAAACCTGAGAATTTCTGCTAGAATCACGAGAGAGCTTCTTTTTTAATAGGATTTTTTAGATGCCAACACCATTTGGTAAAACCTTACGCAAACTTCGCATTGATCATTCAGAACGCCTTTTAGATATGGCTAAAAAATTAGATATATCTGTAGCATTTTTATCATCTGTAGAAATTGGCAAAAGATCTGTTCCTGTAGGATTAGAGGAAAAGATAATTGAACTCTATACTTTAGATCAAGAGGTAGCAGAAATTTTGAGAAGAGAATCGGATGCTTGTCGTAAAAGCTTCACTATAAAGCCTTCTAATCCGTTGAGTCGTGAAATTGTTGGTGTAGTTTGACACTAGGTTTTATACTAAGTGGGAAAAGGTGGGATTAGGTAGGAATACGTGATAATTTGTTGTTTTTATGTATAAAATTTAGCATTAAAAGCGCGTTTTGTCAAAATAGATTTTGACACCTAAAATTGTAAAAAAGAGCGAAAATCAGAAAAAAGTGCGTTTTCATGGTAAAAATGAAAGAAGGCTTTGAAAGGTCTGTGAAAACCCTGTGAAAAATTTTGAAAAGTCTGTGAAAGCCCAGAAAACCGCCTTTGAAGACCCTGTGAAAAAAATCAATCCAAAAGTTCAATTGACTCCAAAATCAGCCAAAAATAACCAAAAAAGCAAAAAAGATTTCCATATATAAGTGGAAATCTCTAAAAATTGAGTAAAAAGTATTGTTTATCAATAATTTATATAAATTTTTTAATGTAAAAAGATTTCCACTTTCATTTTTCATATTAAAGAGGCATTAAGCTGTATCTTATGTAGTTTCTGGATGTGCATTTTCAGCTTCTATTTGACGCTTTAAATGCAGTTTTAAAAGAGGTAAAATAAGCTCGACTTCTTCCGTGTCGTTGATGTTTTGAACAAGCTCTTGCAGTTTTCTATAAAGTTCCGCCGCTAATTCCGCTATATCTTCAGGGGGGATCTTTATATTTGCATCGCGATAGGTTGTATAAGCTATGCGACCAAGCTTTTTCATGAGACCAGCAGGGATAGTTTGTGGTTTAAAACCAGCTGTTTTCGCTTTTGCCATGTCTGTAAACATTTCGCCTTCACCCGTAACGAGCCAATGAGGATTAATGTTATAGGCCGTATAATAGGCGTTAATTGTTGAGCATGTTGGTTCGTGTGCTCCAATTTCATAATTGGCAAGGGTGCCACGTTGTAAATTAAGCCGTTGCGCAAAGATACTACGTTCTTCATTTCCGTAGATTCGTCTTATTTCACGTAGGCGTTTTGCCAATGGTGTTTTAGGTTCTAGTTCGGGGCGTGCCAAAAATGCTCCTTATTTATATTGAGTCTCGTTTTAAATTACAGGATTTTAAAAAGAGATTCCCCATTCATCTTAGAGAGGCATTAAGCCGTATTTTGTGTAGTTTCTAGATGTACTCTTTCAGCCTCTATTTGACGCTTTAAATGAATTTTAAGAAGAGGGAAAGTTGCTTCGACTTCTTCCGTGTCGTTGATGTCTTGAACAAGCTCTTGCAGTTTTTTATAAAGTTCCGCCGCGAGTTCCGCTATATCTTCAGGGGGGAGTTTTATTTTAGCATCGCGATAGGTTGTATAAGCTATGCGACCAAGCTTTTTCATGAGACCAGCAGGGATGGTAGGTGCTTTAAAACCAGCTGCTTTCGCTTTTGCCATGTCACTAAACATTTCGCCTTCACCAGTGACAAGCCAGTCTAAGGATATTCCACAGCGATCTTTATATATTCGCATTATAGATGCAGGGGGTTCTTGCAAACCCGTTTCATAATTGCGCATAGTCGTTTCGGGGATTTCAAAATGTTTAGCAAATTGTTTGCGCTCTGTAAAACCAAGGGTGTGCCGTATTTCACGCAAGCGTTTTGCCAGTTCTGTTGTAGGTTCTTTTTCAGGACGTGCCAAAAAAATCACTCCAAATCCATTTTCGGTATTTACAAAAGCCGAATTTGGCATTATACATCTAATTACCGCCCGATATAGAGGGCAGATATTTTACAATTAACCCCACAAAAAACGGATGGTTTGAGCATTCGTTTGAAGCAGGAGCGAAAGTTATGACAACCACCCAAACATGCATTCAAGTATGGGATCGCCATAGTATTTTAGCTGAGCTACGCCGCCGTAATATGACCTTGGCGGAGCTCGCGAAAGCTTATCAACTCTCGTCATCCAGTGTTCAACATATCTGGACACGGTCTAACGAGAAAGCCGAACGTGCTATTGCCGATTTTATCGGTTTGCCCGTCGAGCAGGTTTTTAGCGACCGCTACCCCAAAAGTCGCCGTCGCATTTTTAAAGCAGCAAAACATGCCAATACAGATTCGCGTGCGCATTCTGCTTTGCGCGGGAATGCTGCTTGAACTTCGTTACACGGCTTTGCGCTTTTGCGCATTTGCCATGAATTTAAATACCATAAGATAAAAAGGTTTATCAATGTCTAAAGATCAGTACGAAATAGGCAAGATAAATTGCATAGAGTTGCATCATAGAACAGCCGTTTGCATGGGTTGGTTCTGGCGATTAGATGGTGGTCATATTGTTTTTATAGGGGGTGGTTATGGTTGCTGCTTGTAATTTATGGACCCCAGATGTCAGAAACGATATCGTTAATCCTTATTCAGAAGTTGAACGTTTACAGGTGATGCTTTCCTGTTCTTTAAAAGCCGTGAGTAGTGGATTTAAGCATCTGCCGATCCGGTATATTATTGACCCCCCGCATGGCTTATTTGATGCGGCGTTAGCACGACAGATTGTTATTCATATTTTGCATTATCAGTTTGAGGTGCCACGGCGGCGTATTGTTGCGATACAGGCACGTCAGCGGACTTCTATTTCTCTATCTATGCAAGTGATTAACCGGCGTTTGGAAGAACCCGTTTTTGCGAAAGCTTATCGAAGATGGGCGGGGCGTGCGATGGATTTATTCTTTAAAGAGATCAGAAAGGCGGTGGCGTGATGGCACAGTTTCAAAAGCTTGCTCTTGATGTGATTGTGGTGCCGGAGCGTATACGCCCTGTGGATGATGAGCATGCCAAGGCACTTGCGCAATCAATGGCGCGGGAGGGATTGATGAATCCGATTACGGTGCGCCATACCCCCAATGCTAAGGAAGGTAATTACACACTTATAGCTGGTGCGCATCGGCTTCGTGCTGCTGAGCTTTTGGGCTATAGTGACATTGATGCGGTTGTGGTGCAGGCTGATAAGGACAATGCCGCGCTTTTAGAAGTGGCTGAAAACCTTTTTCGCAATGAATTGTCTGTTATTGATCGTGCGCTTTTTGTCCAGACTTACCGCGAATTGTGGGAAAAGAAGTATGGGGAGATTCAACGTGGTGGTGATCATGGTAATCAATATACAAAGGACAAAGTGGCAAAGGGTAAAGTTTACCCTTTGCCAAAAGATGGTTCTTCAGAGCATAACGAAACTGGGTGTGAAGGAGACAAAGTGGCAAAGGTGCAAGTTGCACCTTTGCCAAAAGAAGGCTTTTCAGAGCATCATGAAACTGGATGTGAAGGGGATAAAGTGGCAAAGGGTCAAGTTGACCCTATTGCTCAAATGGAGGGAGAAGATGGCAAAGTGCAAAGTTTGCACTTTGCCAAACATGTGGCAGATCGTATTGGTTTATCGAAACGTGCAGTGCATTATTTAACGAAAATTTCCCAGCATTTACAGCCGGAGTTGCGGGCGGTTTTGCGGGGGACAGCCTTGGCAGATAATCAAGCGCAGTTGTTGAAGTTGGCGAAGATGGAGCCGGTTGCGCAACGGCGTGTGGCAATTGCGCTCCAACAGGTTGATGGGGATTTGAGGCGGGCTGTTGATTTGGTCAATGGGATTAATACACCGCCGCAAATTAATGAACAGGAACGGATTTTTGCTCAGTTATTAGGTGTTTGGCAAAGGGCCGATGCGCAGACAAAGGCGCGGTTTTGTGATTATTTGAACAAGCAATCAGGGGAGGAGCAGGCATGAAGAGGCATGGTTGCGGGCAGCTTGATTTTTTCCAAAAGCCGGTTTTTCCCTGTCGTGAACCCGTTGCGCAGATTGATTTAGGGCGGTTTCGCTCGCGCATTAAGCGAGCGATGGCGCGGGCTTTGCGTGAATGCCGGCATGAGCGCAGTGTGATTGCGGAGCGTATGGCGCATTATTTAGGGATTGGGTGTTTAAGTAAGGCGAGTTTGGATGCTTATGTTGCGGAAAGTAAGCAGGTGGATATTTCCCTGCCGCGGTTTAAGGCATTTGTGCGGGCGACAGAGGCATTTTGGCTCTGGGATGAGGTGGTGAGTGAAGATGGATTGTTGCTGTTGCAAGGGGATGAGGCGCGTTTAGCAGAGATTGCGCGGCTTCAGCAGGAACAGCGGGAGATTGCAGCGCAATTGAAAGCCATGCGCGCAACGCCGGTTTGCATTAAAAGGGGGCAGCCATGAAGGAATGGTTTACTATTGCCGAATTGGCTGAGGCAGCTTTGCCAGGGTTGCCGAAAACATATAAAAGTCTTGAAAACCACGGACGGGCATATTGGAGAAAAAACTCTGAACTTTCGAGGAAAGTGGGAAGCAAAACCAAGCCGGTTTGGGAGTATCACATTTCTTTATTGCCGGAGGGGGCGCGGGCGGCGTTGTTGGTGCGGGCAGGTGGGGTTTGTGTAGAAGAAAAGACAGAGAAAAGCGATCAAAAGACAAGTATTTGGGTGCGTTATGAGGGGCTTTCAAAGGCGCATAAAAGGCGCTGTGAAGAGCGTTTGAAGGCACTTTGCTTTTGGGAAGATTTGCTCCATGCCGGTATGGGTGTGCATGATGCGGCAAGTTTGAGTGCGGTGCAATTTGGTGTGAGCCGGATGTCGCTTTTTAATTGGCGGCAGATGGTGGAGGGGTATGAGCGCCCTGATTGGTTGGCAGCTTTAGCGCCTTGTTATGGTGAGGAGAATGTTTCGCAATTTGCGCCGTGTCATGAGGGGGCGTGGGAGGTTTTTTGTTCGGATTATTTGCGCCCCTCTAAACCTGCTTTTTCAGCATGTTATCGGCGCATGGTGATGGTTGCGCAGGAGCGGGGTTTTGAGCCCATTCCTTCTGAGCGGGCTTTACGGCGTCGTTTTAAGGCGCAAATTTCCAAAGCGGTTGTGGTTTTAGCACGTGAGGGAGAAGAAAAGGCAAAAAAGCTTTATCCAGCCCAACGGCGTGATCGCTCAAGCCTGCATGCACTGCAAGCGGTGAATATGGACGGGCATAAGCTGGATGTTTTTGTGAGTGTTCCTTGGACAGAGAAGCCTGTGCGGCTTTATCTGATAGCGATACAAGATCTTTATTCGGGCAAGATTTTATCGTGGCGCTTATCGGATGCTGAGACTTGGGAAATCGTTCGTTTGGTGATTGGGGACATGGTGGAAGCTTATGGCATACCGGAGCGTATGACCTTGGATAATGGGCGTGCCTTTACCAGCAAGTGGATTTCTGGAGGTGTGCAAAACCGTTTTCGTTTTAAGATTAAGCCGGATGATCCGCAAGGGCTTTTGACGAGTTTGGGGGTGCAATTGCAATGGACCACCCCTTATAGCGGACAGTCTAAACCGATTGAGCGGGCATGGCGTGATCTGGCAGAAGCGATTTCTAAACATCCCTTTTGTGCGGGGGCTTATACGGGCAATAAACCGGATGCCAAGCCTGAAGATTATGGCAAGCGCGCGATAGGATTTGAAGCGTTTAAAGCCCATGTTGGGGCGCAAATTGTGGCACACAATGCGCAAGCAGGGCGTAAGGCGGTTAATTGTGCGGGGCGCAGTTTTGATGAGACCTTTACTGAGAGCTTGCAAGCCGAGGGGACGATTATTCGGCAAGCAACGGCGGCACAACGGGCTTTATGGCTTTTAACCTCTGAGGCGTTGCGTGCGCAAAAGGGTACGGGGGAGATTCATTTTTATGGCAATCGTTATTGGGCGCGGGCGTTGAATGAGCATGCGGGGAAAAAAGTGATTGTACGCTTTGATCCGGATAATTTGCATCAAGATTTACGGGTTTATGATTTGAACAATCGGTTGCTTTGTCTGGCACCATGCCTTTGTGATGTAGGTTTTTATGACCAGCAGGCGGCGCGCTTGAATGGGCGTTTGCGTAAAGAATATGTGAAGGCTGTTAAAGCAGAAAAACAGTTGGCAGCAAAGCTTGCACCTGATCACTTGGCCGATGTTTATGGGCGCCTTGAGAAAAAGGATGAAGCGTTCAAATCTAAGCTTCCGATAAAGCCAAAGGTGAGCCGCTTGATGCCAAACAATGTGGGGAATTTAGCTTTGAAAGCAGACGATGATGAGGTTTTGGGGGAGGAAGAATTCAGTCAACACTTGCATAAAGCTTTGAGAAAGCTTTCCGCCTCTGATGAGGGGCGTGAGGTGATCAAGTTTCCTAAACGATAGGAAAGGAAAGAGGGGGGGATTTGTAAGAATTCTCAAAAGGAAGCTGGTTTTGTATCGCGTACCAGGTTGAAGCGTTAACAAAGAAAGGGGGGAGGAATCTTAATCCTTTAAAAGTCTAATCAATACATGAAGTTTCTAGGTATCTTTGCCTGATCGGGTGAGATGCGTGGAGTTAGCAAGTTCCCCGATGTGTGAGAAAGAGAGGGGATTTGCAAGGTTAGCCGTTTTAGTATCGCGTACGGCTTTTAAATGTTCATTCTAAAGACAAAAGATAAGGGGCGGGTGGGAGCCCTTCCCCTTATCAATAGTCTAAAATCAATACGAGGGGGGAATATACATGAAAAACGCGATAAATGCAACGGTCGATAAAAATCCTTGGGCGCGACCTAAAATCCAGCCCAATGGAACAGCACAAAACCGCAACAGTGATGACATTGCTTTATGGAATGAGCTTGTGGATGCAGTGAGAGCTTTGGGGCAAATGAATGATTGGTCGAAAGCAGAGGTGGCGCGGCGCATAGGCATGCCGGATGGGACGTTTTCGCAATGGTATGCGGGCAGTTATGCGGGACAGTTGGGGAAGCAAAATGCAAAGGTTCAACAATGGGTTGAGGTTTTAAAGGAAACAGCGGGGTTTTTGGAGCGCATTCCTGAAAAACCAGCCGATAAGCTATCATATCAAAAAATGAAATAAAGTCAATAGGTTGTGTGAAATTATTTTATATGAATCCACTTAAGAATCCACATTTTTATACGTGATTCATTTGACCATTTTTTATATAAGATTGGCATGTATGAATAGACCATAAAAAGCAAATCATAATGTAAATATTATAACGCATGTAAACGTTCATATGAAATGAAAAGCCGATATCATTCATAACAGTTCATAAATTTTATGATACGTTTTTATCACAGCACAAATCACATTGTTTTAAATTTAGTCGTTTGAAAATATCGATAACATACGTTTAAAGATCACATCTTGTTTTAAAGATTGGATTGTTAATCACATAAAAGAGCAAATTAACATTCGCCAAAATTGGCGAGCGCAAAATAGAGAGCTGTCATAACAGCATCATCATAACACCGAACATTTTAAAGATTGCATAAAAGGATTTAAAGACAAGATCGATTTTATAACCACGGTATTTTTTACCGAGGTAGGAAATAAAGGTCATGAAATTCAAAATGCTATATCTTATGAAATGAAAAGCCTTTTAATGAATAGATTGCAGGCTAGTCTTTAAGAATGGAACTATTCGCTTCCACAAAAAAATGGAGGCAAATAATGCCATGGCAGTAGAATAACTATCTACTTTAGATTTGGTACTAAAAACATTTTAAAAGTTATAGTTTAAAAATACGAAACCAAATGAGCTCTTTCCAAATTTGGGGGCAGCTATTAAGACAAAGATAAGCAAACAAACTTCAAAACCATTGTAACATCATAAGGTATGGGTTTTTACTTAATTTTGAGTCAAAAGCTGTAATGTTTAAAGAATGCTCTATTCTAAGATAATGCCTCCAAAAATGGACCGGCTAATATTTAAAGAAATTAGGTTTTAATGAAAAGTACAAATACGCTTATGAGAACCTCTTTAAATGCACGTTTAAACGTTTGAAACATAAGATGAGATCTTTATAAGAAACGTTAAAACTTTTTTTTATAACAGTTATAACTTAGTTATCATTTGCTCTTAAAAACGTTTCATTTATGAGAAAACTAAGATTTAGCTTTCACAGCAGAGCAAAATCTTAAAAACCTTACACTTTATAAAAGCGTTTGTTTATTTATCTTATGAAAAGCTGCTTTTAAAAACCAACGCTTCCAAATGTAAAAAGAACGTTTTTTGCAGATATTTATTGAATATGCATTTGCTTTTGATTGGATTGTTAAAGCTACCGAGCATTTTGATTTGTTTGATACGTTTGATAGCCATAACAAGCGTTATAGGCTCTCTCATTCAAATGAGTGATTAAAGATCATACGCACATTTACATTCCTTTTGATAAGTTTTCATATCTCTCATAGAGCGCTTGCAATATGATACGTTTTGTATATATGCATTCATTACTCCATTGTGGATGATTCATTTTAATCAATAAGAAACGCTATTTGAAAGCCGCGTCATATCATTTGACACGGCTTTTTTTATGTTACTCTCTCTTTTATGATATGTTTATAGCAATGCATTTTATATGCGTTTATACACCATAA
>NZ_JBHIPG010000018.1:0-1137 GCF_042195905.1 Bartonella sp. AP331QHHD
AAAGTTGACCATCCAAACTCATCTGATAAAAACCACCATCACTCGCAAAAAAAGCATCACTCCCTCGACATGCTATAGAGGCTGCACTGCGCGCTCCGCGCTTGTCTTGGATCTTTTGAAAACTGTATACAAGTTCAGCCCCTGGAGTAAATAAACCAGCGTAAATAGCAGAACGCATAAAAATAAGGGGATTGGTGGATTCCGTCGCCCCTTGCACATATTCTCCATCTGGAAAATCTATATGATCACATTTTTTTTTACCTATTTCCCATAAATTTACATCGTTCAAACCTGACCAATGAATGCGATTGGGATTATCTGTCAATTGCATCAAACAAACAAAAGGTCCCCAAACTTTGACCAATCCTGCTTTCGGTGGATTTCCTTCTAAATCTTCAAACCGTTCAGAACTAAGGACCTTGAAAACTTGNAAACAAACAAAAGGTCCCCAAACTTTGACCAATCCTGCTTTCGGTGGATTTCCTTCTAAATCTTCAAACCGTTCAGAACTAAGGACCTTGAAAACTTGCGGTTTATCATTTTTATTCACCGCAATAACCATGTTTTTAAAAAGAGCAAACGACCATTTATTCTCCTCATTTGCATGATACGTCACACCACTTTGGCTGATATCTTTCCAACCCTGCGTTTGACTATTATAACTATAAAGCTTTTTGGCTCCCCCTACGATGAGCTTAACACCATTGCCACTTCGAAACGCTATGCACCCCAATGGCTTTTCTTCTAAAGGATGAGACACAACCATTGCATTAGGCATCGGAATGTAACAGCCATCAGCCGGTAAAACATTCACAAGCGTATCCGTAAAGCTCCCGTTGATGACCGAAACATCTGGTCTGTAATCAGCGATTGGAAAATAAACCATTTTAGAAATCCGTTGGAATTATTCGAGTGACGTTATGACGTTTGGACGTCTCTGCACGCAATTCATGCAATTGCTCGTTAAAGTCATTGTAAGCAGCGGCTGCACAATCGGGTTCTTTAAGGATATTCTTGTACAGTTCATATTTTGCACGCGCTTTAATCAAATCAAATGCGTGCACAAACCATGGATGCTCCTCATCAACACTCTCTATCTCTGATAAACGCAATGGAGAGAGAATGAGTTGAATCTGA
>NZ_JBHIPG010000019.1:0-64477 GCF_042195905.1 Bartonella sp. AP331QHHD
GAGGTCTTCCCATGATCAACGTGACCAATCGTACCAATATTAACATGCGGTTTTGTTCGTTCAAACTTGCTCTTCGCCATTGCTATTAATCTCTTGTTTTATTCCCTATATTTTATTAGCACCTAGGGACAGTTCTGCAAAACTTAAGTCTGACCAGACTGAAAACAGCCTAATCACCACAACTCTTAGACGGAAAACCCCACCAAATCTATAAATGGAATATCCTCCATCATACCTATTTGCCCAATCATCAATAATCATTTGGAGCGGGTAGCGGGAATCGAACCCGCATATTCAGCTTGGAAGGCTGCTGCTCTACCATTGAGCTATACCCGCATGACCCACGTACTAACTCTCCTTCGATGAATGGTGGAGGGGGTTGGATTCGAACCAACGTAGCATACGCAACGGATTTACAGTCCGCCCCCTTTAACCACTCGGGCACCCCTCCATTACACCGATAAAGTCGCGCAATGAGACATCACGACAACCATCTTGAATACCCATTCAATTCAATCTGATTGCGAAGTGGTTATGACGATTACTATTGTATCTGTCAACAGAATAAATACAATTCTGTACAAATTTCCTGCTCATAATTTTAAATCATAGATTTTTTCTCTCTATTTTTCTTATTAACACGTTATAAAGAAGCTATGAAAGAAAAAACATCACAAAATTCTCATTATGCTCGTTTGCGTCGCCGATATCGCGATACAAAAGGCTCTCCTTCTCGATCTTTTACACACCCAAAGAAGAAAGCTGCTTCTTTACAGCAAGAGATCATCCATCTTTATGGCATTCATTCTGTTCAGGCTGCTTTAGAAAACCCAAAAAGAATTTTAAAATGTCTTTACGTTACACAAAATGCCTTAAAACGATTAAATATATCCGAATCAGATTATCCTTGCTCTGTTACATTATGCACCCCAAAATATCTTGATTCGCTTGTTGGAAGTGAGGCTGTTCATCAAGGTATTGTTTTGGAAACTCTCCCCCTCAAACCATGCAAACTGTCGGAACTAACCAATACTGATCTGGTCATTGTCATGGATCAAATTACCGATCCACATAATGTTGGCGCTATTATGCGCTCTGCAGTTGCATTGAAAGCTAAAGCACTTATTACAACTTGCCGTCACTCTCCCCACGAAAGCGGTGTTCTTGCGAAAGCGGCATCTGGAGCTCTGGAAATGATTCATTATATTACCGTACGAAACCTTGCTGAAGCTCTTCAAGAACTTCATCAAACAGGTTTTACAAGCTTTGGTCTCGATTCAGAAGGTGACCAACCTCTAGAAACAGCATTAACAGGGAATAAAATTGCTCTTGTTTTAGGAGCAGAAGGTAAAGGTTTACGTAAAAAAACACGCGAAACCGTTTGCGCTTTAACACGCCTTGACATGCCTGGAAATATTAAATCATTAAATGTTTCAAATGCAGCAACAATAGCTCTTTATGTGGCACATCAATATCTTAGATTCTAGTTTTTAATTTTTTGTGAAACATCAAAAAAACCAACCAACAAAAAACCCGCAAAAAACCCGCCAATATGAGCTTCCCATGCTATTGAGATGCCATTTTCTTCAAACAAAATAGAAGAAATACCTATGATCAAATCAGTCGTCAGCCATACACTCATATAAACAAGAACCCCCTTAGAACACAGAGCTTTTTTGACAGATAATAAAGGTCCTAAAAGTTTTTCGTTCTGCGCATTGACAGCTAGATTACCACTAGGAAAACCATAACGTGCAATAGCACCCATCATTCCAGATACGGCACCTGACGCCCCAATAAGTGATATGGTACTTTCTTGATGAAATGTAAAATAAGTCAAAACAGAAATAACTGCCGTTAACACCCAAAAAATTAAAAAACGTAAAACACCAAAATGCCTTGCTAAAGGAGAGCCGAAAACCAAAAGCCAAACCATATTAAGAGCAACATGTTTAAAACTACTATGCATAAATGAATAACTCACCATGGTATAACAAAATGCTACAGGATCCCTCTTAAACAATGCTGGTATAAATGAAAAAAGCTCAAGGCTTTCAACATAAACCTGATGAGAAAAAAAATACTGAGAAATGCAATAAAGACAAAAACAAAATGCTATCAAAACAACTATAATAAATGGAACATTCAATAAGGGTTCTTTAGGTTGTTTTGGCAATCGGGAAACATCATTATGTTGGTGACTAGAAACTTTCATTGTATAAAATCTCGTATTTTTTAGAAAATGGGTTATACTTTATACAAAATAAATATACCATTCCCAGTGATGCAGAATCTTCTCAACGCCTCTTCGAAACCCCTTTTTAAATTTTCAATAGCTCTACATGAAAACACGTGTATTTTATACAAAAGATTTTAAAAAGCATGGATATCAAGAATATGATTTACAAACTTAGTGGTATCCCGCTTACTTAAATGTGAAGTTACCATGCAATATACAAGAACTTACGAATAGACAAACTCACTTATGAGGTGGTGTATAATAAAAATATATAAACATTATTTTCTTACTAGAAATATATTGATTATTGCATTTTTTAACCAAGCTATACTTCGATTGATAAACTTTAAAGAATCTTAAATCTCAATTTTTCCATTAATATGGCCTGCATTGCTTCTATGCTTTGAACGAAAAACGACATCTCTATGAGAAAAAATACCAATACAGCGTTCTCTAGATATAATAATTAGTGTTTCATGATAAATTACTTACTTGATAATCTGTTTCCCTCATACATGCAAAAGCGTCAGTTCATCTCTTTAACAAATATAAACAAGCCTTTCATTTCAACCTTTAACAGATATAATTCAAGAACTGTCTCTTATGAAACACTTAAAAAATATGTTGATTCTAATGATGCATCTTTGAATTTAAACAGTTCATGACGGAATTTTTTATTCCTTTTTTAGACAGTGTTATTGACACATCCGCCACTTGTAACGCGCAAGAGAATAGTTTGGATTATTCAATATAAAAAAAATTAAATGAGGTAATCATAGGAATTTGCTATTAAGTTGTAAAATGATAAAGGACCATTATAAATCAATGTATTATAAATAGATAACACACTAATTATTGAAGAGGAAGATCTTGAGCATTCTGCTTGCAATCCTTTAACCACACATCATAAATAGGATGCTCAACAGCGTTCAAACCAGGACTATCTGCAAACATCCATCCTGTAAAAATACGCCGTACTTTTTTATCTAATGTTACTTCATTGACTTCAACAAAACCAGTTGTACGCGTGGGTTCATCTTTAGAGCTCGTATAACACGCACGTGGTGTTACCTGTAATGCACCGTACTGATAAATTTTACCAAGAGTAACTTCAAAACGTGTGGTCCGTCCCGTGATTTTGTCAAGACCTGCAAAAACAGCAATTCCATTGCTAATACGCTCAGCCCGCACCCCATTATTTAAGGATAAAAACACTAAAATTCCCATTAAAAAAATATATATAAAATGCCTCACCCCTAACAATAAAAAAAATCTCATCATATCAAAATCAATCGCACCTTAAAAAATAATTCTTTTCATAACATAGAGTCAAATAAGACAAAAATACACACGCACATTAAAACATGTTATTTTTTAGGTGACCACGCATCATAATCTTCATGCACACAAGAACGCTCTCCATTGGAGGTGATAGCTCCCTTTGGTCGATAGCCCTCACTTGTTCCTGTCATATTTGCAACATGAGGCTTTTCCCATTCATAAGGATGATAATCCTCTTGTGTTGGTGGACACTCACAGCGATGATGAATCCAGCCATGCCAACCTGGTGGAATAGTAGAGGCCTCAGAATAGTCTTTATAGATAACCCAACGGTGCGGATAACCATCCTTATGAAGTCCTCCTTCATAATATATATTTCCAAACTGATCTTCCCCTATCCGCTTACCTTTGCGCCATGTGAAAAAACGCGTACCAATGGTATTACCATTCCACCATGTGAAGATTTGCTTAAAAAAACGAGCCATCTGCTATTCCATTCATTTAGTGCGCTCATGAAATTAATCGTTGGAATAAAATTATTAACGATTGAAATTATCGAAAAAGTTACTAGTAAATTCAACTACAATTCCAATTGATAGGTTAACGTGCTATCCTTTAATTTCAAGAAGATATCATATGTATGGCTTCTTCTCCACCCCATAAAATTTAATCTATGCCAAGTTTCATCTTAACCAATTCATTAACAGCTTGGGGATTTGCCTTACCACCTGTTACTTTCATTACCTGTCCAACAAACCAACCAGCTAAAGCAGGTTTGTGCTTTGCTTGCGCAACTTTATCAGAATTATTGGCAACGATCTCATCAACAGCTCTTTCAATAGCCTTTGTATCCGTTACCTGCTTCATATTTCGTTCTTCTACAATTTGGCGTGCATCTCCCCCCTCATTCCAAATAATCTCAAAAAGATCTTTGGCAATTTTTCCAGAAATAACTCCTTCTTTTATAAGATCAATAATGCTTCCCAATTGATTTGGCGATACTGGTGACTCTTCAATCTCACGATTATCTTTATTTAAAGCCCCTAAAAGGTCGTTAATCACCCAATTGGCAACTATTTTTCCATCACGCCCACGCGCTACCTCTTCAAAATAATCAGCAATAGCCTTTTCTGTCACAAGAATGGAAGCATCATACACTGTCAATCCCATTTCCTTAATAAAACGTGCTTTTATAGCGTCAGGCAATTCTGGTAAGTCTGCTGCCAAAGCATCCACAAATGCTTGATCAAATTCTAATGGTAAAAGATCAGGGTCAGGAAAATAACGATAGTCATGCGCTTCTTCCTTTGAGCGCATAGAACGCGTTTCACCTTTAGCGGCATCAAAAAGCCGAGTCTCTTGATCTATGACGCCTCCATCTTCTAAAATTGCGATCTGACGACGCGCTTCATATTCAATTGCTTGACCAATAAAGCGAATAGAATTAACATTTTTAATTTCACAGCGCGTTCCAAAATCTTCACCAGGACGACGAACAGATACATTGACATCTGCACGCATAGAACCTTCATCCATATTGCCATCGCAAGTGCCCAAATAACGAACAATCGTACGCAATTTTGTCATATAGGCTTTGGCTTCATCTGATGAGCGCATATCAGGCTTGGAAACAATTTCCATAAGAGCAACACCAGAACGATTAAGATCTACAAAAGACATTGTTGGATGTTGATCGTGCATCGATTTTCCAGCATCTTGTTCAAGATGCAACCTCTCAATTCCCACTTCAATATCCTCAAATTGGCCATTCGAATCTGGACCAACAGATATAATAATCTTTCCCTCTCCCACAATCGGATAGCGAAATTGAGAAATCTGATACCCCTGCGGTAAATCTGGATAAAAATAGTTTTTGCGATCAAAAACAGATCTTAAATTAATATGCGCCTTTAATCCTAACCCCGTTCGAACCGCTTGACGAACACATTCTTGATTAAGAACAGGTAACATACCTGGCATGGCTGCATCAATAAGTGATACATGACTGTTCGGCTCTGCACCAAATTTTGTTGATGCTCCTGAAAAAAGTTTTGAATTTGATATGATTTGCGCATGAACTTCCATGCCAATGATGACTTCCCAATCACCTGTAACTCCAGAAATAAAACGCTTAGAATCAGGAGTACGCGTATCAATGATGCTCATTGCCAATCCACTACCAATATTTTAAAATTTACTCATGGCTTATCTAAAACCATTCTCTCAGTGTAACCCCAGGACATAAATCTTACAACACAAGCCCGATTTTATCGGGCTTGTGTTGTTTGCATAAATATTAAGCTTTTTTAGGAGCCTTTTTCTTAGCTGTTTTTTTCTCTGTAGACTTTTCTTTCACTTCAGACTTTTTCTTTGCCTGCTTTTCTTCAGGGACATCTGATTCGTCATATTCTTTCATCAACTCTTCAACCGTCACTTCTTTATCTGTGACTTTTATCTGTGCTAATAAATGATCAATGACCTTTTCTTCAAAAATCGGAGCACGTAGATTTTCAACAGCTTCCGGAGTCTTACGGAAAAAATCCATAATCTCTTTCTCTTGTCCTGGATATTGGCGAACCTGATCAAAAACTGCTGCTTTTAGCTCATCCTCACTAACTTTAACACCAACCTTCATTCCAATTTCAGAAAGCACCAAACCAAGACGAACACGACGCTGCGCAAGGACACGATATTCCTCACGTGCCTTTTCTTCTGTAATACCTTCATCTTCAAAACTGCGCCCAGCCTTTTTCAAATCATCATTAACCTGAGCCCATATATTGTTAAACTCAACCTCTAAAAGTTCTTCAGGAATCTCAAAATTATAATCAGCATCTAAAGCATCAAGAATTTGACGCTTAACTTTTTGACGTGTCACTGAACCATATTGGCTTTCAATCTGCCCACGAACGACCTCACGTAAGCGATCTAGAGACTCTAAACCAACTTTTTGCGCTGCTTCATCATCAATTTTTAATTCATCTGGTTTAAAGACAGCTTTGACAGTAATGTCAAACTCTGCTTCCCGTCCCGCCAAATGTGCCGCACTGTAATTATCAGGAAATTTAACAAAAATCGTTTTTACATCCCCAGCTTTCACACCAACCAATTGCTCTTCAAAACCAGGAATAAATTGTTTTGACCCAAGAATCAGTTGTGCATCACTATCTGCCCCACCTTCAAATGGAACGCCTTCAAGCTTACCTTGATAATCTATGGTAATGCGATCACCTTCTTCAGAATTCCCCTCTTTTAGAGAATAATTACGCGTAGAAGAAAGGACGCGATTGACTTGATCATCAATATCCTGTTCAGGAATAATTGCAATTTCACGGATAACCTTAATATGTTCAAAATCTTTAATGTCAATTTTTGGTAAAACTTCATACTTTAAACTAAAAGTAAAATCAGCTTTGCCATCTAGAATTTTTTCATCTTCATCTATATCAATTTTTGGCTGCATCGCTGCACGTTCATTGCGGTCCGCTAAAATAGAACGGGGTGCATCACTGAGTATCTCATTGAGAATCTCCGCCATAAAGGATTTACCATACATTTTTCGCAAATGCCCACTAGGCACTTTACCGGGACGAAAACCATTAAGCTTGATTTTTCCCTTGGTATCATCCAATCGTTCATTCAACTTTTCTTCTAAATCTTTCGCTGGAACCACGATCTTAATTTCGCGCTTCAGTCCTTCATTAAGCGTCTCGGTAACCTGCATTAAACACCTTCATTTTTCTAAGGAGAGGGATCAACCCACTCTAATAATCATTACATTCTAACACTTCGAGTGTTACATTTACCATGAAGCGGAATTTCAGACACGTAGAAATCCGTAGCACTTAAGGGATTGCTTTGGTGCGGATGGAGGGACTCGAACCCCCACGGTCTCCCGCCAGAACCTAAATCTGGTGCGTCTACCAATTTCGCCACATCCGCTCAAACTTACAAGCTAATAACCTTATACAAGCGGCGTTTCTATACCATTAATTACAGAAAAAAAGCAAACAAATATATTAAAAAAAACAAAATCTATGCTTTTCATACATAACTGCTTACGCTAAAAGTCAATTATGTTAAAGACATTTGATATCCCAATTCATATCATCGGTGGCGGTCTTGCGGGGTGTGAAGCAAGCTGGCAAATCGCTCAGTCAGGAATTTCTGTTGTTTTGCATGAAATGCGACCCGAAAAAAAATCAGATGCCCATAAAACCGATAAATTGGCAGAACTGGTTTGTTCAAATTCGTTTCGTTGCGATGATTCATTAACAAATGCCGTAGGACTTCTCCATGCTGAAATGCGATTAGCGAAATCATTAATTATGAAAGCTGCTGATACCAATAAAGTCCCTGCAGGGAGTGCTCTTGCCGTTGACCGTGATGGATTTTCAAAAACCGTTACAACAGCACTAGAAAACCACCCTCTTATAACAATCAAACGTGAAGAAGTTCAAGAAATTCCTAAAGCTTGGAAACATGTTGTCATTGCAACAGGCCCCCTTACATCGCCTGCACTTGCTCAAAAATTACAAGCAATAACCGGTATAAAAGCTCTTTCTTTTTTTGATGCAATTGCACCTATTATCCATACCGACAGTATTGATATCAACATTTGTTGGTATCAGTCTCGCTATGATAAAATTGGTCCTGAGGGAACAGGAAAAGATTATCTTAATTGTCCCCTCAACAAAGAACAATATGAAACATTCGTTGAAGCGTTAAAAAATGCTGAAAAAACAGAGTTTCGTGACTTTGAAAAAACGCCCTATTTTGATGGATGCCTCCCCATTGAAATTATGGCTGAGCGCGGACTTGAAACGTTAAGACATGGTCCTATGAAACCTATGGGCTTAACTAATGCCCATAACCCTACAGTTAAACCCTATGCCGTCGTTCAATTACGCCAAGATAATAAACTTGGAACGCTTTATAATATGGTCGGCTTTCAGACAAAATTGAAATATGGTGAACAAATTCGCATTTTTAGAATGATTCCCGGTCTTGAAAAAGCAGAGTTTGCGCGTCTTGGTGGTCTTCACCGCAATACCTACCTCAACTCGCCAATTATTCTTGATCAAACCCTTCGTTTAAAACAAAAAAAACAACTACGCTTTGCAGGGCAAATTACCGGATGTGAAGGTTATGTAGAATCAGCGGCAATAGGGCTTCTTGCTGGACGTTTTGCTGCTGCCGAATATCATCATATTTCCCCTTGCCTACCCCCACAAACTACAGCATTCGGAGCCCTTTTGAATCATATTACAGGGGGACACATCATAGATGAAAAAGCAGAAACACAATCTTTTCAGCCAATGAATATCAATTTCGGACTCTTTCCGCCTATTGCTTCTATTAAACATTCAGGAAAACGCTTACCAAGTAAAGAAAAAAAATTAGTAAAAAAACAAGCCATAACAGCGAGAGCTCTCAATGATTGTACTCAGTGGTTAGCAAATAAAGAATCAAAGAGCTCCTGTTTATAAAAAACACACGATTCGCCTCTCTCCTACTGAATAGATCTTTATAACTCTCGTGAAAAAATCATTCTAAAGCCTTTTAAAGACTGTCTCCCCCAATCAATAAATACTACCCTACGTTTCATCATTTATTCAATTATGTAGATGCTGTAAAATAACTTTTGGCTATAAAAAAACTTTACCGCTATCAATAATTTAATATGATTTAATGACTAAAAACAAAATAATTATATAAACATATTATGAATAATCAAAATAAATAAATGGAGATACACAAGTAATACTGTACTATCTTTATTAATAGTTTTTATATTACGTAATGTATATTATTTTATAAGAGTAATTTTTCTGTTTTTTAACTTCCTCCCTCAAAATTTGTGATGTTCTCTCATTTTAACTCTTGTATGATGAAGGAAAAATACTCGCTTGCATATCACAAGTGAAATAAAGATATGGAAAAAATATTTGTAGGATAGAGCTGGAGCTATCTCTCCCCTCTCAAATGCCAAGAAAAATCCCAATATTAAAAACCAAATCTGAATATCAAAAGATTTTTTTATTTCAGGATCTTATAATAAATCAATAAAATTATCCTCTTGGTGCGTCACAAGAAAGGTTGGCGTATAAGAGTAAAAGAATAAAACTATCCCTTATGCACTCGTCTCAGATATCTGGGGCTAGTCGCAACATTATAGGAACTGAGAAAATAGATAGCAAGGTGGCACCAACATGCACTTTTATTAAGCGTAAATGGTGATATATAATAACTTTTATGGACTTTACAGAGTTTTCCGCTTCATATTATTTACGGATCTTGTTTTGAAATAAATACCGTAACACTTCAGCGTAATAAAAGTTAATATTACATTTTATAAGCCATACCCGCGCTCAATTAATACAGTACAATATTTCATTGAAAAGACTAAAAACAATATATTTCAGCAATACATGAAAATAAAAAATATCGCAAGGATCTCAAAGTTTTATGTGAAAAACAAGCATAACACATGTGTTAAAAAAACCCGCTTATAAATAAATCGGGTTTTTTTAATGTAGCTTAAATTATTTTTTATTAACTGCTTCTTTAAGGCTTTTTCCTGCAGAAAATTTGGGTACAGAACGTGCTGGAATATCGATTTCAGCACCAGTTGAAGGATTACGCCCCTTTGTTGCAGCACGATGAGAAACTTCAAAAGTGCCAAAACCTGGAAGACGAACATCTCCCCCTGAAGCCAAAGCTTCTGTTACAGAAGCCATAAAAGCATCAACAACAGCACCAGCTTGCGCTTTCGAAACACCTGCCTTTTCAGCAACGGAGCTAACGAATTCACTTTTATTCATAAAATATTTCCTTTCCCTATATTACCTGAACATGACTTAATCATGTTATTGGTCAGTTTATTGAAAAGTACAGCAAACAGAAGTCTTATTTTTATCCAAAACATTGTTTTTTTAGCAATAATCACAGTTATTCACGGAATTTTTCACTTTTTCCAACAAAAAACAGAATAATAACCTCAACAACATCTTCTACCACCTAAAAAATGCCGTTATAAATGAGATAAGTGAATCAGTGCGCAATCTGTATTCCTTCACTATCACTGCTCTCTGACCGGATTGGCACAGCCCCTGTAGAGGGTTCTTTCCATTCAATAGTGTCTGGAAAACGAACCAAAGCGTGTTTCAAAACTTCACTCACATGATTTACCGGAATAATTTCCATATTATTTTTGACATCATCAGGAATATCAACCAAATCTTTTGCATTTTCTTCAGGAATAAGTACTTTTTTTATCCCTCCTCGAAGAGCTGCTAAGAGTTTTTCTTTTAATCCACCAATGGGTAAAACGCGTCCACGTAAAGTAATTTCACCAGTCATTGCAATATCTTTATGCACAGCTACTCCTGTAAGGACCGAAACAATTGCTGTCACCATTGCAATCCCAGCCGATGGGCCATCTTTTGGTGTCGCACCCTCTGGAACATGAACATGGATATCGCGTTTTTCAAAAAGTGGAGGTTCAATACCAAAATCAACAGCACGAGAACGTACATAAGATGCTGCCGCTGAAATGGACTCTTTCATAATATCACGTAAATTTCCAGTTACAGTCATCTTCCCTTTGCCGGGCATCATAACTCCTTCAATAGTCAATAACTCTCCACCGACTTCTGTCCACGCAAGACCTGTTACAACACCAACTTGATTTTCTCCTTCAATCTGATTGTAATGATAACGTTTAACACCCAAGAAATCATGAATATTACTTTCTGTAACTTTTACAGATTTTTGATGTGTTTTGAGAATTTTTGTAACGGATTTGCGGGAAATTTTCATGAGTTCACGTTCAAGGTTACGAACGCCTGCCTCACGTGTATAAAACTGAATAATTGACCTTAGTGCGCCATCAGAAATACTGAGTTCTTTTTTAGATAAACAGTGATCTTTTAGTGCCTTTGGTAAAAGATGCTGTTTAACAATTTCCATTTTCTCACATTCAGTATAACCAGCGATACGAATAATTTCCATACGATCCATTAACGGACCTGGAATATTAAGCGTATTGGCAGTTGTGATAAACATGACATCAGAAAGATCATATTCAACTTCCAAATAGTGATCAATGAATGTACCATTTTGTTCAGGATCAAGAACTTCTAATAAAGCGGATGAAGGATCACCACGAAAATCTTGGCCCATTTTATCAATTTCATCAAGCAAGAAAAGCGGATTAGATTTTTTTGCTTTTTTCATAGACTGGATAATTTTCCCAGGCATCGAGCCAATATATGTTCGGCGATGTCCACGAATTTCTGCTTCATCTCGGACACCTCCCAATGAGATACGAACATACTCACGTCCCGTTGCCTTTGCAATAGAGCGCGCTAATGATGTTTTCCCTACACCTGGAGGACCTAACAAACAAATAATGGGACCTTTTATCTTTGACGCGCGACTTTGTACGGCCAAATATTCAATAATTCGCTCCTTAACTTTTTCAAGACCAAAATGTTCATTATTCATGACCTTTTCAGCAAAATCTAAATTGTTTTTAATCTTAGATTTTTTACCCCAAGGCATTGCTAATAACCAATCAAGATAGTTACGTACAACTGTCGCTTCTGCAGACATAGGAGACATATTCCGTAATTTTCTCAATTCTGCTCCAGCTTTTTCCTGTGCTTCCTTGGATAGTTTTGTATTCTTGATACGTTCTTCTAATTCAGAGAGTTCATCTCGGCTATCATCACCTGCTCCTAACTCTTTTTGAATAGCCTTCATCTGCTCATTGAGATAATATTCTCGTTGGTTTTTTTCCATTTGCCGTTTAACATGCGAACGAATACGTTTTTCAACCTGCAAAACAGAAATTTCTCCTTCCATGAAGGACAAAACACGTTCAAGACGGGCCCGCACAGGTAAGAGCTCTAATATTTCCTGTTTTTCTGCCAGTTTAATCATCAAATGAGAAGCAATCGTATCGGCAAGCTTAGAAGGATTATCAAGCTGGCCAATCGCATTCACAACTTCAGGAGAGATTTTTTTATTAAGCTTTACATAGTTTTCAAAATAAGTAATCACTGACCTTGAAAGAGCTTCAATCTCAACATCACTCTCTCTAGGTTCTTCTGTAACAGTTGCAAAAGCCTGATGATAACCTTCACTTAAAGCAAATTGACTAATTTTTGCACGTGCAGTTCCTTCAACCAAAACCTTTACAGTACCATCAGGAAGCTTTAAAAGTTGAAGAATATTAGCAAATGTACCAATATGATAAATATCCTCTGATTTTGGATCGTCATCAGAAGCATTTTTTTGTGTCACCAATAGTATTTGCTTATCAACCGCCATCGTTTCTTCAAGAGCACGAATTGATTTTTCGCGGCCCACAAAAAGTGGAACAATCATATGGGGGAAGACAACAATATCACGAAGAGGTAAAACAGCATAAACCCCATCTCTTACTTCATCTGTCTTTTCATCAATATATTGCATAACTCTCCTTTCTGGAGCCTATGAGCTATCTACAACAATTAGCCCACCTTTAGAAAATCTCAGCTCTTCACTGTACATGAAGTGGTAATTACTCATACATAAATCAAGCATTATAATGATATTATTAGAAACACCTATCAAATACCGTTCACTACCACCTTTTATATTGTGCATCGCACAATGTCATGCTGATACATTTTCTTTATCTTCTGCACGTTCTGAGTAAATATAAAGAGGACGCGCTTTACCATCAACGACATCACTCGAAATAACCACTTTTTGAACGCCTTCAAGAGCCGGTAGCTCAAACATCGTCTCAAGAAGGATCTTCTCCATAATAGAACGTAAACCACGAGCACCAGTTTTACGTTCAATTGCTTTCTTTGCAATAACACGTAAAGCATCTTCATGAAATGCTAACTCAACATTCTCCATTTCAAAAAGACGCTGATATTGCTTTACTAACGCATTTTTAGGTTGGGATAAAATTTGCATGAGGGCGTTAACATCTAAATCCTCTAAGGTAGCGACTATAGGAAGCCGCCCAATAAATTCTGGTATTAAACCAAATTTAATAAGATCTTCAGGCTCTAAATCACGAAAAATTTCACCGACACAACGCTCATCCGGAGCCTTAACAGTCGCAGAAAAACCAATAGAAGTTTTTTCACCACGCCCTGAAATAATCCGTTCTAAACCTGCAAAAGCTCCCCCACAAATGAATAAGATGTTTGTGGTGTCAACCTGAAGAAACTCTTGTTGCGGATGCTTACGTCCACCTTGAGGAGGAACAGAAGCAATCGTTCCTTCCATAATTTTTAATAATGCTTGCTGAACTCCTTCCCCCGAAACATCTCTTGTAATAGAAGGATTGTCTGCTTTACGAGAAATCTTATCAACCTCATCAATATAAACAATACCACGCTGCGCACGTTCAACATTATAATCTGCTGCTTGAAGAAGCTTCAAAATAATATTTTCAACATCTTCTCCCACATAACCCGCTTCAGTCAAAGTGGTCGCATCCGCCATCGTAAAAGGCACATCAATAATACGTGCTAATGTTTGTGCAAGATAAGTTTTACCACAACCCGTTGGACCAACAAGAAGAATATTTGATTTAGCCAACTCAATATCATTGCTTTTAGACTGATGCGCCAACCGTTTATAATGATTATGAACAGCAACAGAAAGAACACGCTTTGCATGCTGCTGACCAATAACATAGTCATCAAGAACTGTTATAATTTCCTGTGGCGTAGGAACACCATCACGCACCTTAACCCCAGAAGACTTATTTTCTTCCCGAATAATATCCATGCAAAGCTCTACACATTCATCACAGATAAATACAGTAGGCCCCGCAATGAGCTTACGCACCTCATGCTGACTCTTGCCGCAGAACGAGCAATAGAGAGTATTTTTTGATTCGTTCCCGCTATTGCTAATTTTGCTCATTTTTCTTTCCTTTCACCACAATATATGAACACTTTGCCTTTTCAAAGGAAGCCTTTCATCATGAAAACTAAAAGACATATAGAAAACCATGCATGTCTCAATACTTTTAGGTGTTTCTCTTATTTTGCGATATTTTTTATAAAACTCTTTGATTTAAAGTAGCTGTTTTTTCTATAAAAATTCTTAATCTTTTTCTTCTTTTTCAGTTTCTGCACGGTATTGTATAACATCATCAACTAAGCCAAACGCTTTGGCTTCTTCTGCTGTCATAAAATGATCGCGATCGAGAGTTCTCTCTATAACCTCATAATCTTGACTCGTATGTTGAACATAAATTTCATTTAAACGCCGTTTCATCTTTATAATATCTTGCGCATGTCGCTCAATATCTGAAGCTTGACCTTGAAAACCACCAGATGGTTGATGCACCATAATACGTGCGTTTGGCAATGTAAAACGATGACCTTTTGCTCCAGCCGTTAATAATAAAGACCCCATAGATGCCGCTTGCCCCATGCAAAGCGTAGAAACAGGAGGGCGAATAAACTGCATAGTATCATAAATAGCCATACCAGATGTTACGACACCACCTGGAGAATTAATATAAAGACTAATTTCTTTTTTAGGATTTTCCGCTTCCAAAAAAAGCAATTGTGCACAAACAAGCATTGCCATACCATCTTCAACAGGTCCATTAATAAAAATAATCCGTTCCTTTAAAAGACGGGAAAAAATATCATAGGCCCGTTCACCACGATTTGTTTGTTCAATAACCATAGGAACAAGGCTTAATGCTGTTTTCATTGGATCACTCATATTTTTACTTTCCGTTCATATAACAACCGCTCTTTACACATTCAATGTTTTTGTCCATATGTTAACATTACTCTCTTGTGCAAGCTACAATCAAGAGATTGTATAAGATAGATTAAAATCTCAATAGTTAAAATAGCAATAATAACTCTACCTAAACAAATGATGAACATCCGGAATGCGAGATACCGCCCAATGGTAAAAACTTCCTTCCTGAGGTCTTTTCGTAGTCTTTGTCTTTCTGTGAATATGAAAACCTATCAAGCGTGAATCTGTAAGCGGCTTTACGCCAAAAGCTGGTTCAAAAATACGTTCAGTTTTTCGCCCAGTCCAATAATAAAAAGTTTCCTTTTCCTTTGCTTCATGAAAAAAACCATATCGTTTTGCTAATCGTGAAATACCATCATTGCCAAATATTGTAACGCCAAGATTTCCCGGTAAAATCGGCATGTTTTTCCTCTTTAACCAGAACGGTCTCCAAACACGACGCTTAAACCCAAGCCAATGAGGAATAATTTCTGCACCTGCCCAATAATCCTCAAATATTTTTATAATAGGGTTATTGGGCGGAAAATAAAGTGCAGAAACGCCTACTCTTGTATTATTTTCTCTTGCCAACCAAACCTTATCCGCATCTGGATGAAATTGTTTAACAAGGTAAACATCTGTATCTAACCAAACACCTTGTTGATATTTCATCAGCATAACACGAAAAAAATCCGAGAACTGAACAATTGTACACCCTAGTTTATCATCAGAAAAATCGGGATCAAGGCGATAAATTGCTGAGCGTGGTAAAATTGATTCGGCTTCATACAGCTCAACACCAGCAGGGAGATTATCTATTTTTTTATCATAACTAAAAAGCTTAACGCGCTGTCCAGTTTTAACCATTGAAGACAAACAAAGCCTATCTACCAATCTTAATTGTCCACTATACCAAAAAGTACAAATATCCATAGATAATACATCAAAAATATTCTAAACTTACGCGAAAGAGTTGTTCAACATCACGAACCCTATCAGCAAGAGCAAAAATCACTATTCTATCACCAGACAAAATACGCGTATCTGCCGAAAGCTGTATTATTGTCTTATTGCGATAAATTGCACCAATTCTCAAACCATCTGATAAATTGAGCTCTGATAATGACTTACCAACCAATGAAGATGTTTGCATCACTTCAGCTTCAATAATTTCTGCTCGGCCATTAAAAACTGAATGAACAGAACGAATACGCCCACGGCGCATTTGTTGCAAAATTCTCGATATTGTAACACTATGGGGATTAAGATATGCATCCACACCAACAGCACGACTAAATTCTTGATAGGCAACATTATTAATCAATACCATATTGGCTTTGCAGCCCAATCTTTTAGCAATAATAGCGCTTAAGAGATTAACCTGATCTTGATTGGTCAATGTAATCATTAAATCGGACTGATCAATTCCCGCATCTTGAAGAATCACTGGATCTAACACGTTACCGTATAAAACTGTTGTTTTTTCAAGCTGATCAGCAATTGTGAGGGCTCTTTCTCTATGCGCTTCTATGATCTTCAATTTTAATTTATGGAAACGCTTTTCAATAGCCTGTGCAACATAAAGGCCAATGTGGCCACCCCCTGCAATAATCATGCGGTGGGCATCTTGTTCTTTATGACCAAAAAGCCCAACAGCACGACGCATCTGTTCACGAGAAACAACAAGATAGGTTATATCACCAACGCGTAGTTGCGTTTCTGAATGTGCAACCAATAATTCCGCGCCACGTTTAATAGCAGTAACCGTCGTATGAAGATCTGGAAAAAGCTCTGTTAATTGACGCAAAGGTGTATTAATAACGGGACAATCTTCCATGCATTCCAAAGCTAGTGCCACAATATCATCATTACAAAAATAAAGAACATCTATTGCACCAGGTAAAGCAATACGGCGCAAAACCATTTCCCCAACTTCAACTTCTGGCGAAATAACCACATCAATGGGAATATTCTCTCTGGAAAAAAGCGTCTTATAACGTGGTTCTAAATAAGATTGTGAGCGAATACGAGCAATTTTTGTGGGCACATTAAATAATGAATGTGCTACTTGGCAAGCTACCATATTAACTTCATCAAACAAAGTGACAGCAATCAACATATCAGCTTTGTCTGCATCTGCAGCCAAAAGAACTTCAGGCCGTGAACCGTGACCAACAAAACCTCTCACATCCAATGTATCGCGAATCTTTTCAATTAATCTCGTTTCAATATCAATAACAGTAACATCGTGATTTTCAGCAGCAAGACGCTCTGCTATCCCATAACCAACCTGTCCTGCTCCACAAATAATAATACGCATCGCTTTAAGAAACTCCAAGCGCTTTAAGTTTACGGTGCAAAGCTGAACGCTCCATGCCTATAAATTCAGCAGTACGTGATATATTTCCACCCAAACGCCCAATCTGCGCCACTAAATATCTCTTTTCAAATAATTCTCGAGCTTCACGTAACGGCAAATCCATTATACTTTCATCTGAATCCATTTGAAGACGTGGCAAAGAATCACTTACTTCACTGGGAAGAAAGTCCGCTGTTATAGGACCATCACCATCCCGCACAAGAATAAGAAGACGCTCAATATTATTACGTAATTGCCGCACATTACCCGGCCAAGCGTGCGTTTGCAAAATAGCAATCACATCATCACTGATTGCACGCGGTTTAATCCCAACCTGCTGTGATATTGTTTTTACAAAATGATGTACAAGTTCTGGAATATCTTCACGACGCGCTGAAAGGGGCGGAACAACAATAGGAACAACGGAAAGACGGTGAAAAAGATCCTCCCTAAAGCGCCCATCAGAAATAAGGTTTTCAAGATTTTGCGCTGTCGAAGAAATGATACGGACATCCACCTTAACACGTTTTGTGCCGCCAATTCTCTCAAATGTTTGCCCCGTTAAAACCCGAAGAATCTTCCCTTGAGTCTCACGCGGCATATCAGCAATTTCATCAAGATATAAGATACCGCCATGAGCTTCCTCTAAGGCACCAATTTTACGCTCTCTTCCCTCCATTTCGCTGCCAAACAGCTCTATTTCCATTCTTTCCGGAGTAATCGTTGCAGCATTTATTGTAACAAATGGCCCATTCGAACGCGTTGAGAGCGCATGAATAGCTCGTGCAACAGTCTCTTTTCCTGCCCCTGAAGGACCTGTTATCATGATGCGACTATTGGTTGGTGCTACTTTTTCTATGATTTGACGCAAATTTTTTATAACTGTCGATTTTCCGAGCAACTCTAATGTCTCGTTCGAACGCTTTCGCAATTCTAAAAGCTCACGTTTTAAATTTGAATTTTCAAGTGTTCTCTCTGCAACCAATACAAGTCTATCAGCTTTAAAAGGTTTTTCAATGAAATCATATGCCCCTCGCTTTATAGCGGAAACAGCCGTCTCAATATTACCATGACCAGAGATCATAACGACCGGAAGAGCCGGATATTGTGTTTTAATTTCATCAAGCAGTGCTAAACCATCGAGACGACTACCCTGTAGCCAAATATCCAAAAAAATGAGCTTTGGAATACGCTCACTAATTTGAGCCAATGCTTCATCAGAGTTACAAGCAACACGCGTTTCATAA
This sequence comes from Bartonella sp. AP331QHHD, assembly GCF_042195905.1. Lineage (NCBI taxonomy): Bacteria > Pseudomonadati > Pseudomonadota > Alphaproteobacteria > Hyphomicrobiales > Bartonellaceae > Bartonella > Bartonella sp. AP331QHHD. The sequence goes on from NZ_JBHIPG010000019.1 coordinate 18,905, forward strand.
CCTTCATCATCTAAAATACCAGCAACAAGCTCACGAATATCTGCTTCATCATCAACAATCAAGATATCTGATACCATACTATTCCCCTATCTTATGATTTATGGCTTGTATAATATTACCCTGCTTACCCCCATCCGCTGGAAATATCAAACGGATCATCGCACCACGACCTTCATAAAAACTCTCCGGTGCATCATGAAGCTCCATGAAACCACCGTGATCTTCAATAACTTTGCGCACAATAGCTAACCCCAGCCCTGTTCCTTTTTCCCGCGTTGTTATATAGGGTTCTAATAACTTTTGTCTTTGCTCTTTAGGAAGTCCTTTCCCGTTATCAACAACATCCACAACCACCCATTCTTCCTGACGATAAGAACGGATAAGAATATGACCGTGAATATTTTCCTCTCGCATAACTGAATCTATGGATTCGCTCGCGTTTTTGATAACATTGCAAAAAGCCTGTACAATGAGACGGTTATCAAATGCACCCATAAGTGGTAGAGTTCCTAAATCTTGCTCAAAATGAATATCATGTCGCGTCACCTCTATCAAGAAACATGCTTCGCGCAACAATTCTCGTATATCTAAAATATGCATTTTGGGTTTGGGCATACGTGCAAAAGAGGAAAACTCATCAACCATACGCCCAATATCTCCAACCTGCCGAATAATTGTGTCAATACACCGCTCAAAGACCTCTCTATCTTGTGTAATAGCTTTGTTATAACGTTTACGAATGCGTTCAGCGGATAACTGAATAGGTGTAAGAGGATTTTTAATTTCGTGTGCAATACGCCGCGCAATATCCGCCCACGCCGCTGTACGTTGCGCTGCAACAAGGTCTGTAATATCATCAATTGTTAGAACCCAAGATTGCCCTTGTCCATCATCCTCCTCCATCGTAACTTGGACATTACAGACACGCTCTTTTCCTGCAACGTTTAAAGTGACCTGCTCACGATGGTTTTTACGATCCAATGAACGCACAAACTGAAAAACCTGCCAAATTTCAGCGCTTAAAGATAAAAGACTTTTTCCAACAACGCGCTCTGAGCGAATATCAAACATCGCTTCAATAGACCGATTGATAATGGTGATATCACCATTATCATCTATACCTGCTACTCCCGCTGTTACACCCGATAACACAGCTTCAGAAAAACGCCGTCTTTCATCAATTTGATCACGCACTGCAATCAATTCATTACGCCGACTTTTCAATTCACTGACCATGTAATTAAAAGTTTTGGATAATTGCCCAATATCTCCATCTTTTGCTCGTACTGGCACGAAAATTTCCATATTTCCAGAAGCAACATCATCGGCAGCACTAATGAGAAGACGAATAGGACGTACTAAGCGATCAGCAACAGCAATAGCAGCCCAAATGGCTGATAAGAATAAACTAAAAAAAAGACACAAATAAAGCATACCAAATGCAATCTGTGTCAGCAGGCGATTCTCATTTAAATCACGATAACGATCTGTATTAACTTCTGTCAAACGCAAAGCAGATAAAACACCTTTATCAACGTCACGCACCAAATATAAAAATGTGTTTGGAATATTGGTAAATTTTAAAATAATACCAAAATAATCATGAACGCCTGGTTGAAAAGAAAAAGGTCTCGCACTGGTTGCACGTTCAATAAGATGAGAAGGAGGAATTGGCAGTTTATCTTCATCACCAAGAGCACTCGATACAAAAATAGCTCCACTAGAACTTAACAAAAATGCACCACGCAAATTGCGTCCTAGAGCATGACGCGTCAATTGCATCCTATATTCAGCTGGATTACGTTCTAAGAGTTTTTTGTTATCAAGTGCAAATGCCATCGCGTAGGATAAATTTTTTAAATTTTGGAGCATTTCATCTGCATAAGCATTTGCTAAATCAATAGAAGAGCCCACAATTTGCCGCGTTGTTGTATCAAACCATCGATCAAGTCCCAAATTTAGTGCTGGACCCGATACAAGAGCTACAGCAACAGCTGGCATTGTCGCAACAAGTGCAAACAATGAAATAAGGCGCACATGAAGACGCGATCCTGCACGCCTTGAACGCCAAGCACGAATGATCGGTATCATCTCATAAAAAACGATGACAATAAGCCCTAAAACCCAAAAACTATTAATTCCTATAAGAATAAGGGTTACTGTTCTACTGGGAACAACAGGAGTTAATCCAATAAGAATAATAAATGAAACAGAGGCCGTAAGTAAAGCCAATACAATAATTGTAATCCCTAAAAAAATATATACCTTACTTAAACGATACAACTCATCGTTATAAGTATTTTTATCTATGTCTTGAAGATTCGTCACAGATGTTATATTCGTCATGAGCTTACATACCCTTATCCCATTATTCTCATATAACCTTTTGTAGCAAAAATTGACAATACTAATACTACATTTAAAATAGGCAAATATAGTCAACGAGAAAAAACTTCTACATTTTGCAAAATATCTTTAAAATAGACTGTGTTCGACGATACTTTACGAAGGAAATGAGATGCGATTAACAAAACAAACAAATTATGCTCTTCGAATGCTTATGTATTGTGCAGATAATCAGGGAACTCTCAGTCGTGTTCCAGAAATTGCTAAAGCATATGCCGTTTCAGAGCTTTTTTTATTTAAAATCCTTCAGCTGCTTGTTCAAGCAGGTTTTATACAAACAGTGCGTGGACGCAATGGTGGAGTTAGATTGGCTAAACCCGCAGCAGAAATTTCAGTCGCGGATGTTGTGAAAGTAACAGAAGACAACTTTTCCCTCGCAGAATGTTTCGATACTGCAGAACCAACTTGCCCCTTGTTTGATTTTTGTGGTTTAAATACCGCACTTCAAAAAGCATTAAATGCTTTTTTTGAGGTGTTATCCGTGATATCCCTTGCTGATCTACAACAACCATCCTTTCAAAATCATTTTAAAATTAATGACAAAAAAGCAAACTAAGATTATAATACAAGGAGATTAAGTATTTCTATTGCAGCAATAATATTAGCCGCTGGACGGGGTGAAAGAGCAGGATCTCCCCATAAAATTCCAAAACAATATCGGCTTCTAGGACAAAAGCCAATTATTTATCATACCGTGCATTGTTTTTTGCAGCATCCAGCTATCACAACAATTATTCTTGTTATTCATCCAGAAGATCGTCAAATCTGTGAACAAGCTATTGACGATTTTAAAGAGCGCCTTATTATCGTTGAAGGAGGCAATACACGTCAAATCTCTACCTTATATGGACTTCAGGCACTCAAAAAATTTGCCCCCCAATATGTGCATATTCATGATGGTGCACGCCCTTTTATCGAAAACAAGCTTCTTAATAACATTCACAACACTATCACGCCTCAAGAAGGTGTTCTTCCTGTTCTGCCCATCTCTGATACCCTTAAACGTATAAATAATCAGCATGTTTTAGAAACAATTCCCCGTACCCATCTTTATAGTGCACAAACTCCACAGTGTTTTCCCTTTGAACATATCTTAGCGGCCCATAAACAAGCAAAACAAGCTTGCAAACAAGAATTCACTGACGATTCTGCAATTGCCGAATGGTTTGGAATTCCTATGCGTACCGTTCCTGGAGATCCTAACAACATAAAAATTACATGGCATGAAGATTTTAATACTGCACATTTATATCTCCAAAAGAAAATGCAAATATTTCCTGATATTCGTACCGGCAATGGTTATGATGTTCACTCTTTTGAGGATGGTGATTTTCTTATATTATGTGGTATAAAAATCCCTTTTCATAAAAAATTAAATGGACACTCCGATGCGGATGTTGCTCTTCATGCATTAACAGATGCCCTTCTTGCAACTCAAGGTGCTGGAGATATCGGTACACATTTTCCTCCCTCTGATCCTCAATGGAAAAATGTATCATCAGAAATTTTTCTCCGTCATGCTCTTGATATTATAAAACAAGCAGGTGGTCGTATCGCCAATGTTGATATCACAATTATCGCTGAAAATCCTAAAATTAGTCCATATCGTCATGCCATGACAGAAAATCTTATAACAATACTTGCAATAACACCTGATCGTATCTCTATCAAAGCAACAACAAATGAAAGGCTTGGATTTATTGGTCGTGGTGAGGGAATTGCTGCTCTTGCAACAGTGAGCGTCCTTTATTCAGGAGAAATTCCCCAATGACATATCTTTGTGAAAAACAAGCACATGAAGTTCTTAATACCTTTCGCCAAAAAGGTTTGCTGTTAACAACTGTAGAGTCTTGTACAGGGGGACTCATTGCTGCATGCCTCACAAATATAGCAGGATCGTCAGATGTTCTCGATTGTGGATTTGTTGTTTATTCAAATGAATCTAAAACACGCCTTGTTGGCGTTTGTGCTGAACTTATAAAAACCTATGGTGCCGTTTCAAAAGAAGTTGCTCTTGCAATGGCTGAGGGTGGATTAAAACATTCACAAGCTGACATTGCAGTTTCTGTAACAGGAATTGCTGGTCCAGGAGGTGCAAGTCTTGATAAACCTGTAGGACTTGTGCATTGCGCAGTAGCTTATAAAAACCACTCCCCCCTGCACAAAGAAATGCACTTTGCTCATCTTAATCGCAATGCTATCCGCCATGCAACTGTTGAAAATGCTTTTAAAATGATTCTGGAATTGCTTCACTGAATTCCCCATACTAATTTCAAAATTCTTTATTCCCCATCGAGTCTATAATCGTCAACATCTTGAAAAAATTTTATTGTATCACAACTTGAAAATGAACGATCTGACTAGCCTAAAATTATCTCACTTTAGTCCTGTGTAGGTTGAATTAATCAAATTTATTCACTTACACGCCACAAGAGAAAAAACTGTATAAATAAAATGATTAATGAAAGGGAAACTTGTACCTCTCTCTCAAGTGCTAAGAGCTGGTACAACATCTTGAGAGATGGCAAATAAATGATACAGGAGAACTTCTTCATAAGTGTACAGATGTAGATTTTATATACTTTTACGAGAATCTATACTATTTATTATGAGCACTATTATGAAATGGGTATGACGCAAGCATGTTCTATTTGGGCGTTTTGTTTAACGAGTGTGCATCCATTAAAAAAGAGAGAAACAAAAGCATGAAACTGTGCATCATCTTCATCATTTAAAATGATATTCCCTCAATATGCTTTTGAAAGCTGAATTAAAAACAAATAGTAAAGATGGAAACCGGTTTTCACCTTCACGCTGTTTAAGCAATAGGTATTGTTAAAAAATAACAGAATAGACTATGTTACCGTAGAGCCATAAATCTGATGCGCACGCTTCTCAAAAGCCTCGGTAAATTTACGAAACGCAATATCAAACATTGAGCCCATCACTAATCCAAGCGTTTTACTTTTAAATTCATAATCAATAAAAAACTCTACATTACATGCATTGGTATTTTCAATATCATGAAAGGCCCAACGATTTTCAAGATATTTGAATGGACCATCAATATATTTAACTTCTATAAGACTTTTTTCCGGCTGAAGAAATACTTGAGTCGTAAAAGTTTCACGAATAATCTTATAGCCAACGGTCATATCCGCAAGAAGCAATATTTTTTTTCCATATTCTTTTCGAGAACGTATTATTAAAGACTCACACATTGGTAAAAATTCAGGATAACGCTCAATATCTGAAACCAGATCAAACATTTCACTGGCACTATGGGTGATCTGCCGATGTATTGTAAAAATCGGCATAATTATCTCTGTAAGGAAAATTTTTCATCACGCGCTTTTTGCAAAATGGCAAAATCATCTCCAGCATGATGAGATGAACGCGTTAGAGGATTGGAGGCCATATGTAAAAATCCTTTTACTTTACCAATCTTGGCAAAAGACTCAAATTCTTCAGGAGGCACAAAACGAACAACTGGATGATGTTTTCGTGTAGGCTGCAAATATTGTCCAATTGTCATAAAGTCAACATCAGCAGCGCGCAAATCATCCATCAATTGCAAAACTTCATTTCGCTCCTCCCCAAGGCCAACCATAATTCCCGATTTTGTAAAAATTGTTGGATCAAGTTCTTTAACACGTTGTAATAAACGAATTGAATGAAAATAACGTGCCCCTGGACGGACCTTCAAATATTTAGAAGGAACTGTTTCTAAGTTATGATTAAAAACATCAGGCTTAGCAGCAACAACAACTTCTAAAGCGCCATCCTTATGACGAAAATCAGGTGTAAGAACTTCAATTGTTGTTTTAGGAGTTTTTTGACGAATCGCATAAATAACTTTTGCAAAATGCTCAGCACCACCATCAGCAAGATCATCACGATCAACAGATGTAATGACAACATGTTTTAATTCCATCCGTGCAACAGCATCAGCGACACGTTCTGGCTCATTATCATCAACGGCAAGTGGAATACCTGTTGCAACGTTACAAAAAGCACAAGCACGCGTACATATTTCACCTAAAATCATAAAGCTAGCATGCCTCTGGCTCCAACATTCGCCAATATTAGGACAACCAGCTTCTTCACATACAGTCACTAACTTATGCGTACGTACAATACTATGTGTTTCCTTATAAATTGGTGATGTTGGCGCTTTTACACGAATCCAATCTGGCTTTTTTTGAACGCTTGTATCAGGACGATGTGCCTTTTCAGGATGACGCAATCGTCTATTTGCAACTCTATCAACAACCGTAACCATTTAAGCCTTTGCCTTATAAATACGAAGTAACAATCAAAAATATAAAATTTTTCATACAATCCAGTCATCAAGCGTTTAAAACTTGACCATAAGCATCTAATACACTTTCTTTCATCATTTCCGATAAGGTCGGATGTGGAAAGACAGTATGCATTAATTCTTCTTCTGTTGTTTCAAGATTCATAGCAATAACAAAACCCTGTATCAATTCTGTTACCTCAGCCCCTACCATATGGGCCCCGAGAAGCTGTCCTGTTTTTTTATCAAAAATCGTTTTTACTAACCCCTGATCTTCACCCAAAGCAATCGCCTTACCATTCGCAGCAAAAGAATAACGACCAATACGTATATCATAACCTGCTTCTTTTGCTGCCGCTTCTGAAAGCCCTACAGAGGCAACCTGTGGTGTACAATATGTACACCCTGGAATTTTTCTTTTATCAAGTGGATGAGCGCTTTTCAAACCTGCAAGATGCTCAATACATATCACACCTTCTTCTTCTGCTTTATGGGCCAACATAGGAGGGCCTGCTACATCACCAATAGCATAAATACCTTCCACCCCCGTCCAACTCCATTCATCAGTTACAATGCAGCCGCGATCGGTTTTTATTCCCAAAGCTTCTAAACCAAGATTCTCAATATTACCTTGCACCCCAACAGCGGAAATCAACCGGTCAACAGTCATTGACTCTATTTTACCTTGAACATCAATATGTACACTTACAGAATCGGAAGATTTTTCAACCTTTGTTACTTTTGCTTGACGAAGAATGCGTAAACCTTTTTTCTCTAACTGTTTACGAGCAAACGTTGAAATTTCAATATCTTCAGCAGGCATGATATGGGGCATCATTTCAACAACAGTTACTGTCGCCCCCATATCATGATAAAAAGAAGCAAATTCAATGCCAATAGCCCCAGACCCTATAACCAAAAGCGATTTTGGCATTGCTGGCGGTATCATAGCTTCAAAATAAGTCCAAATGAGTTTTCCATCTGGCTCAATACCAGGAAGGACACGAGGACGTGCGCCCGTTGCAATAATGATATGCTTTGCTTGATAAGTTCCCTCCCCTAACGTCCCTTTAGGGACTGGATTTTGCGGTTGCATAATCGGTTTGGAGGATGAAAAAACCATAATTTCCGCAGGAAGGCTTCCCTTTGCTTCTTTAGTAAGCTTTGCTTCACCCCAGATAATATCAATTTTGTTTTTTTTCATTAAAAAACCAACACCAGCATTTAAACGTGCTGAAACACCCCGTGAACGTGCCACAACATCTTTGATGTTTGCCTCAATTGAACCATTAATTTTTAATCCATAATTTGTCGCATGTTCAGCAAAATGTTTCATTTCCGCTGAACGTAGAAGGGCCTTTGTTGGAATACATCCCCAATTTAAACAGATCCCTCCCAAATGTTCACGTTCAACAATCGCAGTCTTAAAGCCACATTGTGCTGCACGAATTGCGGTTACATATCCGCCTGGACCTGATCCAATCACAATTACATCATAAAGATTTGCCACAGTAATTCCTCCATGGATATATATATAAAATGGATATGCATTTTTTGAACTTAAGACTGTAAAACAATATGAGAGAATTATCTTATGTCTTTGCTTTAAGCTTCACGTAAATGCTTTACCCAAACCAGAAATAGCAATACCTCTGCTCTTCAAACTCTTTAAATTTGTTTCTATTCTCTTAAATACACTCTCTCACAATTTACGTGAAGAACTGTTAAACAGTTCAAACCAACATTGCTAATGGATTTTCAATCATCTTCTTAAAAGTCCGCGCGAGCTCTGCTGCTAAAGCACCATCGACAGCACGATGATCCGCAGAAAGCGTAACTGACATAACTGTCGCAACAACTAATGCACCATTTTTAACAACGGCGCGTTGCTCCCCTGCACCAATCGCAAAAATCGTCGCATGCGGTGGATTAAGAATAGCCGAAAAACTTTTTATACCATACATGCCCATATTTGATACAGCTGTTGTTCCACCCTGATATTCTTCCATTTTTAACTTGCCCTCGCGCGCACGCTTTGCAAAATCCTTCATCTCTTTGGAAATAAGTGATAACGGCTTTTTCTCTGCATGGCGAATAATCGGTGTAATTAATCCATTGGGAATAGAAACAGCAACCCCAACATCACAATGTTTATGATGAAGCATCCCGCCTTCAAGCCAAGAAACATTCGCATCAGGAACCGCTTTCAAAGAAAGTGCAACAGCTTTGATCACCATATCATTAACAGAAAGCTTATAAGTAGGCTGAGTTTCTTCCTGCCCCTTAACCATTGGAGCAGCAGCATTTAGTTGTGTACGCAGTGCTAATAGCGCATCAAGTTCACAATCTACCGTTACATAGAAATGTGGGACTCTCTGTTTTGATTCCACCAAACGTGTCGCGATTGTTTTACGCATATTATTATGGGGAGCGAAGCTATATTCATCCTCTTTGAAGAGTTTCAATATCTGTTTGTCCGAAGCACCTGTAGCTATTAGCTCCCCTATCGATGATGAATAAGACACTTTAGACATATCGCTGCTCACAGCTTTTTCTACATCGCGCTTAATAATGCGCCCATGCGGACCACTTCCAGAAATAAGGGATAAATCAAGACCTGCCTGAGATGCTAATCGCCGCGCTAAGGGAGAGGCAAAAAGACGAGCTTCCTTTTTATCTTGCTGTATTAATTGCCCAGTTGATGATTCATGAGACATTTTTATTCCCTTTGAGTCCGTCTGTTTCAGAGAATCTGTCTGTTTGATGCCCTCTGGTTTTTGTCTTGTAGAAGAAGAGATTTCTTCTGCAACTTTTGCAGCTTCAGCTAAATCTTCACCTTCTTCTGCTAAAACAACAATTAAAGCATTTACTTTAACGCCTTGTGTTCCAGCAGGAACAACAATTTTAGCAACCCTACCTTCATCAACGGCTTCGACTTCCATTGTCGCTTTATCCGTCTCAATTTCAGCAATAACATCACCAGAGGAAACCTTATCTCCCTCCTTAATATTCCATTTTGTTAAATTTCCCTCTTCCATCGTAGGGGAAAGCGCTGGCATTGTAATTTTAATGGGCATTATGCTTTCCTCCGTTATGCTCTGTATGTCACAGCCTGAACTGCCTCAATAATTTCAGCAGTATTAGGCAAAGCCAACTTCTCAAGATTAGCGGCATAAGGCATCGGAACATCTTTGCCAGAAATCGTAGCAATTGGCGCATCAAGATAGTCAAAAGCCTGCTGCATAACACGCGTTGCTATTTCAGTTCCCACGGATGACTGAGGAAATCCCTCTTCAATTGTTACCAAACGACCTGTTTTTTTAACTGACGAAAGAATTGTTGGAAGATCCATAGGGCGAATGGTTCGTAAATCAATCAATTCAACATCAATACCAAGTTTTTCAATTTCTGGTAACGCTTGAACAGCATAATGCATCCCAATTCCACATGCAACAATCGTCACATCTTGTCCAGACTTATGAATACGTGCCTTACCAATAGGCAAAAGAAAGTCATCCAGTTGAGGAACATCAAATTGATGCCCATACAAAATCTCATTTTCAAGGAAAATAACAGGATTATCATCACGAATAGCAGCTTTCAGCAAACCTTTTGCATCTGCAGCACTATAAGGCATGACAACTTTCAGACCTGGTACATGACTATACCATGCAGCATAGCATTGAGAATGTTGAGCACCAACACGGGCAGCCGCACCATTGGGACCTCGGAAAACCATAGGAGCGGTCATTTGTCCACCAGACATATAACGTGTTTTGGCTGCTGAGTTAATAATTTGGTCCATCGCCTGCATCGCAAAATTAAAGGTCATAAACTCGACAATAGGACGTAACCCACCAAAAGCAGCCCCAACAGCCAGCCCAGCAAAGCCGTGCTCTGTAATTGGGGTATCAATAACTCGGCGTTCTCCGAATTCTTCCAACAAACCTTGACTAACCTTATAGGCACCTTGATATTGCGCGACCTCTTCCCCCATGAGAAAAACTTTTTCATCACGCCGCATTTCCTCAGCCAAAGCCTGATTAAGTGCTTCACGAACTGTCATTGTAACCATTTGTGTTCCCGCTGGAATATCAAAATTAAGAGATGTATCAAAAGTAGGAGCAGCCTGCGGAACTGACAAAGGCAGAGAAAGAGCAGATTCCTTAGGTTTTTGTGCTGTATCAGTAGGTTGCGAAATATCCTCAGCACGCTCACCTTCTTCTAACAAAATTGCAATAACAGTGTTAACCCTTACGCCTTCTGAACCTTCAGGCACAAAAATTTTACCAAGAGTACCTTCATCAACGGCCTCTACTTCCATTGTAGCCTTATCCGTTTCAATTTCAGCAATAACATCGCCAGAGCTAACCTTATCACCTTCTTTCTTGAGCCATTTAGACAGTTTACCTTCTTCCATAGTTGGTGAAAGCGCCGGCATCAAAATATCAATAGACATACTTGCTTCCCTCGCATCAAACTAAAATATCAGTATAGAGCTCAGAAGCATCTGGCTCTTGATCACTTTGTGCAAAATCTACCGCATCAGCAACAATTGCACGGACCTCTTTCTCAATAGATTTTAAATCGTCTTCGCTCGCCCAATTTTTTTTAAGAATCCGACTTTTTACTTGATCAATCGGATCGTGCTCCTCTTTTATTTTTTGGACTTCTTCCTTTGAACGATATTTTGCTGGATCAGACATGGAATGACCACGATAGCGATAGGTCTGCATATCAAGAATGATCGGTCCTTTACCTGAGCGTGCCCAAGAAATTGCTTCATCAGCAGCTCCTTTTACTGATCGAACATCCATACCGTCAACAACAATACCTGGAATTTCAAAAGAAAGACCACGTCGGGAAAAATCAGTTTCTGCAGATGCACGTGAAACTGACGTTCCCATAGCATACTGATTGTTTTCAATAATATAAACAACGGGAAGCTTCCAAAGTGAAGCCATATTAAAACTCTCGTAAACCTGCCCCTGATTTGCAGCACCATCACCAAAATAAACCAATGTCACATTATCTTTACCAAGGTACTGATTCGAAAATGCCAAACCTGAACCAATTGGAACCTGCGCACCAACAATACCATGTCCTCCATAAAAGTTCTTTTCTTTAGAGAACATATGCATCGAGCCACCTTTCCCTTTGGAAAAACCACCTTGGCGCCCCGTTAATTCTGCCATAACCCCACGCGGACTCATCCCAACCGCTAACATATGACCATGATCACGGTAAGACGTAATAACCTGATCACCTTCTTTTGCCGCTTTCAATGTTCCTATAACAACGGCTTCCTGACCAATATAAAGGTGACAAAATCCCCCTATAAGCCCCATACCATAAAGTTGTCCTGCTTTTTCTTCAAAACGGCGAATTAAAAGCATTTCACGATAAGCATCAATTTCTTCTTCTTTTGTAAAATCTGCTATTGGTGCTTTCTTTGTGGTGCTTGATAATGCAGTGCGCGCCGCCGACGCAGAATTTTTTTTAAGTCGTTCTGCCATATTAAACTCCCTTTTATGATTATTTAGGAATAACCTTTACGAACAAAAGTTACAAGCCTTATCAATCGGCTTAAACAATATCATTGCTGATTGTTGTTTAAATTAAGCGATTTTTCATTTACCTTTGGTATCATTTCAAGGTATTAAGATTGTCAGTTCATTTGGCTTAGAAAAGTTCAAATTCTTTCGGACATACTCATCCAACATATCTTTTTCTATATGCCCATTGCGTAAAAGAGAAATACGCTTTTCCATGAATATCCGCTCAGCTTCTATTTTATGAAGCTCCTTTTCTAATTCGCTAATATGCTGATTAACTTCACTGCGTGAATACAATCCATACTCACCATGATAAATGTGATAACTGAAATAGCTTAAGACTCCCACCGTCATAAGAGGTAGTACAAAGCGTACTTTGATTGATCGACGTTTCTGCTTTGTCCACATAAAATAGCACAGTCTTTACAGCACAAATTTCTTGATATTTTGCCCAACTATGCATGATTTTGATTAATACCTCATTACCAAATCTACACCAAAATAATTTGTTATTTCAATTTATCCCCCCCTTAATACGATCAAAGTAAGCTGAATGCCCCACTTTTTATATTATAAATATTGGATATCCTCTAAGTTGTGATTTTACACCCATCTTTGTCCTTAAAACTTCCTGTTAAAATGACTATAAAATCAATCAATACCCAAGGTGTAATTATCAAAAAAATTCCTATAAGCCCTACCGGCATAAATATTACACTTATTATACTTATTACACTTATTATATTTATAAGAAGCATTGCAATGCCCGTTCCAACTTTACCAACCATAAAACGATGAAGTCCTAGTCCACCTAGAAAAAAACAAACGACCGCTAACGTCACTTTTGATTGCTGTGACTGACCTTCAGTTGAGATAGGGAAAATAGATTTAATGGTATCCCCTTCACACACAAAATCAACGACGTCACCAACTTTCGGCGGCGTTTTTCCTGACCAATCCCAATTCGCAAACTGATAGCGCTTACCATCAGCCCCTGAAATGAAATAATCTCCTTGATCATGACCAATAATCTTACCTTTCATCTTCACCACCTATAAAATTGTTATTCATAAAGAAGCTTTTCTTCTAATATGATAATATGTTGAATAAACCTCACAGCATGAATACAGTCTGCATTCACCGTGATATATGACAATTTAAAAAGCTAAAAATTCCCCAACAACTTAAAATTCCCGCAATTACAAGTGGTAATACAAAGCACGCTGTTCGATTTGCACCTTTGCTTTTTTCATATGAAATAGTACAGTCTTTTTCAATAGTTTTATTTAAATATTCATAATTTTCTTTAATATTTCACATTTAAAGACATATATTAAAATAATTTACATTATTAAATTAATATATTGACAACATTAAAAGTAAAGAAAGTGCCTCACTCTTTACATTTTATATTATTCTAAAATTTCTACCAATTTATAATTTTATCCCCGTTTTCATCCCTAAAATATCCGGATAAAATAACTATAAAATCAATGAATGACCACGGTATAGTAACTAACAGCCCTATACCTGTTATCGTTATAAGAAGCATTACAATACCCGTTCCAACTTTACCTGCCATAAAGCGATGAATTCCCAACCATCCAAAAAACCAACAAACAAGTGCTATCGCCAATCTTGATTTTTCTGACTGAGTTTTACTCACGAGAGGGAGAACAGATTTAACAACATTATCTTCATATACAAAATCAACGGTATCACCCACTTTTGGTGTTTTTTTTCCTAACCAATCGAAACTTGAAAATTGATAACGCTTACCGTCAGCCCCTGAAACAAAATAATCTCCTTGATCCTGACCAATAATCTTACCTTTCATTCTTGCCCACCTATAAAGCTGCTCCTCATGTGTTATTCATAAAGAGATTATTTCTAATTCGATAATATGCGGATTAACCTCACGGTGTAAATACAATTCGTACTCACCATGATAAACATGAAGTTAAAATAGTTCGGAACTCCCCAATAATCTAATATTTCCCCCTGCTATAAGCAGTAACAAAAAACATGCTTTAGTTGATTTATATCTTTGCTTTACCCATATAAAATAGCATTATCTTTTTCAATACTTTTACTTAGCTGTACATGTTTTTTAATATCTCATATTAAATAAATATAGTACAATAATTTTGCATGATGCAACTTAATATATTTATAAAAATAAAAAGCGAGCTAAATTACCTTTTTTTATTATAAGATTTTCACAAATCTGTAATCTGATTTCCATCTTTATCCGTAAATCTTCCTCCAAGAATGACTATAAAATCAACAATTGCCCAAATGCCGGTAATTATCAATCCAAACAATGATAAAGATAGAACCAGCATTAAAGCCCCAGTCCTAACTTTACCAACCATAAAGCGATGGACACCAAAGATACCTGCAACCCAACAAAGCAGTGCGAACATTATCTTTGTGTTCTCTGTACCTGGTCTCAACAATGGGAAAACAGAACTGACAACACCTCCTTCACAGACAAAATCAACAGCATTACCAATCCTTGGTGGATTCTTTCCCAACCAATCCCAAGTCGCAAACTGATAACGTTTACCATCATCACCCGAAACGAGATAATTTCCTTGATCTTGACTAATAATTATACCTCTCATCTTAATCCCTATAAATTTAAACACTTAAAAATTATTGCGTATATGCCTTTGATAAGAAATCTCAATTTCATAATCTAAATGATCTTATACTTTCATATTTTTTGCTCACAACTATACACGATATAAATCACCCGCATAATGCGCTTGGGCTCCTAGCATTTCTTCAATACGAATAAGTTGATTGTATTTTGCTAATCTATCCGAACGTGCAAGAGAACCTGTTTTAATTTGTCCACAATTCGTTGCAACAGCAAGATCTGCAATGAAAGAATCCTCTGTCTCGCCTGAACGATGAGATATAATGGCACGATAACCTGCTTTATGTGCTACTTCTACAGCATCAAGTGTTTCACTCAATGTACCAATTTGATTAACTTTTATGAGAATAGAATTGCCTACCCCCATTTTGATACCATCACGCAAACGTGCTGAATTCGTTACAAACAAATCATCGCCAACAAGCTGACATTTTTCTCCAATTGTGTCAGTAAGTAGCTTCCAACCTTCCCAATCATCCTCTGCCATTCCATCTTCAATTGTAATAATAGGATAATTTTTCACAAGCTGCGCTAAATAATCTACCTGCTCTTGGATGTCTCGGCATTTCCCCTCACCTTTATAAAAATACGAACCATTTTTATAAAATTCGGTTGAAGCACAGTCTAAACCAATGGCAATTTGTTCACCTGGTTTATAACCACATATCATGATAGATTCCATAATAAAATCAATTGCTTGATCAGCACTTTTAAATTGAGGTGCAAAACCACCTTCATCACCAACATTGGTATTATAACCTGCATCTTTTAAACGCTTTTTCAATGCATGGAAAATCTCAGCGCCATAACGGATAGCTTCTCTTACAGTAGGAGCTCCTATAGGGATAATCATAAACTCTTGAAAATCAATCAAATTATCAGCATGAACGCCACCATTAATAATATTCATCATGGGGGTTGGAAGAATATGCGCTTGTGTACCACCAATATAACGATACAAAGGTAAATTTAATGAATCCGCAGCTGCTTTCGCAACAGCTAATGAAACACCAAGAAGTGCATTGGCACCAAGACGGGCTTTGTTTGGCGTTCCATCCAAAGCAATCATTGCTTGATCAATAGCAATTTGATTTGTTGCATCCCGCCCACCAAGTTCTTCAAGAATTTCGCCATTAACTGCAGCAACCGCTTTTTCAACACCTTTCCCTTGATAGCGCAAACCACCATCACGAAGCTCTATAGCCTCATGTGCTCCTGTTGAAGCTCCCGAAGGAACCAGAGCGCGACCAAAAGCTCCATTCTCCAAATGAACATCAACTTCTACCGTTGGATTACCACGGCTATCAAGAACTTCACGCCCAATGATATCGACAATTATAGTCATATGTGTTTCCTTATCCAATAAAAGTCTCGATTCATTTATAATGCCCTATTAATGAAATATTTTTTCTCTTCTCAACTCAACTTTTTTGACAGATAATCAAATTCCATTAAAGTCTCAAGCAATCTTTGTAAATCATCAACTTTAACCATATTGGGTCCATCAGAAGGTGCATTATCTGGATCTTGATGTGTTTCTAAAAAAATACCAGCTACCCCAACAGAAACAGCTGCACGCGCTAAAATTTCAACAAATTGACGCTGTCCACCAGATGAAGCCCCCTGCCCCCCAGGTTCTTGAACAGAATGCGTTGCATCAAAAATAACAGGAGCTCCAAATGAACGTAAAATAGGCAACGAACGCATATCAGAAATAAGTCGGTTGTAACCAAATGACGTGCCTCGCTCACAAAGCATAACATTCGGATTACCACTGTAAACAACCTTTTTTAAAACATTCTCCATATCCCACGGCGCTAAAAACTGACCTTTTTTAATGTTAATAACACATTCTGTTTTGGCGGCTGCTACCAAAAGATCTGTTTGACGACATAAAAAAGCCGGTATTTGTAAAATATCAACTGTAGAAGAAACAATTGTACATTGCTCTTCTGTATGCACATCAGTTAATATGGGACAATTAAACTCTTTTTTTAAATCAGAAAAAATGGACATTGCTTTTTCAAGACCAATACCACGTGCCGCCCCCAAAGAGGTTCTGTTGGCTTTATCGTAACTTGATTTATAAACAAACCCGATACCAAGCTGATCGGTAATTGTTTTAATACGACCAGCCATTTCAAAAGCATGATCACGACTTTCCATCTGACACGGCCCTGCAATTAATGAAAGAGGCATTTCATTTGAAAAAATCATATTTCCAACTTTCACACGGGCATTTGGTTTAGTCATTTTATCCCTCAAAAGCAAAGTAACCCAATTTATGCATTAAACTAATCGACTTTGTTCTACAGCAGCTTCAATAAAAGAAGAAAAAAGCGGATGTGGATCAAAAGGACGGGATTTTAATTCTGGATGATATTGAACACCAATAAACCATGGATGATCTACATATTCTATCGTTTCTGGTAAAATACCATCAGGAGACATCCCAGAAAAAATCAAACCACACTGTTCTAACTTATCCTTATAATCAATATTGACCTCATAACGATGACGATGTCGCTCGACAATCTTGGTCACCCCATAAATTTGAGCAATATGACTCTCTTCTTTTAATTCAGCAGCAAAAGCACCAAGGCGCATTGAACCGCCGAGATCACCATTTCTTGTACGTTTTTCAAGAACGTCTCCTTTAAGCCATTCTGTCATTAAACCTACAATTGGATTGTCTGTTTCGCAAAACTCACTTGATGAAGCATTCTCAATCTGTGCAATATTGCGCGCAGCTTCTATACAAGCTAATTGCATCCCAAAACAAATCCCTAAAAATGGAACTTTACGCTCTCGCGCAAATTGAATTGCTCGAATCTTCCCTTCTGCCCCTCGTGCCCCAAAAGCACCTGGAACCAAAATTCCATGGGCTTTTTGTAAAGCTGAAACAGAATCTTCTTTTTCAAAAAGCTCCGAATCAATCCACTCAATACTAACCTTCACTCTATTCGCTAAACCACCATGCGCAATCGCTTCAATAAGAGATTTATAAGCATCCTTTAAGCCCGTATATTTTCCCACAACAGCAATCGTAACTTCTCCTTCAGGATGGTGAATACGATGCGTAATATCTTCCCAACGATCCATTTTGGGGGAAGGTGCCGAATCGATTCCAAAAGCGCAAAGAACTTCAGAGTCCAAACCCTCCTTATGGTATGCCATAGGAACATCATAAATTGTTGGCATATCTAATGCCTGAATGACTGCATTGGAGCGAACATTGCAAAAAAGTGATAATTTGCACCGTTCTGTTTCTGGAATAGATCGATCTGCACGTACAAGCAAAATATCAGGAGAAATACCAACTGCTTGCAATTCTTTGACAGAATGTTGTGTTGGTTTCGTTTTTAATTCACCTGCTGAAGGAATATAAGGCATTAATGTGAGATGGACATAAACGACATTTTGTCTCGGTAGCTCATTGCGAAGCTGACGAATCGCTTCTAGAAAAGGCATTGCTTCAATATCACCAACCGTTCCACCTATCTCACACAAAACAAAATCAAATTCTTCATTTCCCATCGTAATGAATCTCTTAATTTCATCTGTAACATGAGGGATAACTTGGACTGTTGCCCCCAAATAATCACCACGCCGCTCTCGTTCAATGATATTGCGATAAATACGCCCTGTTGTAATATTATCTTGGCTATTTGCAGAACGCCCAGTAAAACGCTCATAATGACCAAGATCAAGATCCGTTTCTGCACCATCATCGGTCACAAATACTTCACCATGTTGATAAGGTGACATCGTACCTGGATCAACATTTAAATAAGGATCAAGTTTGCGAAGACGTACGCGATAGCCACGAGCCTGTAATAACGCTGCTAACGCCGCCGCTGCGATGCCTTTTCCAAGGGAAGAAACCACACCACCAGTAATAAAAACATAACGTGCCATGGGCTTATGGTGATAAGCAATTTATAATGATTTTTCCAGCAAAAAATGCAAAAAGAAACAATTTTTCTTCTAAAATAAAAAAGGCGAAAAAAATCACCTTTTTTAAAAAGTCTATGTTTTCTTAAAAAACTATTTTGTACTGTTATCGGGAACTGTATTTTCAAGAACCTGAGGAACTGGACTTTCTGCTTCAGGATTTGTGGACTGTTTCTGTTCCTGCGAAGAATTCGAAGTGCCTCCTAGCTGTTCAAGAATAGAAGGGGAAGACTCACCATCTGACGATGGGACTGATCCTGAGTCTTTATTGGTAGAATTCTGTTCTGAATTAACCGGTATACGCTTTAAGATATCAGAACTAGAATTTGATATATTACTCACCACGGTAAGTCCAATAGACACAACAAAAAAACAACAGGCTAAAATAGCAGTCAAACGTGTTAAAGGGTTTCGAGATCCACGAGTTTTCATCAACCCTGAGCTATTACTCACACCTAGCCCACCACCTTCTGAAGGTTGAATTAATATAACACCAACCAAAGTAATCACAATCAAAAAATGAATAACTATAAGTACTGTTTGCATAAACCCTGCTCTTCAAATAACTCTTTAATAGCTATTTACACATAAATAACGCACAATCCAAGGGGAAACTCAAATTTCTCTGCTATAGTTTACGACAAACATCGCAAATAGTTAAAAAATCAATCGCTTTTAAGCTTGCTCCACCTATCAAAGCACCATTAACATGAGCAATGCTTAAAAGCTCAAATGCATTGGATGGTTTTACGGATCCACCATAAAGCAAACGTATCTTATTGCCTTCATCACCAAAACGAGAGCGCACCCTATCACGAATGAAATGATGTACTTTTGCAATATCTTCTGGAGTCGCTGTATTGCCGGTGCCTATTGCCCAAACTGGTTCATAAGCGATAATGGTATTCTCTGCTGTTGCATCATCTGGGAGAGATTCTTCAAGCTGCTGCGTGAGAATATCCAGTACTTTATTATTATTACGCTCCTCCAATGTTTCACCAATACATACAAGAGCCACAAGACCTGCTCGCCACGCAGCTTGCACTTTGGCACAGACAATCGCATCATTTTCCTGGTACACTGTACGACGTTCTGAATGCCCAATAATAACATGACTTGCTCCCGCTTCTTTAAGCATAAAAGCTGAAATATCTCCAGTATAAGGACCATGATCATCAAAGTGACAATTTTGTCCTCCTAAAAGGAGATTTTCACCATTCAGCGTATTAGAAGCACGCGATAAAAGCGTTGCTGGAACACAAATTAGGGCTTCAAATAGATGACCTAGATCAGAGCTAACGCCTGTAGCAATAGCACGCAACTCTCCAAGCGATTCACTCGTTCCATTCATTTTCCAATTTCCAGCAAGAAAAGGCCGAATATTTTGAGACATATTTTCACCTCAAGAGCTTTTGCAATACATTGTTTATCTGTAGTTACCAAATTATAAAATGAAAGCAAGTCT
The DNA here is from genome assembly GCF_042195905.1 of Bartonella sp. AP331QHHD. Lineage (NCBI taxonomy): Bacteria > Pseudomonadati > Pseudomonadota > Alphaproteobacteria > Hyphomicrobiales > Bartonellaceae > Bartonella > Bartonella sp. AP331QHHD. The sequence goes on from NZ_JBHIPG010000019.1 coordinate 39,250, forward strand.
TTAAAGCTTGCATCTTTCATCTCTTTATTGCAAATTCCATTACAGCTTTGATAATAACTCACATTAAAAATGGACTTGAACAATGCTTGACATCATAAGAAATGCTACAAATTCTTGGATTTTTAGAATTTTCCTTGCTATTTTACTCTTATGCTTCATTCTTTTATGGGGGGTACCGCAGTTACACAAAAAAAGTGAAAGAGATCTTATTACTTCTGGAAAGTCCACAGTAACTGTCGATGATTATCGTCTTGCACTCGCCGATCAAAGCGCACGTTTAGCATATGCTGCTCATCTTGGACGAATGTTTACAACAAATGAAATGCAGCAATACCAAATTCCTGCTTTTGTATTTAATCAATTACAACAAAATGTACTGCTTGATGAACAAGCACGTAAAATGAAAATAAGTCTTTCAAAAGATACAATAGCTCATACGATTGGTTCTGATAAGATGTTCCAGGTAAATGGCACTTTTGATAAAAACTTGTTTTATAACTATCTTCAGCATTTACGTATTAGTGAAAGTGCTTTTCTTAATTATTACACCAAACAAGAAAAGCGTAATCAGCTTATTGCTGCTTTACTTTCTGATATGAAGGCACCAAATCTCTTTTATAAAGCACTTGCTCTTTATCAAGGAGAAATGCGTATTGCTGATTATCTCGTTATTGATCTAAAAGAAAAGAAAACAATTGCTGATCCTGATTACGAAACATTACAAAAATGGTTTGAAACACATCAAAGTCAATTTCGTGCTCCAGAATACCGTACTGTCTCTTTGCTATCTATGGAACTTAATGATTTTGTAAAACCTAAAGATATCTCAACAGATGAGGCGAAAGCCTATTATACACAAAATGCTTCACGTTTTGTAACGCCTGAAAAGCGTACATTCGAAGAACTGCGATTCCCCTCACGCGAAGAAGCCGATAATGCAGCAAAAAAAATAGCTGATGGATTGAGTTTTGATGAACTGGTAAAAGCTGAAAAAAAGACTCTTAATGACATAAAAAAAGGTCCTCTCGCAGAAAACGAACGTCCTAATCATCTGACATCTGAAATTTTTGAACTTCAACAAGGCCAAGTCAGTCCTGTGATAAATGACTTACAGGGACCTGTTCTCATTCGCGTTACGCATATTGAACCTTCAAGCTCTCTTCCTTTTGAAAGTGTAGAAGAAAATATTCGCCAAATACTTGCCAAAAATCGTGCTACTGATGATATCCGTAACAATTATGCTGCCATTGAAAATGCTCGTTTTGAGGGTGCTTCTCTCAAAGAGTTAGCTGACCAATACAAGTTATCTTTGCGCACAATTACTATTGATAAAACGGGAAAAACGCTTGAAGGTGCAATACTCACGGATTTACCTCAAAAAGATATTTTACTGAATGCCATCTATCAATCAAACGAAGGAGTCGATCTTGATCCTCTCTCTTTTCAAAATGGTGGATATCTCTGGTACAAGGTCGATAAAATTATTCCTTCCCGTGATAAGACACTTGAAGAGGCTAAGCTAGATGTTCTTTCTCAATGGAAAGATGAGGAAATCCAACGTCTTCTTGATGAAAAAGCCCAAAATGCTCTCAAACAGCTCACGGAAGGAAAAAGTCTTGTTGCTCTTGCTCATACCCTTGGTGTTACAAAACAAACAACACCAACCCTCCGGCGTCAAGACTCATCTGAAACCCTTGGCGTTGAAGGCATTAAAGCATTATTTTCCGCTCCCAAAGGTCATTATGGCATCATAAAAGGTCCGGTTGCAACAAACCGCATCATTTATCAAATAAAGACTGTAACCATGCCTAAAGATATCACGTCTCATAATCTTTCAACTGAGGTCCGCGCCAATATAGATATGATGATAAGAGAAGATCTCAAGCTAGAAATGCTACAAGTTGCCAATAAAGAACATCCTTTGGAAATTAATAGCACAAATTATAATCAGATCTTTAACGCTCTCCAATAAAAAGATTGTGCATAATTTTAAGAACTTATTGATAAAGTTTTCATCAGCTCTTCGTCTATAGTTGAAGAGGTAAGACGGATTTCTTGTCTGCATATCTTAGGATCAGCGTTTGTATAATGATTCATTTTCTCGCAAAACAGTGCATGTATGGATTTGCGAGAAAATAGTCAATGGAATGTAGAATCGTTTTTGCAATGCATTAAAAAACATTATCCATCCAAAGGTCGTAAAGGTTGCCGCCCATTAAGCTATAAACATCATCCCTATCGTCATTCATTCATAGCTCATTATATTGCTACTCTTAATATTCATTCATAGGGAGCGTATTGCTTCTTCCTTAAATGATTTCATTTACACATCCAACTTATAATAGATAAAAAAACTATTTTTAAAATTCATTATAAAAATGGAGAAATCTTTTTCTATTCAAGACTCTCATTCAATATAAGAAAAAACGTATTATCATTATAAATCAATATATTCATCAATCATAACAGTCATCAATTATGATGTTATAATTTCTCAAAAATAAGAGTTTTTTATAGACTTATAGACTGCTAAGATAACTTCTCTCATAAAATAGAAATTTCATTTCATTTGCAAATGAGATACAATCAATACATTCAGAGTACTTAAAAGTTCTTCTTCAAACAAACCAATGTATTAAGATTTATCTCATGTTTTTCTTTCTCTGCATCTCACCCATCCAATACTCTGAATAAAACATATTACTGATGAAGAAATACAGCGTATTTTCAAGATCATAAAATTTCTTATTCTTTTGCGTTCATAACAACCAAAACATCAACATTTTTTATAACAAAAAAATGGTTTGGAATCACAATAGCTCCTTTTATCTTCATATGAAAAAATCAGTCTACATGTTACGCATTCCAACGTAGTAATATTTTTTTACAATATCTTTGGAAAATTGCCGCTTATTGCTGCCCTTGTTATCAACCAATAGCGATACATCAATGGCAAAGTTGCACTCTCTTGAAAAATTGCTGCCCCCAACTGTATAGCTTTTTGAAGAGAAGCTGGTACAATGACCAATGGAAGAAAAGCTGGCTTAAGAACTCTAGGTAAAGTACAAGAATACTCGTAAAATTGGGTATAATGATCGCGCGATAATGCTACCATAGCTTCAACAATACAACCCTTTTGTTGATCGCTGAGACGATGAGATTCCAAATCTTCCCTATTCACTCCTACAGCCTTTAATATATCAGTGGGTAAATAATATTGATATCGTGATTGCATGAATGATAAAAGACGCAATACACCGCTTAATCCTTGAGAAATCCCTCCATGTTCATAGATATCTGTAAACTCTTGTGCAGTTTCAGGATCTAATATCTGACAAGAAAGCTGTAAAATTATGCCTGCTGTCTCACCACAATAATGCTCTAGATCATGAAGTGTTTCTATTGGATTGTGATAAAGATCTAAAATTTGCGCATCACAATAACGTAAAAAAGCTGTCTTAGGTAAATTAAAAAGAGTGATTGCTTTTAATAAATCATTCAAAATCGGATTGTTTCCACTCGTTTGCATTTCACCATGAGCAATAGCATCATTCCACCAACGTAACCGTATTTCTCCTATGAGTGGGTCATGTACACTTTCGCGGATACGAGAAACTTCAGCATTAAATACATAAAGAGCAGCCAATGCTTGGCGCTTTTTTTTAGGTGCAAATAAAACCGATATATAGCGATCACGATCTATGGTACGTAAAATATCAAGACAATAAGGAAGAGAGCCTATCATTCTATGAACCTATTAACGTCCCTTTTTTAGCAATTAAATTAATACCCTCTTTTTATTCATATTAAAAAATGAAGGATAAGCAAATACAGTTCAGAAAATAAGATTTTTAAATGTGTCTCTTAACTGTATTATGAATTAAAATTTCTTTTCTAATCCCTTTTCGTTTTAGAAAGAAAAAAATTAAATAAATAATTTTTCTGATAAAACTTATCTTATCGGACTTCAAGTTTTCATTTGCAATAAAAAAGCTAAAAACCAATCGTAACATGCATAGTAAAATTTGAACAACAAACAATGCAAGACACTTTTTCAGTGGATAGATGACAATGTTATTTTATAAAAAATGCACTGATCACAAAAACTTCATCAAATCATTGACCTCCTCCCCATCCTAAAAGACAAAGGCTCTTACCAACACCAATTTGTAAAAAATCCAATTGCTCTCGGTACGTTTCTGTTACTATAAACGCATTGATTTATAATGATAATTTTGTGTTTTGTATGTTAAATTAGAATCCCAAATATCGTAGATATACTTTCATTTCAAACCAATTCCATGTTACATCAATAAAAACTATTCCCTTGCACGTCACAAGCGGAACTGGCTTGTAGGTAAAAACTGTATAAGAAAGAATTAAAATGCCTCTTATGAACCGTCTTAAGTGCCAAGAGCTGATCACTCATGTGATTCATTAGGAACTATGAGCAAACTTTGTCCTGAATACTTGCTGCTGTATTTAAAAAACACTTAATGTGTTAAGTTATGTATATTCTATACCCTTATATCACCGCCTTAAACGACAGTATTTTACAGCGCAGAAAATAATCACACAAGTCTTTCATGCTAGACCAGAGCCTTTGTTTTATTAAACAATACTCTATTCTACCGCAAATAATAACGCCGCAACAGCGCGATCTTCAGCCAATAAAACATTAAATGTACGCACCGCCGCTCCCGTACTCATTGTATCTGATGAAATACGTTTTTCCCATAAAAGCACCCGTAACTCTTCAGGTAATCGTAATAATTCAATTCCAGTACCTATTAATAAAACTTCGATTTCAGAAGCTTCTTCTAAAATACGAGATATATCCCTTTGAGTGGGAACAGGCACTGCCATCTCAATGCCATAAATACCTGATGGTACACAAATAATAGAACCTCTATGAGACATATCAGCAAAACGAAACCCACCATTTCCATAAGCATCAATAGGTGCGCGACTTGGAAAATGTGCTTCACGAATTTGAATTGCATCGAACATGAATATGCACCTTTTATTTTTGAATAATCCAATTGTCTTTGCTTCTTCTCATCATAAAAATTAAAATAAGGCTGATATAAACATTGATATGTTAAACATAGCCTAGTATTGAAGTAAAAATTTTTATATAATGCCCTAATCTTCTCATACAACAAATATATGAAAATTTGGGAATAAACCGCGGTAAAATGCTATACCTGCTTAAATAAATCTATCTTTTAAAAAGTTTCCTCAGCTTATTTACTCACAAATTGCTTTTTATAAAAACAATGATCTTGTTTAAAAAACAGAAAAAAATTGCGTAATATTCTATAAATAAAACAACTATTTTAATAATCTAAAGAAAACAAAAACTCCATTTTCTGTAGCCACTATAAAAGCCTCTTTTTCAATGAAATTGTCTTGATCTTGCCAAGCTTTTTATAAAAATGCTTAAAAAATGTAATAAACTGCCATTACACCTTAAGATGCATTTTCCTTTGATATAGCTTTTTTCTCTTCAGAGATACTCATATCTTCTTTCGTTGTCGTTTTAGATTTAGACTTTTGTGGTCTTTTTGCTTTAGCATTAAGTTTTGATTTTTTTTCTGCAACCGGCTCACCTTTAACGCGCACATCAGCTAATGTTGAGCGAATAACACGAATATTCATACTCTCACCAATTTCAACCTCTAATTCACCACTCTCGTCGTGAACCTTCGTAACCTTGCCGATAATACCACCACCCGTTATAACTGTATCACCACGACGTACTGCATTAAGCATTTCTTGGCGTTTTTTCATTTGGGCACGCTGTGGACGAATGATAAAAAAATACATAATTGCAAAAATTAAAATGAATGGGACAGCGCTAGCAAATGAAATTCCACCGGAAACATCGCCTGCAACTTGAGCATAAGCGTTCGTAATAAACATTTTTATCTCCTATAGTTAAACCTCAGGTATTTCCCACTCTATTAAAATGAAATTCCGATACAGAAAAAATTCCTAAAGAATTTATCATAAAAAGCAATAACTACATAATCTAATCACAGCTTTACAAAAATACAATAAATCCTTAAGAGGCAGAATACCAAAATACAATGAGAAAAATCTTAAAAAATAGATTCACTTTCCCCTATTGTATATCCTACAATACAAATCTTTTCACTAACTCAATAAATTATACAAGATAATTTTTCTAATGAACAAACTTAATTTATATAGATAATTTATCGTTTTTGATATCAAATGACAGATCTAAATACAATAAAACGCTCTCATTTCAAACCTTCTGAATTAATCAAAACGATTTTCTTGCACGTCACACATATTAAATGAGCCTGTAGATAAAAACTTTTTAAGAAAGGCGTGAAAATATCTTTTTCATGCTTCTCTCAAATGCAAGAGCAATTGGAACACTCAAAGCTGACAAATAGTATGATACTATTGTCTTACACTTTCATAAATACAAAGATGGTAATATCTAACGACCCCAACGAACTACTTTTCTAAAACCAATGATTTTTTGCTGCAATGTTATTAATTTAAGAAAATCAATTGTTTTTCATGAATTTTCTATAAACTGTAAGACTATTCAAATGTAAAAGTCATCAATAAATTAGTTTTCTAAATATTTAAGGGGATCAACAGGTAATGAATTCTTACGCATCTCAAAATAGACACGTGGCGTTTTAACATTTCCTGAAACACCAGATTTAGCAATCTCATCACCGCGTCTTATCCTTTGTCCTTTGTTAACAACAAGCTTACTATTACATCCATAAATAGTGATAATATCATTTTCATGTCGAATCATCACAACATTACCAAGCTCTTTTAGTCCATCTCCCGCATAAATAACCACACCATTTTCTGCCGCCTTTACCGAAGACCCTTCAGGCACTGCAATATCTATTCCTCGATTCATTACTGTTCCCTTTTTTTGACCGAACTGGCTTAATAAACGCCCTCGTACTGGCCAACGCATCTTAGAAATTCCTGTGGCTTGCGGAGTCGTCATATTATCTGTATTCGTAACAGTACTTGACAAACCAGTCTCATGTTTCAATTGCGTCATCTGTTTAGAAAAATTTTTCTCAGAACTTGATTTGTTCATCTTTGCAGAGGGTGGCGTTGTTACAGGAGCTTTATATATAGGAGAGGACTTCTTGTTTTTTATAGAGGACATCACTTGAGATTGGGATGCAGATTCTGTTGTTGACACTGCCCAATCGTTATTATTGTGTGCATTTGAAGCTGCTAATGTACGCCTGCTTGGAACAACAAGGACCTGACCGATATAAATGGAATTGCTGTTTATACCATTTGCTAATTTTAATGCCTCAACACTAACCCCTACTTGTCGTGCAATACTGAGCAGTGTATCTCCGCTCTGGACAATATAAGAATTCCGCCGAAAAATAGGAGATTTATCCATTTGTGAACGAGAAAGTGTTCCAAGATTACGTGGAGGGGAGCCCATAACGCGACCATCAGAAGAAGTTATCCTATCTTGATGTGGAAAATTATAGGGGGAATTATCATCTCCCCACGAATCATCGCTTGATTCCACAGGTGGCAATTCAGTGCTTTGTATCATACCACTACCGTATGATAGCATTCGCGGGTCTGTATACATAGTGCTTGATATATTTGATTGAGATGATACCGTACGATGAGAGAACGTATTGGAAAAACGCTGTGTACCAGAACTACAACCAGCAACAATAGTTACCACCGCTAACAAAGTTATTCTCTGAAAATTATGCTGGAAAATATTATCCAAAGCTTTTAGACACATCGTTTTGCTCACTCATCAATAATCAACTCACTCCATTAAAGCTTTTTTAAATTACCGAAGAGTTAAAATGAGATGTTTTATTCATAAATATCTTTATATAAGATCAAAATGAATTTAACGTAGACAATTCGCAGAAACTTCTTAGCTTTTAAAAATTAAAGTATCTCCGCAATGCCTTTAATAAAAGGTTGGTAACGCACTTGGAACAGTTCTAAACACTCAAATCGACTACCAATTTTTGTATAGCGCGTCACCGTTTGTACCCCTTCGTCAGGTCCTATCGCCTGAATGAGAATTCCATTTTCAGCTAAAAGTTCTAAAAATTCCTTTGGTTCATCAAAACGTGATGGCCAAATAAGAATGCGATCAAATGATCCTAAGCCTGTCACGCTATGACTTCCATCAATCTGCCGTATAACAATATTTTCAATTCCTAAAGTTTGAAATTTTTGGCGTGCTAAATCAACAAGCGTTTTATAACGATCAATCGTTGTCACACGGTCACTCAGACATGCCATAAGAGCAGTACAAAAACCAGATCCTGTACCAATTTCTAAGACACGATGCCTTTTTTTCAACGATAATGCCGAAAGAATTAAGAGTTGTTCTTCCAAACGTTCCATATATTCACCACACTCAAGGGGAATAACTTTATTATCATAAGCACTATTGAACCAAGGAGCAGCAACAAACTGTTGACGCGGAATTTTCTCTAATGCCGAAAAAAATCGCACGTCATCAATGCCTTTGCTACGCATTTTCAGTACAAGAGCGGCTAACTCCTCACGAAATTGTAAAATACCCTTTTGCCCCATAGTATCATTCAATCTCCAATGGAGGTGCACTTTTATCATACTGACAAACTGCTTCTTTTAAAATGGCAAAAACTTGCGTCTGTGTATCATCACCTCTTGGCAATAAACGCATATTGTCTCTCCTTTCGTAAAATTAAGCAGTAATACAGCGCATGCCTCCCATATAAGGTTGTAAAACATCTGGAATAATAATTGATCCATCAGCCTGTTGATAATTTTCAAGTACGGCAATAAGACAACGTCCAACAGCCGTACCAGAACCATTAAGGCTATGAACAAAATGCAATTTTTTATCGCCTTCTTTACGATAGCGCGCATTCATACGGCGACCTTGAAAATCTCCACAAACTGAACAGCTAGAAATTTCACGATAACATTCTTGACCAGGAAGCCAAACCTCGATGTCATAGGTTTTACGCGCTGCAAACCCCATATCACCCGTAGAAAGAACCACTGTGCGAAAAGGCAAACCAAGCCGCTTTAATATATCTTCTGCACATTCCGTCATACGTTCCAATTCAATTAAAGACTGCTCTTCACTGGTAATCGAGACCATTTCAACTTTCCAAAATTGATGCTGACGCAACATACCGCGCGTATCACGACCGGCTGCTCCCGCCTCTGAACGAAAACAGGGAGATAAAGAAGAAAATCGCAGTGGTAAATCTGATATTTCAAGAATTTCATCGTTGACCAAATTGGTTAATGGCACTTCTGCTGTGGAAATAAGCCATCGACCATCTGTTGTACGAAAAAGGTCTTCAGCAAATTTCGGTAATTGTGCTGCTCCGTAAACAATCTCATCACGAACAAGAAGAGGTATTGAGACTTCTGTGTAACCATTCTCATTGACATGCACATCAAGCATAAACTGGCCTAATGCTCGTTCTAGCCGTGCTAATGCCCCTGAAAGTACTGTAAAACGTGTTCCAGACAAACGACTAGCTCGTTCAAAATTCATCTGTTTGAGATCTTGACCAAGATCAAAATGTTCCTTTGGTGTAAAATTAAATGTTGGAGGTGTACCAAAATGTCGAATGACGACATTATCACTTTCATCTTTACCTTCTGGAACATCATCTAATGGAATATTTGGAAGTGCTGAAAGAAGTTTCTCAAGACTCTCCGTCAGCTGTTTTTCTTCCACTGTTGCAGAGGAAAGAAAAGCTTTAATCTCTTCAACTTCAGCCCTAAGACGTTCAGCCATTTGCTGATCCGATACCGCTAAAGCCTGTCCTATTTCCTTTGAAACAGCATTGCGACGTTCCTGCGCCAATTGCACCTTAGCAATATACGACCGACGTGCAAGATCAAGTTGTATTAACCTTTCAGCTTGTGGCTCAAGACCTCTACTTACGAGTGCTTTATCTAATTTCTCAGGATTGTCACGAATCCACTTAATATCAAGCATAAAAATTCCTCATTTATATTGTTTTTATTCATTCCTTATCGCATAAGATTATACACTTTTCTTAAGCGGATTTTCTTCTCTTTTCTATACTGTAAGCAATTAAAATTGAAATCTCGTAAAGTGCTATCGTTGGTAAAGCCACTGCAAACATCGTAAAAAAATCCGACGGCGTTATGATTGCCGCTATGATAAAAGAGAGCAAAATAGCCCATTTTCGTTTAGACGCCAAATCATGAGATGTTACAAATCCAATTTTTGTTAAAAGACTGATGACAAGAGGTAATTGAAAAATCAAACCAAAAATTAGGATAAACGATGTCATAAAGCCCAAATAATCAGAAATACGCACTATAAACTCTATTTTTAAATGAACATCTGGAAGAAATTGTTGAGAAAGGCTAAACCATAGTATTATTGGCGCTAATAGACCATAAACAAACGCTCCCCCAATACAAAATAAAATAGGCCCCCCAATGAGAAATGGTAAAAAAGCCATCCGCTCATTTTTATAAAGCCCTGGTGCAATAAAACTATAAAACTGAAAAGCCGTATAGGGAAAAGATAAAATAATTCCCCCAAAAACAGAAAGCTTCATCTTCGTTAAAAAAGTTTCCCATACTTGCGTTGATTGTAAACGAATCCCCTCAGGATTACCCTCTGCTATTTTCATTGCCCACTGATATGGCCATAGTAAAAAATTTAAAATATAATCTTTAACAAGAAAACACATCATAAAAGCGATCATAAATGCAACCAAGGCAGAAATAATTCGCTGACGAAGTTCAATTAAATGTTCTAAAAGTGGAGCCATATTAGCATCAACTTCATCTTTCTTAACATTCATGACATATCTTCTTTATCTTTAGAAGCAATAGATACTGTCGTATCTTTATTGGTTACGTTTTGATCACATTCCAAAATTTCTTTATCTTTTTTTGATTTATGATGTGTTTCCTTAACATCCCAATTATCGTGGATATCCTCTAATATATTTTGAGTGGGATCAAAAGTTTCTGCCAACTTCTTGCTTGAATCGCTAATATCCGAACATACTTTTTGCAAATTATCGCGCTCGATTTGTTTTATTACATCATCAAACTGATGACGAAGTTCATTTGCTGTTGAATACACATACGCTCTTATCTTTGCTACTGTCTTTAATATTTTAGGTAAATCTTTTGGTCCAACGACAATGATGAGAACAAGTAAGATTACGATAAACTCTGGTCCGTCAATCCCAAACATCTCTTAATTCGACTTTCTCATCAAAAAATATTGCACAATGATGATTGCGTTTTTGTTACTGTTTTTTAGCAACAGATGTTTTGCTTTTTTTAGAAGCAGAAGAAACCTTTCTGCGCGCTGTTGCATGTTTTACCGATAACGGCTGAGATTGTTGAGATTCTACATCAATCATTTGGGAAGTAGGAGCCATTTCAACTTTATCCTCAATGCTATCATCTTCTTCTTTCATATTTTTTTTGAAGGCTTTAATTCCTTTAGCAACATCGCCCATTAATTCAGAAATTTTACCGCGACCGAAAAGCACAAAGATAATCAATAAAATTATAATTAAATGCGTTGGTGAAAAAATATTACCCATTATTCTCTCTAACTTTATGCTTTTAAATTTGATTTCATTTATTCATGCTTCCTCTGAAGGAGGTATCAAATATAATATCTTACTTATATATTTTCTTCTTAACTTAAAAGCAATTACACGCTTTTATTGCAAAAAGAACTTTTTATCCTCTCATCCTTTTTTAGCGTATTATAACACAAACCATTCAAAAATGATAAACCACTTCATACAAAGTTCAAAACACTTAAAAACTTTTCTAAAATAACTTCATCTGATCTCTTAGGTTACTCATCTTCCTGTAAATACTATAGCCAATGTCTTTCCTTTTAAACAATGTTGTACGTATCATTACAAACATTTCCGCCAAATTATCCTTTACTGATAAAAATCATAACATGCTGTAAAACATTTTACGTATTCAATTAAAAAAATCAGAAAGAAAAATCTCTAAAAAACTTTCTTAACACATCATCAGTCTCTTCAAAAACGATCATCTTACGCACAACATTTACTCTTTGCGTTGGGGTGGGAATTTTATCATCCATTATTCCATATACAATACGAAATATGAGCCATCATCGTATTCAATTAAATATCTGTCGTGTAAATAAAACTATTAGCGGAAAGAGTAAAAATGCACTTTATGAACCAACTCAAGTGCCAAGAGGTATGGCAATACTGCTAAAAAATAAAAAAGGTACCAGCTTGTGCCTTTATTCAGTAAAATACCTCCATATAACCAGCTCTCTAAGCCACTGTATGCTCTAACTATTACAAGTCTCCGGATTCTGGGCATGCGTTCTCATAATATCATGTGTTTAACCTATCTCAGTATTGAAAACAGAATGGGCATGAATAGAAAATTACATTCAATCAAAAGCATGGTATAGAAGCATAATCCATATAAAAAGAATTTCTTATCCTAGCCTTTTTTATAAGATTACCTCATAAAGCCGCTCGATAATACAGTGTTAGAGATAGATAAACCTATTTACTTTAGTTTAAAATTCCTCATTTTGATTGAGATAGCTTGCAGAGCACATATCAATTTTCAAAAGTTTTATTTTAGCATCATACACAATAACCTAGCTATTTAGCGTGTATAATGTAAAGCTTCGGCTCCGCTTAAAACAATGAAATTCATTCACACTTTTACAAAAATCTATCACTATAACACCAGCACTTTATTGCTCTATCCATAATTTTACGCTTGCTAAAAAACTTATAAATGTAACAATGTTTTTATCAAGCATTTGAAATTCTTTAATCTTTAAACAAAATGAATTTGAAAGATACCCTTCAATTTTTCAACAAACTTCACTAATATTCTCGTTAATTGAGTTTTTTTATAGTTTTCCTGAAAGAGTCCGCGGTCATAAAAAAATTCTCTTACAACATAAATATCTCTATTGAAATGTTTGATCTCTTCTTGTCTATCTTTCATATAAAAAAATTAAAATTTTAACGATTAATCTCATTATATAAAAATAGCTCTGTGAATAAATGCTCTGATGACATTAATATTTTTTCTGTAGTGTATAATGTGGGAGTGAGGGTATTGTTTGATTTCTACAAGAGTATTTTTATGGATATCAATTCTATTATTCTATGCTAATAATCCGGTACAGTTATACATATGATAGAGTTTACTCCATGAATTATCGGCATATTTATCATGCTGGCAATTTTGCTGATGTTTTTAAACACATTATTGTCACTCGCATTGTAGAATATCTCAAACGCAAAGAAAAAGCTTTTCGCGTTATAGATACGCATGCTGGAATCGGTATTTATGACCTTTCTTCTTTAGAAGCACATAAAACAGGAGAGTGTCGCGAAGGTGTCCAACGACTTTTTTCAACTCCTATCCCAGAAGATTTAAGAACACTCCTTTGTCCATGGTGTGATATCATTGATGCCCTCAATAAAGGGGAAAAAGAAATTGTATTTTATCCTGGATCTCCTGTTCTTATTCGTCAATTATTACGGAAACAAGATCGCCTCACCGCAATAGAATTGCACAATGAAGATTATCATATTTTAGCAAAAAACTTTGCAGGAGATTATCAAACAAAAGTTCTGCATTTAGATGGTTGGCTTTCCTTAAATGCTCATGTACCACCAAAAGAAAAACGTGGTTTTATCCTTGTTGACCCTCCCTTTGAAAAAACTGGAGAGTTTTCCCGCCTTATTGATGGATTAACGAAAGCCTATCGTCGCTTTTCTGGAGGAATCTACGCTTTATGGTATCCTGTTAAATATGACAAAGAAATTGAAAGTTTTCTTCACGCGCTTTATCAAACCGGAATTCCTAAGATTCTACAGCTTGAAATGCGTATCCGAAAAAGTTCAAGTCCACCGACAATGAATGGAAGTGGTATGATTATTATTAACCCTCCCTACCTTTTGGAAGAAGAAATGAAAAAACTCAGCCCCTTTCTTATCAACCGTCTGGGACAAGATGAAAATGCCCAAATAACGCATAAGTGGCTTCAAAAAGAACATCTGTTATGTTAGATCTTTCTCTGATATTTTTTCTAAATCAAATATCATGTTGTAAAATACAAAGGCATTAAATGATAAAGTTCTTTGATTCTTTGGATAATACCAACATATTATAATGGTAAGCTAATAACGATCAGCGTGAATTAATTTTTTTCCTTTTAGAAAGTCTATCCTCTTAATCATCATGGATTTCTTATTTCAATCATTTTAATGGATAAATTGGGCAAATTCATAAAGCTGTCTTAGAATAACAACTCTCATATTTTTTATGAAAGATCGGCTCTCTAAAATCATACTCTTATGTTATAAGATATTATTTATAGAAAAAAATTATAAAGACATAAATAATCATTATTTAATAAAAAAGAATATTTCATATATTAAACAAACAACATATTCGTAACAAACGGAATGGTCCTGAAAAATAATACAAATTGTCCGCAAAATGAACGGGAAAAACTTTCTTTTCTCTCTAATGTTACATGGCATAATGCCAATCAAAGCAATGAGAAAAATCAGTTCCAAGGTATCAAATTCATACAAGAGTTTGTTAGACACCTTCCGCATAAGCCAGGGGTTTACCGGATGATTGGTGAAAATGGTGATATTCTTTATGTTGGCAAAGCCCGTAATCTCAAAAAACGTGTTTCAAACTATACACGTGAACAAGGACACAATAATCGTATTACCCGCATGATTCGTGCAACATATCATATGGAATTTATCGTCACCCATACAGAAACAGAAGCACTCCTTTTAGAAGCCAATCTCATCAAAAGATTGCATCCACATTTTAATGTACTCCTGCGTGATGATAAAAGTTTCCCTTATATTATGATTACAGATGATCATCGAGTGCCTGCACTTTACAAACATCGTGGTGCTCGAACACGAAAAGCTCACTATTTTGGTCCTTTTGCTTCTGCTGGTGCAGTGACACAAACAGTTCATGTTTTACAACGCGCCTTTTTATTACGAACCTGTACTGATTCAGTTTTTGAAAACCGTACACGCCCCTGTTTGCTTTATCAAATTAAGCGATGTTCTGCACCTTGTACTCATGAAATTAGTGACAGTGATTATAAAGAACTGGTGAAAGGAGCAAAAGCGTTCCTTTCGGGAAAAGATCAATCTATTAAAAGCGATATGGTTCAAGCTATGCATAAAGCCGCAGAAAATCTTGATTTTGAACAAGCAGCTTCCTATCGTGACCGCTTATCAGCCCTTTCTCACATACAAAGCCATCAAGGTATTAATCCTCAAACGATAAAAGAAGCGGATGTATTTGCAATTGCGCAAAAAGAAGGAATGACCTGTATTCAAGTGTTCTTTTTTCGCATGGGGCAAAATTGGGGAAACCGTGCCTATTTTCCTAAAGCAGATCCCTCTTTTTCCCGCACTGAAATTTTAGCGAGTTTTCTTGCCCAATTTTACGATGATAAACCACTTCCCAAAAGCATCCTTTTATCTGAAGAAATTGAAGAAAAGGCACTTCTTACAGAAGCATTTAGTCTCAAAGCAAACCACAAAGTATCCCTCTCTTTACCTAAACAAGGTGAACGGAAAACTCTTGTTAATCGTGCCTATCTCAATGCTCATGAAGCACTTGAACATAAGCTTTCTGAAACAGCCACCCATACAAAATTGCTTCAAGGTCTTGCTAAAACATTCCAACTACCTTTTCCTCCACACCGGATAGAAGTCTATGACAATTCTCATATCATGGGAACAAATGCTGTAGGGGCTATGATTGTTGCTGGTCAAATGGGATTTATTAAAAATCAATATCGAAAATTCAACATTCGCTCAACAGATATCACGCCTGGCGATGATTTTGGCATGATGAAAGAAGTGATTAAACGAAGATTTTCACGCCTTATCAAAGAGCATGATCTGCCAAATAGAAGTCATAACATAAAAGATGATGATCTTTTTCCCATTTGGCCTGACCTTATCTTAATCGATGGTGGTGAAGGACAAATCAACAGCGTACATGCAATACTTGCTGAATTACAATTAAATGATCTCTTCACAGTTGTTGGAATCGCCAAAGGTGTTGACCGTCATGCGGGACGTGAACGATTTTTTATAAAAGGTATTCCCCCCTTTACACTTCCTCCACGTGATCCTATCCTCTATTTTTTGCAACGTCTGCGTGATGAAGCACACCGTTTTGCGATTGGAACTCATAGGATAAAACGAAAAAAAGCAACATTCAAAAACCCACTTGATGAAATCGAAAATATCGGTCCGACAAGAAAGCGTGCATTGCTTCATCATTTTGGAAGTGCCAAAGCTGTTGCTAGTGCCTCATTTGAAGATTTAAAAAAAGTTACGGGAATCTCTATGACAATTGCACAAAAAATTTATAACCATTTTCATGAAAAATAGGCTTGTTTCATAACCTTCGCCTTGTTACGTTTAGGAAATATATTCTCTTTCACAAGAATTAAAAATGGCTCCATGAAAAATCATACTTTTTCTTTTCCAAATATTTTAACTTATGCACGAATTGTTGCAGTCCCAATGGTTGTTGCATGCTTTTTTTTAGAAGGGCGACTACAATCAAGTGATATCACTCGCTGGATTGCTGTTTCTATTTTTATCGTTGCATCCATTACTGACTTTCTTGACGGTTACCTTGCTCGTATTTGGGAACAAACATCCAATATTGGTCGCATGTTAGATCCAATCGCCGATAAACTTCTCGTCTCTGCTTGTTTGCTCTTGCTTGCCGCAGACAGTACCATCGCTGGGTGGACTCTATGGGCAGCTATTATCATTCTTTGCAGAGAAATTCTTGTATCAGGATTACGTGAATATTTGGCGGAGTTAAAAGTTAGTGTTCCTGTCTCTCGTCTTGCAAAATGGAAAACTTTTGTACAGATGATCGCTATTGTATTTCTTTTAGCTGGACCAGCCGGTAATAAAATTTTCCCTTACACAGTAGAGTTTGGCATTACTATGCTGTGGATTTCTGCCCTCCTTACATTGTGGACAGGGTGGGATTATTTTCGTGCAGGTTTAAAACACGTTATCCTATGAATAGTATGGAATTTTATAATGATGATTTATCTTTTTGTACTTAAATAAGAGATGAGAATAGCATAAGATTGATTTATTTTTATTAATGATAGATCAATAAAATGCTTTTTTGCACATTACAAATAAGGGGGACGTATAGATAAAAGCTATTCAAAAAAGAGTAAATAGCCTTTATATTTTCGTAAAAGCAGCTGCAATATTAAAAGCTAAAAAAACGATTAATGCTCCATATGCTTTCAAAAAAATCTATAATCTCATAAGCAAAAAACCGAAATATAGTGTTTCGGATTTTTGCTTCTTATATACGCTTTATTATTATAAACGCTTTATTAACCAACAATTTCTACCTCAGGAAACCAAAAGGCGATTTCTGTTTTTGCCGTTTCAGCACTATCGGATCCATGGACAGAATTTTCGCCAATCGATAAAGCATGAACCTTACGAATTGTCCCTTCTTCTGCATCACTAGGATTCGTAGCCCCCATTACTTCACGGTTTTTAGCTATTGCATTTTCACCTTCCAAAACTTGTACAACGGTTGGACCAGAAGACATGAATTCAACCAATTCACTAAAAAAAGGACGTTCTTTATGAACAGCATAAAATTTTTCAGCCTCACGTTTGCTCATCCAGACACGTTTAGACGCAATAACACGTAGCTCCGCATCCTCAAGCATTTTAGTAATTGCGCCAGTCAAATTACGACGGGTTGCGTCTGGTTTAATCATCGAAAAAGTACGCTCTAAAGCCATTTAACCACCTTTATTTCATTTATAATATTCTCTAGCCATTTCTATAGCGAGCAAGGAACCCTTTGCCAAGTGACTCTGCAAAAATCTACACAAATTCTCAAAAACATAGAATAAATTATAAAGAAAACTTTAATAAAAATACCTGCAATTGCTCATCCCATCATAAAGATACGCTACAGAATCTCAATAAATATTGAATCTTCTTTCATAATCTTAAATGCTTCCTATCAAAATTATCATTGAGATCAATTAAAAAATAACCATATCGTTAGAAACGATAGCGTACACCTAAAATACCCTGAAAGGACTGTTTTGTTTTACGCCCTTTAATATAATGGGCCTCACCATATAACTTTAACTTCTCACTCACTAAACTGCTTAAACCTATTCCTAATTTACCTGCATTCCCCGATAAGTCAGTGGTAAATGGATGGCGTTGATTAATTAACGTTTGATTGTCATCTTTATTCTCACGCAACCATGCTGCTGTAATATACGCAAGCGATGAGGAATCCATGTGAAAACCAAATTCATATCCTAAAGATAAGCCAACCTCACTGCGTAATGAAGTGAATGGACGCATGTCACCTGTCATGTCATTCGATAACTTGATTTCTTTACCCTCAACTTGTAACCATGTAAATTGTCCATAAGGCTGTAACCAACTGTTCTTTGACGTCTTAAGTCGATAACCAGCTTCAAAGGAAGTTCCCAATGCCCTTTGAGTATATGTTCCTTCAATCTCTAAACCATTCGTTGAAACGGCTTTTAGAGTATTTTGATAATGATTGTATTTTAAAATACCATCGAGATACCATCCACTATGATCAAAATAAGTGACATAAACACCAATACCATAAGTATTGATTCCACTGTTACCCCCCCGTGCATGCGCAACACGGGCACGATCATAACTGCCAAAACCACC
The DNA here is from genome assembly GCF_042195905.1 of Bartonella sp. AP331QHHD. Lineage (NCBI taxonomy): Bacteria > Pseudomonadati > Pseudomonadota > Alphaproteobacteria > Hyphomicrobiales > Bartonellaceae > Bartonella > Bartonella sp. AP331QHHD. The sequence continues at coordinate 58,080 of NZ_JBHIPG010000019.1, forward strand.
TATATAAAATTCTCCATTTTCCCACTCGCTTAAACCATTGATCCCCAAAACGATACCGGTCTGATCCAGTTTAAAATCTATATGCTCTGTAACAACACTCTCTTTAGATTTAATCGCATAGGTCCATAAAGCCGTATTCTTTTTACTTTTATCTAGAATTCCTCTTCCCGCACGTACGGTTTGCATTTCATTGTGAAAAATCATCGCTGGAGCCACAGACATAGACAATACCGCATCTGTAGAGGGAGTGGTCAAAAAGTGAGAAACTGAAAGTTTCTCACTCAATTGTGGAAAAGGTTGTTCTTTATGAACTGGACGCACAATCATTTGATCGGCTAAAGATTGAGAAGAGGTTGAAACAGCAGTTTGTTGTTTTTCATCAGAAAAAGGATGAAGACCTGATGGAGGTAACGCTACAAGAGTCTGATTTTCTTGAGAGGGAGATACAGAAACACTAGAGACATTCTGTGCCCCTCTTAAATGACGTGGAGGACGTTGCTTGGGCATCTCTTTTTTAGTAGGTGAACGAAGACTGGTGTTTTTCTCTCCAGAAGAGGCGGCTTGATCAGACTGTGTACCACTCCTTGCAGATAATGGAAGAGGAGTCTTCGCTTTCTTATTCACACACTGTACCTCAGTATCCGAACGTCCCATATCTTCAGAAGCTCTAGATAAATACCAAATTGTAGAATGACCACTAGAATCAGCACATCTTTCTCTCTTCAGCAAGCGATACTGATAGGTTCCACCATCAACAGCTGTAATGTCCGTCCCCGAAAGGTCTGCCAGAGTAAAATTAGCACCTCCCTCTTGGCTTTTATCGGTAATTAAATTGACTCCGCTAACTAAACCATTCCTTTGTAGGAGAGAATCTGTAATTTCCCGACCAGAATCTGTAACACTTACTTTGTGGTTACCGGCACCATTATCGATCAACAAATAATCGCTATTATAATCTCCCATAGCATTTATATTAAAACGAAAATGTAAATCCCCTGAAAGTTTCTCAACATGAAGCGAAATATGTCGTGGATCATACGGAATAGAAGTAAAAGTAACAGTCCCTCCATTACCACCTAAATCTTTAATTTTAATCTGAGGTTTATGCTGGGTATCCCGTTCACCAATCTCAAATATTATTTCATCAGGTTTTATTATTTCATCAGTTTTTCTTTCTATAGGAATGCTTTTCTTGGTGATATGGTTTGTTGAATCACCTGCAAACAAATAAAGTTCTCCATGATGATTAACCCTTACTTCCCCAACGACTTCTTTTACACCAACATGTAGCCACGATTTGGCAAAATCCGTAATTGTTAAAGTATCTACAAATCCTATAGGATATACAACTTGAGTAGCTCGATCCTTCAAAGTAGTTTTCACCGATTCTCCTAACGCTAAGACATGCTGTCTCCCATTCCCAGAGACCTCAGCATACATTGATTTTCCCCCCTCTTTTCTTTGTCCTGCATAAAGATTTTGTTCTCCGTTATCTCCCACTTTCGTATACCAAGTCTCTGCCCCATCATACACATTCTGCTGCCCTATTGCTCCATCTCCACCAGTAACTGTGGAATTATATGCACTACTTCGTCTAACCACGAGTGTAAGATCAATATTTGGCTCTTCATGAATAAACTGCTGACCTCCCAAAATTTTGGCGCTCATTGCAATTCCTGCTCGTGTAACTATTTGCATCCCTCCTTTTTTAATAGTGGACCCCACGGAAGTTTTTCCATTCTCAACAAGCTCTACATCACCATATTCAATCGTAATATTATTTTTGAAAAAACTAGCAATCAGTTCTAAATTTTTTTCTTCCTCTTCTCTATTTCCCACATCTGTTGCTCTTGTTAGCACTCTATTCCTACTCTCAACTACACTTGCAGATTGCAAAAGACAACTACTGATCATCAATACTGAAAAACTTAATTTGTATTTATACCGCATTATCCACACTCCACTCTCAATTATTTAGAAAAATACCCCGCGACTACATAGATAGCTCATTTTAGATTGTATCATAATGTGTTTTATTTATGTCTAAATACAATTTTTTAGTGTATTTTTTTAATTTAAACAACTTAAAGTTGTTTATCTATAAACCACTAAAAAACTCTAACTTAAGGCAGAAAAATTGAATAAAATTCAAAATGTTCACTTAAGTTAAAGGAATAATTTGCATATCTGGAATTATAGATGAAAAAAATGCTCGTGCCCTTTAATGGGGCCCCCTCTTCACGTAAAACAAAACGCCATTGGGTTGTACATTCACTCACTTGTTTTAAAGAGACATCTCTCAATGCACTCAAGCCCATTTCGCAACGTCATCCATGAATGATATACCGGTAAAGCCATTGCCCCCCTATCTTTACGCTTATGAAGAAGCGGGCCGATATCATCATACACTTTGCCATCCCAATGTTGTGACAGCCCTTGACACTAGAGACGATTCATCAGAGACATTTTTACTTCTTTTTTGTATAGTTTTTATACACACCTTCATCCCGCTTGCGATGTGCCAAGCGAATAATTTTGATTGATTCAACATAAACAGATTTGGAATGAGAGAATCCTATGATTTTCGCGACTCTTATTCAACACGCATAGAAATGAATTATTATTATAAATTCAGTATGTTGCCTTTAAAAGAGAGAGTATAAAGACATTCCTACTATTTGAGAAAGTCCCTACACTCTCGAGAAGACATAGCCGAACGTTATCTGTTTAAGTTTGCAAAACAATTACATTTGTAAAGTTAATCAGCCATGCACACATATTTAGAAACTATAGCGTAATCCTAAAATACCTTGAAGAGCATTCTTAATCTTATGTCCTTTTAGATAATGTGCTTCCGCATAAAGTGTTAGTTTATCATTGACCGAACCGTTTAAACCAATTCCCAATTTACCCGCACTGCCTGATAAATCTGTAATAAATTTATACTGGTTATTAATTGTCGTATAATTATTATTTATATTCTCACGCAACCAAGCTGCCATAATGTAAGCTGTTAATGAAGTTTCTGAACTCACAAAAAATTCATGTCCTGCAGTCAATCCAACTTCACTGCGGAATGAAGTTAATGGGCTTAGATCACCTATCATTCCATTGGAAAGTTTTATTCTTTTACCTTCAACCTGCAAACCTGTTAGCTTGATATAAGGCTGCATCCAAGTATTCTGTGCCGGTTCAAAATAACAACCAATCTCAAATGATCCACCTATCGCCCACTGATTGTAATGACTTTGAATGGCTAAACCATTCGTTGATATGGCTTTCAAATTATCTCGGTAATAATTATATTTCAAAACACCATCCATATACCATCCACGATGATCAAAATAAGTTGCGTAAGTTCCAATACTATAAGAGCTCAAATTGCTGTCACCACCTCGTGCATGAGAAATACGTGCTTGATCATAACTCCCAAAACCACCAACATACAACTCTCCATGCCCTAATTCACTCAACTGATCAGCACCAAAGACTAAACCTGTCTGCCCAAGTTTAAAGTGTGTATGGCCTGTCGCAACACGTTCTCTGCTCTTAATCCCATAAGTCCATAGTTCGATATCTTTCTTATTTCTGTCCCAAATTTTTCTACCATTCCGTATAATTTGCAACTCATTATTAAAAATAAGCCCAGGAACTACGGACAACGTTAACACTGCATCGGTAGAGGGGGTTGTTGATGTTTCTCCAGGAAAAAAAGGATTTGTCGGATCTGGCATAGAAGGTTCTGGTCCACTGAGGCGGTCTGCCGATAAAAACCAAACTTTTCCATTTTCATCCTTTCTTTCTTTCAAATCATACATATAAGTTCCACCATCAATGGCGTTAATTTTTTCACCCTTAAGATCTGTCAGCGTAAAATGCGCTCCACCACTTTGATCCGTAATTAAATCACGCTTATTTGAAAAAGGATCCGTGATTTCAACGCCAGAATCAGCAACACTTATTGTATGTTTCCCAGCGCCTTTCTCAACCAAGAGATAATCACCACGGTTATGGGCAATCGTAGTATTGAACGCGAAATGTAAATTTCCTGAAAGATTATTCACATGAAGCTGAGAATAATATGGATCAGAACCTGTAAACGAAAAAATAATACTCCCTTCACCACTTAATTTTTGTATCAAAGAACTTTTTCCATCAAACTCATCAGTAATAGAGTATAGTTTTGTATCTTTTCCATTTAAAATAATATCTTCTACTGTGGTGCGTTGTTGATCATTCCCAGCATAAAGATGGATCTGCCCAGAATGGTTTACCTGTGTCTTGCCTTCTAATGTTGCTCCAGCATGCACCCATGATTTTGTTTGATCATTCATTGTTAGATTTTTTACAGATCCATCAGTATATATTTCCTGAATAGCACTCTCATTTAAAGTGACTCCAATAGCCTGACCGCCTTTTAAGATACGCTGTTTACCACCACCAAAAACTTCTGTGTCAAATGCAAAACCACCATTTTTTGCACTTTGAGACTTTTGTCCAACCTCTTGGACACCCCCTTGCATAACTTTTGTATTCCAAACTTTTCCGCCATCATATACTTTTTGTTGGCCTAGTGTTTCATCTTGACCATAAATGATAGTATGAGAAGCACTACTGCCTTTAATCTCTCCTCCAATATCCCCCTCGCCGAAAATAAGCTGCTCACCGCCATAAATTTTAGTCCCCTCTACTTTCCCTCCATTTCCAACACTTTGGTGCCCGCCTTCTTTAACAACAGCATTTTTCGAAAAACCTTGTTTTCCTTTTAAAGCCTGAACATTTTCAATTCCACCATGTTCAATTTTACTATTCTCACTGAGTCCTCCTGCATACACATAAAGCTCTGCACCATTCCTTACAGTGTTATTAATGGATCGCCCTGGACTATCAATCTCACCATCATTTGAAATGTATGCTTTACCTTCATTATCAAGGATATAATTTTCTAATATTGCCCCATCTTTAATGGAAATAAGTTCAGGCTTTTTAAGAAACGCAGTATTTTGTTCTTGTGCATTATATCCAGCATTGTCACGATGACTGCTGTCAAGCTCCTGTTGACTCGCAAACACTCTAGCACCCTTATCCATGATAAAATCGCTAGGCTTTTTCAAAAAGTCTAATTCATTGCGCGTTCTTACCATGACATCATTAGAGGCTCCAAGTATGCATCTGCCTGTTTTCATATCCTCATTGTATTGATCTTGAAATACTTTATCATTTTCATAACTTGAAGATTGACAAAAAAGTGCTGTTCCCCCCTCATTTGCAGCAGCAGCTTGCACAAAACAGCTGCTCAACATGAGTATCCAACAATGTCGTTTCCATTTATATTGTAGAGCCATATCCTCCCCCCTTCACGCCTGCATAGACACTAAACGTAATTAGCTCTACAAAATATATTTTCAACCTTAGATTGCAACAATCCTTCTTAAAAATCCTCCTTATCTCATAAAAAACCGCTCTTTATAGTTTTTAAATACTTTTTTGATCAAGAATATAAGAGCGCTCTTATAGTGCTTCTTTAGCATTTTCTCGGAGTTTTCTTATCAAAGATAAAAAGTAATGCATAATCAAGTATATAAGGGTATACAGTTTATCATGAACAACGAAGCTGCGTGCTCTGAAAAATTGTTCTCTGAACCTTTAATTAAAGACCTTTAAAAACAATCATATATTTAAAGATAACTAAAAAATAACCATATATTTAGAAACTATAGCGTACACCTATAATTCCCTGAAGGGACTGTTTTGTTTTACGCCCTTTAATATAATGGGCCTCACCATATAACTTTAACTTCTCACTCACTAAACTGCTTAAACCTATTCCTAATTTACCTGCATTCCCTGATAAGTCCGTGGTAAATGAATGCCGTTGATTAATTAACGTTTGATTGTCATCTTTATTCTCACGCAACCATGCTGCTATAATATACGCAAGCGATGAGGAATCCATGTGAAAACCAAATTCATATCCTAAAGATAAACCAACCTCACTGCGTAATGAAGTGAATGGACGCATGTCACCTGTCATGTCATTCGATAACTTGATTTCTTTACCCTCAACTTGCAACCATGTAAATTGTCCATAAGGCTGCAACCAACTGTTCTTTGACGTCTTAAGTCGATAACCTGCTTCAAAGGAGGCGCCCAGCGCCCATTGCCTATAACTTCCTTCAATCCCTAAACCATTCGTTGAAACTGCCTTTAGAGTATTTTGATAATGATTGTATTTTAAAATACCATCGAGATACCATCCACTATGATCCAAATAAGTGACATAAGCGCCAATACCATAAGTATTGATACCACTGATGCCCCCCCGTGCATGCGCAACACGGGCACGATCATAACTGCCAAAACCACCTATATAAAATTCTCCATTTTCCCACTCGCTT
>NZ_JBHIPG010000020.1:0-4610 GCF_042195905.1 Bartonella sp. AP331QHHD
ATTGGGGCGGTTGTTACAGCCCCTGATGCTGACAACCAAGTTTTTCCCCTCGACGAGCCTGTGTTAGTTTTTACACATGAGGGTGAGAAAATCCAAAAGCTTGGAACAAGAGGTACAGCTCTTGATGTCATTAACGCCGTGTGCGCGCAGGGGATTGAGGCACAAATTATCCTTGTGCGGGTGGAAGAAAAGTCAACCATTGCTGAGACACAAACCGAAATGGTGGGATCCAATACTCACTTGACCGGTGTGCATGCTTTAGCGCATGCGCGGGGGCATTTGGGGGTGGAGCCTGGGATTTTACTGGCACCGGCTTATAGTGCAGGGCGGATTGACAATGGCAAAAACCCCGTGGCGGATGCCTTGGAACAGGTTGCAGAAAAGCTACAAGCCATTGCCGTGTTTGATACGGGTGGTAAAAACACGCAAGAAAGTCTTGCCTATCGCGCAGATTTTTCCTCACGCTTTTGTTATTTGATTGACCCCTTTGTACGGGTGGCAAATCGTGAGGGGGGTGTTAGTGTTAAACCCGCAAGTCCTTTTGCAGCAGCCATGTTTATCAAACGTGACAAGCAAAGGGGCGGTGTTTTTTGGTCTCCTTCCAACCAAGATGTGCATGGCATTTTAGGGACAGCACGCCCCATTAGCTATTTTGATGGCGAAATTGATCATGAGGCAAATCGCCTTAACCAAGCCGATATTGCGACCTTTATTCCAGCACGGCTTAGCCAAAATGCGCATTTAGGTAATTCTGTGGGAGAAGTAGCTTCCAATGGGCGCATTTTATGGGGAAATCATACCACCTCCAGTGATCCACTTTGGCGCTTTGTCAATGTGGTGCGCACCCGTGCAGCTTTGGAAAAAACCATCATTAACAATTTGCGCCCTTGGGCGAATGATGAAAACCTTACTGGCCAACATGTTATTGCCATTACCCGCAGCCTTACACAGTTTCTTGATGATATGATTGCGCGTGGTGCATTGCTTGGTGGGCGGGTTTGGTTTGATCGTGATTTAAATTCCAACAGCACTTTACAATTGGGAAAATTGCGGGTGGAATTTGATGCAGAAGAAGTGCCACCTTTAGAAGATTTGAGTTTCGGCAGCCGGCGCAATAGCGCTTATTTTGACCGTTTGGCGCAAGATATCCAAAAGAAAATGACTTATCAATTTGGCGATACGCTTGAAACTTATCGCAAAGCAGCAAGGAGTTAAAGCATGACTTTACGCATTGTACGCGGTTTTACCTTGATTGTTGATGATGATGTGAATCTTCACCTTGATCTTGAAACATTGAAACTGCCCACGTTGGAAGAAATTACAGAAACCTATCAACCGGGCGGCTCTGATATGCAAATTGATGTGAGCGGTCTTGGTGTGAAAGCTTTGAGTTTACAAATGAAAATCCGCAGCCATACCCCCGAAATTATCGGCATCTTTGGTGGTCCTCCTGGTCTTCGTCATAAATTCACTGGCAAAAAACATGTGATTTCTGAAGAAGATGGGCGTGAGCATGAACATTCCATTGATGTGACAGGGCGGTTGGTCAAAGTGGATAGCGAAGGCTTAACAGCTGGGAAAGCCACAGGCTATGATTGCGAGATCAAAAATGTTTGGGACTATACGGAATTTTGGGATGGCTCTGTTTTGCACCGCTTTTCTTTTAAACGGGGCGGCTGGCTTGTCCGCAACGGGCAAGAGATCGGTTCTCGCCGCCGCTCTATTCTCAATTTATAAGCTCTCATTATTGATAGGGTTCTCAATTTATAGGAATTGATCATGACAAGTTTACAAACCAGCATTGACGTGGAATTGCAGGTTCCGCTTCCTTATCAAGATAAAGGTGGCAAAGAATCTCTCTGCAAGAAACTGACCTTTTATCGCCCCACTTTTAAGCATGCCAAGCAATTAGCGGTGCTCATTGGACCACAATTGACAGAGCTGCTGCTTCCTGAGTTTGGAGAGCAAAAAACAACTTTGAGCAATGATGTGCTTATCACGAAGCTTTCTCAAGTTTTGTTCACAAGTGAGGCAACAGAAGGCATCACAGCACTTTTGGCTGATATGTCACATGAATCTATTGAATTGATTGATCGAGTTGATGTGATAGATATTGTCGCAATATTGAAGGCTTTTTTTGCTTTTTTTACGCAACGCCAATCCTCTCTGCCAGACAATTTGGAGCAGAACTAGCCCTTTATTATCACTGGGCGCCTTCAGAGATTAACCAGATGGATTGGCTGGATGTGATTGCCTATCGAGAAGAACTCGCGCGCCTGAAAGCTCAAGAATATGAAAGCCATCAGTTAGGATAAAGAATCGTCATGGATGTTTCCCTTGTTGTGCGTTTTGTCAATCATCTGCAAGAGGGGATAGCTTCTGCCAAGCGGGATCTTGCAGCCTTTAGTTCAGATGTTGCACATTTCCAAAACAAGACAAGGCAGCATTTTAAAGGGTGGTTTGACCCTGAGCATCTTGAGGATGCGACAAAGAATGCGGAAAATGCTTTTAACCATGCGCCGGGGCGTATGGTGGGGGCGATTGCGCAAACAGCAACCTTAATTGCACCGCTCTATAAAGCCATGCAATTTGACCAATCGATGAAGGGACTAGAAAAGGTTCTCGATGCCCCCCTTGATCGCTTAAAGGAATTGCGCCGTTTTGCGCTTGAAACTTCCACCAAGATTCCGCTAGCGGCGCGTGAAGTCTTAGAATTGATGACCAGTGCCAGCCAAGCAGGGATTGGCGAACAAGATCTGGAAGCTTTTAGCATTTATGCTGCCAAAGCGGCTGTTGCTTTTGATATGACGGGGGATCAGATTGGGGAGCGCTTTGCCAAATTGCGCAATGTCTTTAAGCTTAATCAGGCAGGCATTGAAGATCTAGGCGATGCTATCAATCATCTCTCTAATCACATGGCGGCAAAAGCCAGTGAAGTGTCTGATTTTACCAATCGTGCCACCGGTGCGGCAACCATGTTTAAGCTCACCGCGCGCGAAACTGCGGCATTTGGTACAGCGATGATTTCTGCTGGGATTGTTCCAGAGAGTGCCGCGCGTGGCTTTAATGCCATGAGTGCCCGCATTCAGGCAGGGGGCAAGCATATTGAAGATGCTTTTGCCAATATCGGGCTTTCCCGCGAAAAATTCATGCAAGATCTGGACAAAGATGCCACCGGCACCTTGGTGCGCTTTTTTAATGTGTTGGGTAAATCCGAACAGGGGATGCGCTCGCTGATTGCCATTGCGGGGCGCGATTTTACTGGTGATTTTGCCAAATTGGTGGGCAACCCAGAATTGTTAGGGCAAGCTTTAGAGTATGTGAAAGATCCACAAGTCTTTAAAGGCTCGGTAGAGCAAGAAGCAGACAAACAAGCAACCGGTGCTATGCGGCAATTTGAACTCTTGCAAAACCGTATTGTAGCTCTGGGCATCACCATTGGTGAAGTGCTTCTGCCTCCTCTCAACAGTCTCATGGAAACTGTTGGTAATTTTACTAATGGGCTTATGGCGTGGGCGAATGCCCATCCCACTTTAACAAGTGCCATTATCAAAACCATTGCTGCCCTGATGGCTTTTAATATTGCTCTGCGCGTGTTGCGCTTTACCATGGCTGGCACACGTCTTGGGCTTCTTCAATTGATGGGCTCTTTTATCAAGCTTAGAGTACTCAGTCGTGGTGTTGCTGCAAGCTGGCGGGGCTTAGCAGCCGCAGGGCGCTCGCTGGGCTTGCTAACCGCGGGTCTTGGGGCAAGTTCACTCCGACTCTTACGCCCCATGACCTTGTTGGTCGGGGCTTTACGGGGGATTGCTGTCTCAGGAAGTGCATTTGCTGCCTCTTTTGGTTGGATCGGGACAGCGATAGAAGTGGCTGGGGCAGCTATTTCCTCTGTTGTGGGGGGTATTTTTACCCCGATCGGGGCGGTCATTGCTGCTGTTGTGGCTGTCATCCTTGCTGCGGGTTTTGCTTTGTGGAAATATTGGGATCGTTTTTCTTCTTTTGTCAAAGGTTTTGCACGGGGGGTATCTCGGGCTTTTGGGCGTGCCTTTGAAGCCGTCATGCGCTTTTTTGGTGCTGATACCACCACCATCACCAAATGGAAAAATATCATTGCTGCTGCTTTTGATCTCTCTTCCCATTGGCAAAAGTTTAAACAAGAGCTTAGCGCTGTTGTCGAGTGGTTTGGCAATTTGTGGGAGGGCGTTAAACAAAGCTTTTCCAACTTTTGGCAATGGTTGAAGAGTTTTTTTACACAGGAAAAGCTCTCGGATGCTGCCAAGGCTGGTATGGAACAAGCGGGCGAAGATCTGGCTAATTCGATTGTCGATGGCTTTATGTCGTCTATCTCACAATTGATGGATTATTGTAAATCTTTGCCTAGCCGCATTAAGGGGTGGATTGGTTCCATTGATGTAAGAGAGTTTTTGCCAAGTTTTTTGGGGGGTAAAACAGCCATCCAACCCATCGTGCAATTTGCGGGGGCGGGGCATGCAAATTCCCCTTTCACAGAAGCAAAAAGCAAAGATCACTCCCCCATCACACACAATCAAAATGTCACAGTGCATGTTAATGGGGCGCGTGAACCCATGGCCACTGGTCGTGCGGTTGCC
>NZ_JBHIPG010000021.1:0-13731 GCF_042195905.1 Bartonella sp. AP331QHHD
ATGGATTGGATACTGCCTTATGAGGGTTTGGCAGTTTCCGTTGAGGGGAAGGATGCACTCTTTTGAGGGCTAGAGTGCATCCTCATAGATTGGATACTGCCTTTATGAGGGTTTGGCAGTTTCCGTTGAGGGGAAGGATGCACTCTTTTTGAGGGCTAGGGTGCATCCTCTTATAGATTGGATACTGCCTTTATGAGGGTTTGGCAGTTTCCGTTGAGGGGAAGGATGCACTCTTTTTAAGGCGCGGAGTGCATCCTCTTATGGATTGGATACTGCCTTATGAGGGTTTGGCAGTTTCCGTTGAGGGGAAGGATGCACTCTTTTGAGGGCTAGAGTGCATCTTTTCCATGGATTGGATACTGCCTTTATGAGGGTTTGGCAGTTTCCGTTGAGGGGAAGGATGCACTCTTTTGAGGGCTAGAGTGCATCTTTTCCATGGATTGGATACTGCCTTTATGAGGGTTTGGCAGTTTCCGTTGAGGGGAAGGATGCACTCTTTTTGAGGGCTAGAGTGCATCCTCTCATGGATTGGATACTGCCTTTATGAGGGTTTGGCGGTATCCGTTGAGGGGAAGGATGCACTCTTTAAGGGCTGGAGTGCATCCTTTCCATGGATTGAATGCACTCTTTGGAGGCTAAAGTGCATCCATAGGGAAAGGCATATTCCATAAGAAACAGAGATAACAAAAAGATTTGTTTTTATATTTTTATTGATAGGTTGCTGTATTTGCGAGGGCTATTCATTCTTTATTCTCAATATTTAAGATGATTATGTGATAAGGGTTGTTCGTCAATACAATCGTAAAAGACGCTGATGTATTTTTATAAAAATTGAGATATTTTTGTGCCTTTTTCTTGTTTTTTTTGTGTTTACACAAGATATGCACGGCTTTTCAACAGTTTGTTTTTTTAGCTTTGCTAATGGCGATGGCGTTGGCTAAACACTTCAATTGTTTTAACTGCTTCAATACCGCCTTAAAAAACAGTGCTTTATAATATGACAAAATAAGCTGTATAACTTTTGATTCTTAAGCGATGCTAGAAAAAGGGGAATGTTAGGAGAGATGTTGTCTATATTCTCAGTTTATCTCTTAAGGTAGGAAGATTAACATATTTTCCGGATCTATTTTTATTCGGTTTGACGGTTAAAGAGCAATATCTGAATGGAATCACACTTGTCTCATGTTTTTATCTTCACGCTTTAGATTTTTTCTCATAGGGATTTTGTTTTTAATGGGGGATTTTGTTTTTTAATGGGAGTTTACGCGACTCACATAAAACAGAATGCTCTAAATAGAATATATTTGTGTTGCACATTTACCTACTTGTTTAAAAACATTATGTGATCTTATTATCACAATTATATTGGTGATTGGAGATATTGGTAAATCTGATAATGGAGAAATCTCTTGTGAAGTGGATAAGCCTTTCTTTAAATTCTCATAAGGAAAAGCCAGCACATTATCATACTATTCGCGCCTCATATGATGACAGCCTTTGGCTCTTGAGCGTGTTCATAAGAGGCATTTTGATTCTTTATCTTTGAAATCTTTGAAGTGCGTTATTTCATATGTCTCTCATGTTTGTAATGTGGAAAAGACAAGGTGTTGATTGATGCAACATGAAATAAATTTAAAATGAGAGAATCCCTATGATATCTGCGTCTCTTAATTTTATATGGATAACGGGTTTTAATATGGATAACGGGATATGATGATTATAAATCAATATGTTGTCGTGATACATCAACCTGTTGGGGGGCGATAAAGAAAGTTATCCAATAGTTAAGTCATTCTGTTATGCCGTAAAACACGGTCATTTGAGGTTTGGTGATATGAAGCAAGCTTCCTTGGATATGTTTTAAGTGTTTTTTTAAGGGCGTGGTGAATTTTTGAGACAGAGCAAGCTTCTGTTGCGCCTTGAGTTTAGCGGAAAAACCTGAATAGAAGCCAAGAGGGAAGTGTATCCAAGCTGTTTGTAAATCAGATTGAGTTAAGAATCTTTGTTCTTTAAGAATGGAACGCAAGTCAATTTGACAAAAGAATGATCTATTTTGCGGGTAAACCTTATGGAGGAATTATCACAAAGCTCATAAGGAAGTGATTTAAGACAATACAGTTATAAAAAGTACAGGCATAAAAAAAAAGTCCTCCGTCGCAATCAGAGGACCAAAAAGCAGGAGAATTTTAACATTGACTCGCAGGACGTGTCAAAAAAGAATAAATTTAAAAGGCCGTACTAAATACAAAAAAATCATACTTAAAGAACCTACCATATTATAGTTAGCAGAGAATTGAAAAAATAGCAATATAAAAAATACTTTTTACAAAAAATTTTGTCATTTTGCATTAAAACTTAATACTTTTTTCAATTGAATATTTGTTTTAAGACTCGATATTAATTAAACTATATTTAAAAATATTATGATACATGCAAGCATCTTGAGAATATTCTTCAATCAAAAACGAATTAAGAGCCCCTCATGATTATAGGACTGATATGGGGGAAGGCTTTTTGTTTTTAAGAGTGTGGGGTGTATCTTAAGTATGTGTGAGGGGGGTGAAGTATTGTCCTTTTGGGTGGGGGCAAGGTAATGAAAATGGAGGCGAGAGCTGCTGGATGCTTGAGCCCGTGTGGGGGAGGTTTCTTTAGAGGGGGCGGGGCAACATGGGAGGCCGCTTAAAATGGCGAGGGAGATTATTCAAAATGTTTATGGTTTGCATATCCCCAATGAAATGCGAGCAAGTCTAAACAATCTCGTAAATGATCGGCAAGGGAGTTTTGTTTGCGTTTTGAAGAACTTAATTCTTTTATCGCTTGTCCATAGCCGATAACGCGTTCAAGCAGTGAATAGCCAAGAATACCCAGTTGAACTTTGATTGTTCTTAAATGATTGGAGGCTTCTATTTGACGTTCAATGGGGTGTGTGTACCCTTGGCTACAGGAAACCTTTTCACGGGTGTAGTCAAGGCTCATGTGGAGATCGGCTTGGCTTTGACGCCAGTAAAAATAAAAACGTTCTGCCGCTTTATATTGGGCTTTGCTGAGATGTCCTTTGGCATATAAAAGGGCAATGGGATGGCTTTGTGCATTGGCAATGGCTTTAATCGTGCGCGGGTTACTGGAACTTTCTGGATGATTGGGTTTAAAATAAGGATTACGCGTTTCTACAGGGATTTCTTGCGTCTTTAAATGACCAATGTGCTTTCCTTGATTTTGATGATCAAGCGGGCAGGTTTGCATGTTTTTTTTCTCTTGATGGCTCATAGCATCTCCTTAAAAATTTTAATTTTGCTTCTCGTTTTTTAAAAAATGTTGCTTGATCTAGGCAAAAGAGGGGGGTGAGAGGAAGACATGTGTTGGAGTGTGCCGTGGGGGTATGCGCTCTTGGGGGTGACTTGGACTGTTGCGCTTGTGTGTGGGAGCCCCATGGATTTGGCTCTTGAAAAGAGGGGTGTTTTGTCGCATGGTGGATTTTCCTTGAATGACTTGATGAGGGAGGTGAGTGATGGCGCGCGGGCTTTTGTCTCTGAAGGGATTGGTGTTTAGCTGTATTGTAGCTTATGTCTCTGTGGCTGTTTATGTGGAAATGAAGGCGTTGGGGATGACGTGGGGCGTATTTTTACGAGCTGTGGCGTTTTATGGCATTCCCGGTATTTTCCTTATGTTGGGTTATGAAGTAATGCAGCGGCGTGGTGTAACGAAGGGTTTGTTCCTCAAGATGGTGTTGTTGAGCTTCATTTTGGCTGCTGTCTCTGATTTTGTTTATAAGCAAGCTGAGCATTTTGGTTTGGCTCAGGTGTGGTTTTCAAACAAGTGGGTGTTTTATGTCCTTTTGGGCTTTGTCCTTGCTCTTATTTATAGAGGGGTAAGGCGTCTTGGGTTTAGGCTTTCATTCTTTGAAAAGGATTGATCTTTTGCTGCATTTTTGGCATGGTCTCTGATTTTTATTGATGAAGGAGCGGGGCGTATGGTGGTTGCGCGGGACATGTTTTTGAAGGGGCTGGCGTTTTGCTGCGTTGTTGGCATGGTCCTTGGCTTTGCTTATGAAGATGCGGGGCGACCGGCTATTACGTGGGAGGTGTTTTGGCAGGGGGTGGTGATTTCTTGCATTGCTGGAGCGACCTTTTGTTTTATTGTTGTGGGAGCAAACAGTAGAACTGTATCGTGGGGCGTGTTTTTCAAGGCTGTGGTGTTTTGCACCATTGCTGTAGTGGTTCTTGGCTTTGCTTATAAGGGAGCGAAGCGTTTTGATATATCATGGGAATTTTTAGTAATAGGAGCGGTGTTTGTTGCATTGCTGGCGCTGTCCTTGGTTTTGCTTATGAGGGTGCGGGGTAAATGGATATCGCGTGGGGTGTGGTGCTTCAAGTGGGTGGTGTTTTCTTGTATTATTGGCACTGTCGTTGGGTTGGCGCATGTGGGAGTAAAGCATATGGGCTGGAGCACGCATTGGTTCTTGAACAATGGGGTGTTTGTGAGCAGTGTTGGACTTGTTCCTTTTTTTGTTTTGGAGGGGGTACGCTGTATGCGTGTACTGTTGGGGTGGTGCTTAAAAAGAATGAGCATTTTTCTTTCCCACGGGCGTGGTCTTTGATGTTCTTTCTGTGAGGGGTATTTGATGTCGAACGATGTGATGTTTTGGCAGTGGTTGGCACTTTTCTGTCCTTTGGTTCTCGCCTTTGTTTCTATTTATGCGGGAATAAGGTTTTTCGGGTTTACAAGGAAGGACTTTTTTAAGGGTGGGGTGCTTGCATTCTTTGTTGGCGTGACCTCTGATTTTGTTTATGCGAAAGCTGAGCATTTTGGTTTGGCTCAGGTGTGGTTTTCAAACAAGTGGTTTTTTTACATTCTTTTTGGCGTTGTCTTTGGTCTTATCCTTGGGCTTATTTGTCTAGGGGCAAAGCGTCTTGGGTTTAGGCTTTCATTCTTTGTAAAGGATTGATCTTTTGCTGCATTTTGGGCATGGTCTTTGGTTTTGCTTAATAAAGGTGCGGGGTGTATGGTGGTTGCATGGGACATGTTTTTTAAGGGGCTGGTGTTTGGTGGCGTTGTTGGAGCTGTTGTTGGGTTGGCACATGTGGGAGTAAAGCATATGGGCTGGAGCACGCATTGGTTCTTGAACAATGGGGTGTTTCTGGGCACTATTGGACTTGTTCCTTTGTTTGTTTTGGAGGGGGTACGGTGTGTGCGTGTACTGTTGGGGGGCTTAAAAAGAATGAGCATTTTTCTTTTCCACGGGCGTGATCTTTGATGTTCTTTCTGTGAGGGGTATTTGATGTCGAACAATGTGATGTTTTGGCTGTTGTCTTGGTTTTTCTGCTTTTTTGCTCTGGCCTTGGTTTTTATTTATAAGGGAGCAAAGCGTCGCTCTGTTACAGGGTGGATGTTTTGGAGATGGGTGGTGCTTTATGGCGCCCTTGCCACCTACCTTGGTTTTGTTTATGTGGGCGTGGGCAGGCGCGCTGTTGACGGGGAGCTGCTCTTGAAGGGGGCGGTGTTTTCTTGCATTTTTGCAACTGTCCTTGGTTTGGTGCATCTGGGCGTCAAGAGTATGCCTGTTGCTTGGCAAGTGTTCTTGAAGGCGGTTATGTTTTGTTGCATGATGGGCTTTATCCTGTGGTTTGCTGCTGTGGGTGTCAGAGATATGGATAGCATAAGGGCGGTATTCTTAAAGGTTTTGCTCTTGTCTGTATTGTTGAAAGTGCTCTTGGGGTTCTTTATACGCGAGCAAGGTGATACGGTGCTACAGAGGTCGTTGCGTGCTTTGAATTTTGTGCTGTTTTTCTGCATTTTGGCACCAATTCTTTGTTTTACCCGTCTGGGAGCAGAGAATCTAGGGTTGAGCTGGCTTTGGTTCTCGGATGAGAGGGTGTTGCCCTTTATTGTTGGATTTTTTTCTCCTTTGATTTATCAGGGTATAAGGCGTGCGCGTGTTCTATGGGCTTGGTTCTTGAGGTAGGGGGTGTTTTTTTGTCTTATGGGTGTGATCTTTAATGGGCTTGCTGTGAGGGGTATGTGATGTCGAACGATTTGTTTTTTTTGCTGTTGTTGGTGTTTTCCTACCTTTTTATTGTTGTCGTTATTGGTACTTATAGGCTTTCCAAGCGCTTCGATATTCCGTGGTGGCGGGCGGCGTTTTATTGTATTTTTGGTGTTTCCCTCTTTTTGAAGGAAGTGCTGTTTTAAGGCATTTTAGGAGTCGTCCTTTTTTTAGCTCTTTTGGGGATGGAGAGTATGGACATACCTTGGGGACTCCTGTCCTTGATGGGGATCGTGTTTGCTGCACTGTTGGAGTGGTTCTTGATTTTGCATATGAGGGGGCGGCGAGATGGGGTGGTGACGCGTTGTTTGTGGTTATTGAAGGGGGTNGTTGGAGTGGTTCTTGATTTTGCATATGAGGGGGCGGCGAGATGGGGTGGTGACGCGTTGTTTGTGGTTATTGAAGGGGGTGGTGTTTTGCGCCGTTGTTGGAGCGATCTTTTTTTGTTTCCGTCTGGGAGCAGAGAATCTAGGGTTGGGCTGGCTTTGGTTCGCGAAGGATTGGGTGTTTTTCATCATTTGTGGATTGATCCTTCCTGTTGTTTCTGTGGGAGCAAGGCGTGCGCGTTTGAAAGCGGAGGCGTTTTTAAAGAGAGTGGGGTTTATGGGGCATTACAGATAACGTCGAGGGAATGATTGTTCAAAAGAACAGCGATAGCGGTAGGTTTGGGGATCAAACCAAAGCCCTATTTTGCCTTCAAAATCACCAGAACGTTGTTTGGCAATATTCATAATGACACCTGGGCGTTTGGCTAAATCTGCTTTTTCTTGTGCGAGAGAGGCGGCAAAGATTTTATCTTCCAACGACCGATTGCGCCAAATGGTGATGATGTTAAAGGCATTGGCGCCAATCTCTGAGGCGCCTTTAATGTCTTCTGTGCTGGGGATATCTTTATCCAGACCGCTTTTACGGGCATGGGCGACAAGGTGAATGTGCACACTGTTTAAAACAGCCCAATCAACCATTTTATAAACGGCTTGTTCTTGTTTTGCATAATCATCAGAGGCAATGCCAAGCCGCATCAAACTGTCGATGATAAATTGATCGCAGCCATAGCGCGCACGACAATAGTCAAAGACTTCAAGCAAGGTGTCAACGCTTGATTTGCCAACATGTTCATAAAGAATAAGCCCTTCGTCTAAAAAATGAAGAATCCGTTCAATCGTCTCTTTTGTAGGCTGTTCTAAGCCGCCCGTTTGTTTGGTTAAACGGCGAAGCGATTGTTCTCCTTTCATTTCTAGAGACGCTAAGCAAAGGCGACTCTTTTGTGCAATCCAATGGGGAATACAATCTGATAATAATTGGCTTTTACCTGCACCACTCGCACCGCTCCAGAGCGTTAATTCTGCTGGGCGGAAATGCAATTTGTCCTTCAGTTTAGGATAGGGAACCGTATAACCAAGATGTTTTTCAGGCTCTGGCCAAAAAAGCCCAATCACTTGATCTTTATAGTCTGAGGCGCGCCGTAAACCTTCTGGTGCAAAGCTTTGTGCTGAGGAAAAGGCGGCTTTTATGGTGGCTTTATCGATCCCTGCGGTTAAACAGTCATTGGCATCTTTAAGGGGTAAACGGACACGGTAGCAACGGTGGCGTCCAAGCCTGCTGGCAATCTCACGGGCTGCTTCTTCTCCGGGCGGATCCATATCGGTGGCTAAAAAAATCGTTTCAAAAGATTCTAAATGATCAAATTCATTTTCAATCCAATTGTGCTTTCCTCCACTGCCTCCTCCAAAGGGGACAGAGACCGCCGGATATCCATAGGCGGCTAAGGAAAGTGCATCAATTTCTCCTTCAGTGATGACAATGGTACGGTTTGTTGAAGAAAGAAGGGGAAATGGCGCCTGTTGGGGGGTGTGTGTGGGTGCCTGTTGGTGTGTGTGTGTGGAGGTGGGGTTGATTGAGGGTACCTGCTGAGGTGTGTTTTGGGGCGCCTGTGTGGAGGCGTGGTTGGTTGAGGCGGTGTTTTGGGATGCCTGTGTGGAGGGGTGGTTGGTTGAGGTGGTGTTTTGGGATGCCTTTGTGGAGGGGTGGTTGGTTGAGGCGGTGTTTTGGGATGCCTGCGTGGAGGCGTGGTTGATTGAGGTGGTGTTTTGGGATGCCTGTGTAGAGGTGGGGTTGATTGAGGTGGTGTTTTGGGGCGCCTGTGTGGAGGGGTGGTTGGTTGAGGCGGTGTTTTGGGATGCCTGTGTGGAGGTGGGGTTGGTTGAGGGTACCTGTTGGGATGTGTGTTGGAATACTTGCTGAGGTGTGTGCTGGGTCGCCTGCTGGGATGTGTGCGTGGAGGCGGGGTTGGTTGAGGGTACCTGCTGGGGTGTGTTTTGGGGTGCCTGCTGAGGTGCGTGCTGGGTTGCCTGTTGGGATGTGTGCGGGGATGCCTTTGTGGAGGCGGGGTTGGTTGAGGTGGGGTTGATTGAGGTGGGGTTGATTGAGGGTACCTGCTGAGGTGTGTGTTGGAATACCTGCTGAGGTGTGTGTTGGGTTACCTGCTGGGATGTGTGCGGGGATGCCTGCGTGGAGGTGAGGTTAGTTGAGGCGGTGTTTTGGAATGCCTGTGTGGAGGTGGGGTTGGTTGAGGGTACCTGCTGGGGTGTGTGTTGGGGTGCCTGCTGGGGCGCCTGCGTGGAGGTGAGGTTAGTTGAGGCAGTGTTTTGGGGCGCTTGTGTGGAGGCGTGGTTGGTTGAGGGTACCTGTTGGGATGTGTGTTGGAATACTTGCTGAGGTGTGTGCTGGGTTGCCTGTTGGGATGTGTGCGTGGGCGCCTGCGTGGAGGCGTGGTTGGTTGAGGCGGTGTTTTGGGATGCCTGTGTAGAGGCGGGGTTGGTTGAGGGTACCTGCTGGGGTGTGTGTTGGAATGCTTGCTGAGGTGCGTGCTGGGTTGCCTGTTGGGATGTGTGCGGGGATGCCTTTGTGGAGGCGGGGTTGGTTGAGGCGGTGTTTTGGGGCGCCTGTGTAGAGGCGGGGTTGGTTGAGGGTACCTGCTGGGGTGTGTTTTGGGGTGCCTGCTGGGATGTGTGCGTGGAGGGGTGGTTTGTGGGGTAAAGGGCTTGCCAACCAAATAAAATCGGTTCACATTGGGAGGCTGTTGGTTTTGTTTTTGCTCCCGTTTGTGCAAGTCGTTCTTTGACTAAAGCAAGGGTGCCGTCGGGTTTATAAAAGGGGAAAATGATTTTTTTGCCATTTTCTCCTATGCGGTAACGCTTTATAATTTCTAGAGGAATGCGGCGTTCTTCGTGGAGATAGGTTTTTACAAGATTCTGCGGGCTCTGCCCTGTAGGGACCGGTGGACGGCGATAGGAACGATGGGGCGCCATAAAGGGTTTGGGGCGTGTCAGATTGAGAGTCGCGCGTGCTTCTTCTAAGGCTTGAGAAAGACTAATGCCTTTGACTTCACACCAAAGGTCTAAAAGATCTCCTCCAGTGCTTTCTGCAAAATCATACCAAAGTCCTGCTTTACTACCACTCAAGCAAATCGATAAACTTTGACCAGCTTCACCACGTGTGTTGCCTACAATCCAATTGTTGCCTCGTTTGTGCCCTTGGGGAAGAAGCATTTCTGCTATTCTATCGGCTTGTGAGATAAGTTTTTGTTTGATTTCAAAAATTGTGCTCATGGTCATTCGTGATATTATTGTCGTTTTTCTCAAGATGTGGGAGGTGAGGATTCTGTTTTTGCTGTTCTCGTTGTTCGATCACATGGTGAAAGGTCTTATGCTATACGGTCCTTTTTTGCGCGGGACTTGCTCTATCCTGAAAGTTTTTGAAATGGCTGTGTTGGTATCTGTTTGCCAAGGGTTTAGGAAGGTGGAGCCCTTTGAGAGGGGCGCGTTGGAAGGCAGGTAGGGTGGATGATGCAAGAAGGTGGGTGGATATATCTGTGAGGGTGTGGTGCATGTTGGAGTCCTGTTTTGGGATACCTTGTTGGGGCATGTGTTGGGGTGCCTGTGTGGGAGGGGGAGTGCCAAAGAGTTTGCTTTTCATTGAAGGTTTTTGAAGCTGCTCTGTTGATGTCTGCTTGCCAAGAGCATGGGAAGTGGCGCCTTGAGAAAAAGGAGGAAAGCGGAAAGGAGGAAGGGGGTGAAAGAAGGGTGGGGTGGATATGTCTGTGAGAGGGTGGTGCATGCTGGAGTCCTGGTGTATTGGGGTGCATGTTGGGGTGTGTATGTTGGGGTGCCTGTGGGGGTCTTTTGCGTGGGGAAAACGCTTTTGTGATGAGAGAAAAATGGTCGATGTTGACTCGTTTTACGGTGTGAATCGCCTATCCAAATGTTGTTTTGCCGCCTTTTGTTTTGTCCGATGCTGTTGTGGTTTTGAAGCATTTTTGTCCCCGCGCTTGCTTGAAAAATACGTTGTTTGTGTGATGTCAAAAATTGTCGTTATAGTTGATCAAACTGCGGTAAAGCGTGTCGTTGTTCTCAGAGGTAAAAGATGAGGAGCCTCCCTGTTTTTGCTGTTCTAACCGTTCGATCTCACGGCGAAACCAGTTGCGCCATGTGGCTTGCCAGTCTACTTTGAGTGCTTCTTTGCCGCTCTTGGCTTGCCAATAGTCGCGAAACTTCTTGGCTTGCCAAAGAGCTTGGCTTTCACTCAAGCCTTCTGAAACTGCCGCCTTGATGTCTGCTTGCCAATGCTCAGGAAGACGATGCCCTTTGGTAACTGAGGTTGTGGTTTTTTTGTTGGTGCAAAGCGGGATGGAGGCAGGAAGATTGCTGGGGGGAAGAGTGGTGGCGGATTTTGTTTTTTCCCCCGTGACAATTTGCGCGATAGGGGCGGGAGTGAACTCGTCTTGGGGAGCTTTTAAAGGGGAGGCGTTTTTTTGCTCCGCTTCTGCTTGGGCAGGCAAAGGGAGAGGTGAATCAAGAGCCGATAAGGGGGATGGATGATCGCTTTGTTCAAAGTTCTCTTCGCAGGAAAAACAAGGTTCTGTCTCATCAAACAAAATTTTCTTTTCTAAAACACCGTAAGGTGTTTCCTTTTCTTCTGCCTTTTGAGCTTTTGAGTTTTGTGCAACATCTTTTGGACTTTCGTTAAGCAGTTGTTGCATCTCTGCATTGATTTTCTTGCGTTTTTTTGCCGAAGAACGACCCGCAAAGGATTTTTGTTCAAGCAATTTTTCACGCTCTTGAAAAACATTTTCGCAACGCTTGTTCCATAATCCATTGGCTAAATTTAAAATCTTACCCTCTTGGATGAGCATCTCTAAAACATTAACAAAAGTTCGCTTGTCACAACCACAAAGACGCGCTAAACGTTCTTTCGATATTTCTAAAGGTCGGCCACGGGCATACATTTCATTGAGAAGAATCGTATAGATTCCAATTTCGTGTGCGCGCATCCCACGTACACCTCCTAGAAAGTCATTTTGATACCAACAAACATATGGAAGCCTAGACGATTCATAATGAGGAGTTTCTTGTTGATTAGCGTGTTTCATACTGCAATCTACTTTCTTCTTTTTTATACATTTTTATTGATGATAAAAGCTCAAATAAGGATTTAACTTGTGTTGCTTTTGGCTCTGTTCGATGATGACTAGAGGCTTCTTTACGATGCTTATAAATGATTGGCTGTGCTTGAAGAGCATGCAAACTTACGATTTAAGATTGCGGTGATGGAAAAAATAAAGAATACCACACATTCTCAACGTACTTGCTTTTGGGCAGAAGCTTTGGAGGTGGTCTTTTATATCCGGTAGGGTGGTTAAAGTGTTTTTATGATCTAAAAATAAAAAAAAATTTCCCCCGAAAAAGTAAAATTTGTTTCCTTAATTTTATCCTTTTTAGAGGATAATGCAAGCCCGTTTTATAAAAAGGACGTGTTTTTTTAAAAAGACGCGCTATATGGTGAAATTATGAATATCGATGGTTGGCGTCAAAGATTAAGAATCGCTTTGGAAAAAAGTGGGCGGTCAAAAAGATCTATCTCCCTCGCTGCCGGTAAAGGCGCGGGGTACCTTCATTCTATTCTTTCTGAAGGAAAAGAACCAACAATCGAATCTCTCTCGCGAATTTGTCACGAAATTAATATCAGTATGAATTATATTCTTTACGGGAAAGGGGCTAGCCCTGAAGATAAAGAATTTATAGAGCTTATTTCGAAACTCTCTCCGCAAGAGAGACAGGCGATTTTGACTCTTTTGCGGCGACCAATTGACGAAGCTTCAAAATAACTTCCTTCTGTGCTTTTGAGTCAAGGCGACTCCAGTGTTTTATTAATATTATGTCACTCATTTTATCTCTCCTGTGTGTTTATAATTGCAATTTTGTAAGAACAAATAGAGAACAACAAAGGGGCATGAGAGGAACAAAGAATAATAGATTTTTCTTTACATATGTCATTTGAACCCCGTAGATATTTAAAATATATCTTTTATGAAGGATAAAATGGTTGACATCTCTCCTATAGAGGATATAAGACTAACGCTATATTTAGTCTTGTCAAGACAAGGCTATGCTTTATCAACTATCTAAAGGGGGAAATCATGAAAAATATTTCATTCGTTAAAGAGGATGAAATCATTGTCGTTTTATGCGAAGAGGAAAATCCTTGTACTTATGAAGGACCAATCGACGAAATCGAAGAAGTGCTCGAACTGATTGAAGAATGTGAAACTGTTTATAGAGTTTTACGACTCGATCTGACAACTTCTCATGCTGAAGATGTTACCGAACAAATGGCGGATTTTTATGTCGAAAATCATGAAATAAATGAAGAAAATACACAATTGCAGCCCTTCATTTTGAATAGTGAAGCTTATCATGCTTGTTTAAATGAAAGAGCGGCTTGCGATTATGAAGATAATCTCTATGGCTCTTATGAAAAACAGCATCGTTTACGCCCATGTGATGTCTTGACAGATTATTGGTGGTAAACATGCCAAGTTATCTCAAGACTTCGTATCAAGGGATTCCACTTTATTATGCTGGAAATATGCGGAATTTAATCAGACTCGAACCACAAAAACACAACGCTATACTTTTTATATCGCAAGAGGTGGCTCAGTCTATGGCAAAAAAATTGGAGGAAGAATATTGCCGCCATGATTTTTCCGTCGTGCAGTAGCAGGGTTGAAAAAAGAAGCCGCAATGATGGGCCCAAGTGCTTTTTCATTGCGGTGACAATGGTGCACGTTATGCTTTCGTTCTTGGGGGGGTGGGGAGCTTGGGAGGAGGAGCTTTGCGGGGATTTTCTTAGCCGATATGGAAAGGAGGGCATGAAGAAAAGAGCCCTATATATGGGGAATTGCGGGCGCTTGTGTGGGGGAAGTTGCCGGCTGGTTCATTGGGGGGGTAAGGCAATGAAGGGGCAGCGGGTTATCCAGTGGGGTTGGAGTGATATGAAAGCATGCTGGAGAACAAAAATGAAGGCTTAGGGGGAAGATAAGCAGCAGTACAGACAGGTTCCAACCTATAAAGGCACGTTCAAGGGGGAAAGAGCTGGTTTTTGTGTTTTTGCGGCACGCAAGTAGGGAGCTTGGAATGATACCTAAAGCATGCTGGAAAATGGAAGGAGGTGTTTGACGGGAGAGGTCGTTAAAGCTTGTTTAGACGTATTGGGACACGTGGGGGGCTTTGGGGTGCTTTTGTGTTGAGTGCTGGGAGAGCGCCGCAATGATGGGCCCAAGTGTTTTTTCATTGCGGTGACAATGGTGTGCGTTATGCTTTCGTTCTTGGGGGAGACGACTTGGGGGG
>NZ_JBHIPG010000022.1:0-8690 GCF_042195905.1 Bartonella sp. AP331QHHD
TTTTTTTTAAATAAAATAACCCAAACTTTACCAATAAAATATTGAACAAAAAATCCTATTTCAAAACATTATTGGAAAAATCTGCCTTCATAAAAATAAAACATGAAAACAGCAAGGAGTTCAAAGAGAGCATGGCGCCTTTAAAGTAAAATATAGCACCCCATTGCAATGCATAAAAATAGGAAGTTGCCTAGGAATGAGTTAATCACAATAACGCTTGTTTTATGCTACTTTAATAGAGAAAATTTTCTGCGCAGATACGATTTATAAAGACATTGCTGTATAAAGAGAATCGCATGATCTGTAATTTGTAAAAAGAATCAAATTCCTGTAGAAGCATGCTAAGCTATCTATCTAGCTTTCTTTATTTAATATTGAAAAGTACTCTTATAAATCTATGTGGGATAACGAACAACAAAAAAACGATCCTGGACAAGACCCTGCTCTTGTCGTCAAGCGCTTGCGGCCTGCGCGCCGACAGGTCTCTGCTCGTTGGCTTACGGGAACCATTCTGACAGGAATCACTTCCTGCATTCTTATGGGGATTGCACTTTTTACGGCTCTTGATGAACAACAGCGATTGGTAACACCGCCACAATGGTTTACGCAAGAAAACCTATCAGAATCACAAGACCCTGAGGCCAATGGCTATAAAGGTGATCGTATTTCTCCCACCCATGCAAGGCAAAGCTTTGACAGAAAACGTCAATTTGAATTATCGATTCTACAAAAAAAAGGCGATGAAAAAGTCATTCAAACACAACATTTTGAATGGATTCGTATGGCTTTAGCCGAAAATCGCCCCCAGAAATATAGCTATCCAAAATTTGATTCTTTAAGCATTCTTGCTAGTGATACGAAAAATCAAAATATCGCACCACAAGAAGATTCTGGGCAGATTTATGGAGCAAAGGTTGAAACAAAACTCACCTTACGCAGCTATGATTTTAAGGTAAATCAATTCGATTTTGATGACAGCGACACATTGACAGATGAAGAGGCACAACAAGAAGTACAAAAAGCTGGATTTACTTTAGAAAAGAGCTCCGAACTTCTTTCAGTTCTCACATTGATTGATCCTTTAAAATTAGAAGATGTATCCTCCCCTTCCCAAGGCACAGAATCCCCTGAAGTTCGAATCGTTCAAGAAAATGTAACCGTTTCTCCTCAAAGTCACCGTATCGATCTGACGAAAAACTATGTTGAAGATATTATTCCTATTCGTAAAAAACAAACGATAGCCGATGCTTTCAAAAAAACCAGTTATACAAAAAAGCAAATTGACCAGGTTGTAAAAACGCTAGAAAAAATAAGCCTTTCCGATTCCCTTAAAGAGGGAAGCCTTTTACGCATTGGTATCGTGACACAAGCTGGTGAAGAAGACCATCTCGTACGCGCAAGTATCTATCAAGGAATGCATCATATTCTCACCATTGCCCTGAATGATAAAGGCCAATTCATTGAAAGCACAGAGCCTAAAATGTCTAAAGCACTTAAAACGGCTTTTCAAAATGGTATTCCACATTCTTATATCAATAGCGCGCAATTACCAACGGCTTATGATGCACTCTATAGTGCTTTGCTAAGCCATAATATATCACAATCTCTCTCTCATCGTCTTATTCGTCTGCTAGCCACCAATATTGACATGAAAAGTCCGATAACACCCAATGATCAGATCGAAATATTTTATGCTGTACCACAAAGCGATAAAGAAAACAAAAACGGCAAAAAGAATTTGAAAGCAAAGGAATCATCCAAGAACGCTGATCCAGAAATTCGTTATATTAGTGCAACTTTTGGGAATACAACTTATAAATATTACCGTTATCAATTAAAAGATGGAAGCGTTGATTATTATGATTCTGAAGGGAAAAGTTCAAAGCCTTTCTTGTTGCGCAAACCCACACCAAATGGCATTTTTGGCTCTCCCTTTGGTCCACGCAAACATCCTATTTTAGGCTATATTCGCATGCATACGGGTGTTGATTGGGTTGCTCCTAAAGGATCACCCATTATTGCTGTAGGAGATGGTATTGTCACAAAAGTAGGTGTAACAGGTGGCTATGGAAATCATACGGAAATTCAACATGCCAATGGATATGTCAGCAGTTATTCACACCAAAGTCGTTATGCACCAGACATCAAACCAGGCGTGAAAGTACGACAAGGACAAATTATTGGGTATGTTGGATCAACAGGAATGGCAACCGGTCCCCATTGTCATTTTGAAATCATTGTCAATGGCGTCAAAGTTGATCCCATGCGCATTCGTATACCGGATAGCAAAGCCTTAACCAATCAAGACCTACAAACATTCCTACAAGAAAAAAACAACATTGATGCCTTGATTAACAGCCCAATAGCACCCTCCGAAGAGACTTAAAGCATGAAAGCATCTGCATTTTTACGACTCAAAACATCTAAAAAATATGCTTGAGCGCTTAATTTTTTTCAAAGAGATTTCCGCATTTTAAATATCTATTAAAGAATACGCCGAAAGATGCCACCACCCAAGGTCGCATCACAATGATTAAAAATAAAACGCCCTCCCCTTTTCTGGTTTACGCACAATAGAAAAGTGAAAAATATGAAACCCCAAAAGGCTAACTCTTCTTGTTTATTTTATCAAAACGATAGCCCGTCCTTATTGCCATGCAATAAAATCTCAAATCAAAGGTGAGTTTTTCTAAAGAACGAAGATTCTAAAACCCATATCATTCTATAAACAACCCGACTTCTTGTTGCACAGATTCCACTGGTTGAGCACTGATGCTGTTTAAAGCCCTGAAGGAGGGAGGGCATGAGTTTTTTACAAGCGCGTTTTACCTTAAAAATATTTCTCCCACACGCTTACAAAAACACCCTATATTTAAATTTTAACAGCCCTTACAAAAAATAACAAAACTTGAAAAAACTCTCTCTTTGCAAAGCAATAGAGCTTACGAATATAAGTATTATTGGCTCAAAGAAGTTCTTATTCAAAATAAATTTAAAGGCTAACTTAAGCACTTCAAAGCTCTCAGACAAGGAGAACTTTGAAAGCCGATCATCGGAGTCAACAAAGCAAAAAAACAACAAGAGAGAAAATCAAACATTACACCAAAAGATAAAGAAGCAAAGTTGTTTCTCTTGAAGGCAATTGACAATCTGATATGAATGGTGCTGTGTTCGCGCTACTGAAGCCGTATTTTTCCTTCTTCTTGTGAAAAGATGCCCTCCCCATACATTCACGATGAATGAAAGGCAGCTTACCACGAGAAAAGAGAAAATTTACCCTTTTAAAAAATCAGTCAGAGCTTTTTTTTTGAACTATTCATGCTAAGTTTTGGCAAAGGAATGACAATCTTTGTGCCTCCTAAAGCAGAAGTTTCAAACAGAGGTTTTTCACCAAATTGCATACAGAGCTGTTCCACGACCACACGACCAAGTCCTGTTTTTTGTTTTAAAGTTTGGCTTTTCATTCCCACGCCATCATCTTCTACAATGAGCATCAATTGTCCATCTTTCTGGGGACCAAAGGAGATATAAATATGACCAGACCGTTGATCAGGAAAGGCATGTTTTAAGGAATTTGTCAGCAGTTCACCAAGGATAATTCCAAGTGTTGTCGCATCTCTTGAAGACAGGCGACAATCTTTAAAGTTGGTGTGAATGGTGATGTTTTCACGCAATTCAAAAGGGACTGCCAATTCGACATCATGCACAACAGAGCTGAGAAACTCTGCCAATAGTGTCGTTTCCATATCATCACTTAAGCGCAAACGACGATGTGCTGTAGAAATTGTCTGAATACGATCACGTGCAGCCCCTAGAACAGCACGGACCTCTTCATTTTTGCTCCGGTTTAACTGGAGCCCCAACAAAGAAGACACCGTCCCAAGAGAATTGCCAATGCGATGGCTTGCATCCTGCAACAATATTTCAACCCGTTGGCGTTCTTTTTCAGCGTGATTACGTGCTCTTTCTAATTCTTGTGTTCGTTCTTTCACGCGGGCTTCCAGAGCGATATTTTCACTATGAAGCAGCAATTGATACAATTTTAAAGAGCGCATATCACGATGAAAACGATTAATAACAAAATAGGCAGAAATAAAGGTACTCACAACGGAAACAATAGCCGCCAATGTCAAAGCCGCCCGCATCAATGCGATACCCTCACGCTGTTTTTGTCGCACCACATCATCCCCATTAATAAAGCTTGTCATCAATTGAGCTAAACGTGCTACAGGAATCTTTGATACTTCCAAAGAGTCCGCATGAGAAGGTTGAGAAGGTTGTTCAGGAATCGCATCAAGAGCACGCATATGGGCATTCATAAAGGCTTTTCGTGCTTCAACCTCTTCTTTAAAAGCCGTAAACCATTTATACCACTGCGGATGCGCATAAACAATAAGTGCGATATAGTCGAGAATATTCCCCAACTCCCGCTCTGCATTTTCAAAACGTATTTTATCTTCCGCCTTGCGCGTTTTTGCATAGCTGCGGTCAGCAACAGCCATATCAATCAGGCTAATAAGGACCAAATCAGCCTGTTCGCGCAATTCTGAACTTGTATTCAACTGTGCGACTTCTCGATCAACGGCATTTGAAAGCAACATAATAAAAACCGATGCCAAAAGAGCCATAACAAGAGAAACAACAATCGCACCCCACCGCCAGCGTGATATCGTTGCATCAGAAGAAGGCATTTGAGGCATCAAATTTGTTTTTGTTGTCATAGAATGTCCATTGGCGAACTTGAAAGTCGTCATTTTTCAGCACAAAGGAAGGCAACCTTATGGAACATAAAACCTAAAGCCCGTGAGAAAGTTTTATACAGGCTTTTCTTGTGTTCCTAAGGATACACGCCAAACTTCTGAATTCCCTCAGATACTGACTTTACTGTAATAGCTATAACGGGAATAAAAAAAACAAGGCTATCAATCATAATTATTATGCTTTTTTAGCCGTTAAATGAACACAATGTACTTCCAGCTGAGTAAGAATCAGGACCATAATCAGACTCACCATTGACTTTAAGAAGTTCTTGTAATCGATTACGCGCCCTGCTCACACGGCTTTTAATGGTTCCAACAGCACAACCACAAATAGCCGCAGCATCTTCATAAGAAAATCCCGATGCGCCAATGAGAATAATGGCTTCTCTTTGATCGGCAGAAAGCAAATTTAAGGCTTTTTTGAAATCTTGTAAATCAAGCGATCCATATTGAGCAGGATGAACAGCGACATTTTGAGTAAACACGCCATCGGTATCTTGAACTTCTCTTCCCTTTTTACGCATTTGACTATAAAATTCATTGCGCAAAATGGTAAAAAGCCAAGCTTTAAGATTAGTTCCCATCTCAAAACTATCTTGCTTAGCCCATGCCTTCATAACAGTATCTTGGACCAAATCTTCGGCTTTATCGTGCTTGCCACTTAAAGAAACAGCAAAAGCTCGTAAAGCCGGCAACACAGAAAGGAGTTCTTGTTTAAAGTTTTTCGCGCACTTTGACATAAAGGATTCAAACCTTTTCCACATTGTTTAAGCCAAATTGCTCTGCGCGCTCCAACTTCTCTAAAAGCTCAAGCAAACACCGTGGCAGTGCTTCTTCTTGAATTTCCATGTAAAATTGACGTAACTTCCGTGCTATTTCGCTATTGACCCCGAGAAGATCATCTCCAACTCTAAATTGTGTGGTGAGATTTTTTTCATCACGGTCGTTCATTTTTCATCCCCCTAATCCATATATTACTGGTAGCACCGCGAAGAATTTTTCGCCTTATGGTTGTAAATATAGCTGCCGGTAAAAAGTTCCATACAAATCAAGGAACTTTTTTATCGGTTGAGAATTTCAACCAACAAAATGCTTGAAAGGTCAAAGGAGTTATAAATTATGTCATTATCAACGCGCATTGCCCCGCATCTTCCCTATCTTCGGCGTTTTGCCCGCTCTGTCACCGGTAGCCAATCCTCTGGCGATGCCTATGTTTCAGCGATGTTGGAAGCACTCATTGCCGACATCTCCATTTTTCCCAAAGCCTCCACTGACCGAATTGGTACCTATTGGCTTTTTTGCCATCTTTTTGACCAAACCACACCAAACATCCCAGAACCCCTGCCCCAATTTGGTCTTGAACAAAAAACCAGTGCCAAATTATCCTATCTCACACCCCGTGCACGCCAAGCATTTTTGCTCATTGCCGTTGAAGGATTTCATGAACAAGACGCCAGCGAAATCATGAATCTGGATACGAAAGAATTTCGCAAGCTTCTCAACCAAGCATCCATTGATATTTCTCAACAAATTGCCACTGAAGTCATGATTATTGAAGATGAACCTCTTATTGCACTTGATATTGAGCAAATGGTAGAAAGCCTAGGTCATCATGTTGTAGGAATAGCGCGCACGCGTGATGAAGCTGTCATCATGTATCATAAGAAAAAACCACGGTTGATTTTGGCTGATATTCAATTAGCCGATAACAGTTCAGGGATTGATGCGGTCAACGAGATTTTGAAAAATGACCGTATACCGGTGATTTTCATCACGGCTTTTCCCGAAAGGCTTCTCACTGGCGAGCGTCCAGAACCAACTTTTTTAGTGACCAAACCTTTTAACCCTGATATGGTGAAAGCGCTTATTTCCCAAGCTTTATTTTTTCAAGAGAATGCTTCTAAAGCGGCTTAGAACAGGGTAACATCTTAAAATTATGATCGTTACGCCTCTTTCAAAGCCTCCCATGGATAAATCTCATATGAGTGCGCTCATGCAAGCGATTCGTGGTGCTGATATTTGCGTTCTCTATCAGGCAACAAATCTGGTTTATTTATGGGCTGAAAACTTGCCACACCATTTGCACAATAAATGGCGGGTTGGGTGTCGTGACAGCGACTTTTTTTCGCTTGACCTTGCAGACAATATGGAAACCATCAAACTGCAAGTTTTAGCCAGTGGCAAAATGCAAACTGTTGAAGCACGTTTTGAAGATACAAACAAACAAGAGATTTGGTACAAATTTTCTATTGATTGCCACCGCAATGATAACGAAGACATTATTGGTATTATCACCACCGGTGTCAATATTTCCGGCTTACGCCGCCGTGAACAAGTGCTTAAAATCCTTCTTCGCGAAGTCAGTCACCGTTCTAAAAATCTTCTAGCGATCATTCAAAGTATTGCCAGCCAAACCGCCCGCTATACTGAATCTCTTCAGGTTTTTTTACGAAAATTTCAAGGTCGTCTTCATTCTCTTTCTCATTCTCAAGATCTGATCACTGATTCCGATTGGCGCGGTGCTCAATTTCGCGAATTGGTCCAAACGCAGGCTTTAGGTTATTTTATGAAAGAAACAGAACGTTTTTCACTTGAAGGCGTCGATCCTTATCTTTTTCCCAATGCCGCTTTGCATATCGGTTTGGCTTTTCATGAACTGATTGTCAATTCTCTTTCTTTTGGAGCCCTTTCCCAAGAAAAGGGGAGCATCTGTGTACGCTGTGAAATTGAAACAAAACTGAATGGCAAAACGCAACTTATCATCACTTGGCATGAAAATTTTGAATCCGGCATCCCTCCCACAAACAATAAAAAAGCCTGTTTTGGTAGTGCCGTTCTCGAAAAAATCGTTCCCATTTCCGTGAATGGTTCAGCTTCCCTCAAATTGACACAAGAAGGAATTGTCTATTGCCTCTCTGTTCCTGATACTTATTTTGATATTTTTTCTTAAAAGAGCATTTTAAACAATGAACAAGAGAATTTTCCCCTTTTTTAGCAAAATGTCTCATCTGTTTATTAAGCACAAAGATATTTTCCAACCTCTTTAAACCAACCTCTATAGTCCCCCAATAGTTCCGCAAAACCTTAACGATGAGAACTGAAAGCCACATAAAATCCATTCCCGCTGTCAATCAACTTCCATCCCTCATATAACCGGCATATTTTAAAACAGAAACCAAAACGATAAAGAGCAAACCGTTTCAGCTTTTATATGCCAAATAAAAGCGAGCCTATTACCCATCTCTTTTTGTGTAATTTTCGCAATGCGTATATAATTTTATTTTGGCAGAATATGAAATTTCAAGGAGTAAAGCTAATATCCATCATCACTCTTCAGCTTTACGGGCTTAAAGCATCCACGACAACGACAATTAATTGATGTAAATTACACATTTTATGCTTTTATTTATCGCATTCTTTAATGGAGATATCCTCTTCAGTTACAATAGGGCATCCTAAAACAGGATACACTTGTGTTCCTCATTCACGCACTTTTTTAATATTTCCCAGCGCATCCACGCTCATTTCAAAACAGTATGTGTAAATAAGATATAATAGCCCCCGTAAAGTGAACCATCAAAACCGCCCCTTGTTACGCCACGTCCTTCTTTACCTTCATGCCCCTTTTCACTTCATAAAAGTAGTAGCTGAGCATCATCATACCATTTGTCTCTCATGTTACAACAGCCATTGACCTTTGAGAGCGTCCATAAGAGGCATTTCAGTCTTTTTTCAAATATTACTCACCGACATAGAGCCCCCCACACACCCTTTTATGACGTGCAAGCCAATGACTTTGATTAATTCACTATAGAACCCGCATCTCAAAGGGGAACCGACATCTCAAAGGGGAACCGACATCTCAAAGGGGAAAACCCATCTCAAAGGGGAAAACCCATCTCAAAGGGGAAAACCCATCTCAAAGGGGAA
>NZ_JBHIPG010000023.1:0-201 GCF_042195905.1 Bartonella sp. AP331QHHD
CAGGAAAGTTAAGTGTTGCACTTGGTAGTGGTATATGGCTTAATCAGTCCGCATTTGCTCTTGGTGCTGGTTATACATCTGAAGATGGAAATATTCGCTCTAGTCTATCTGTGACAAGTGCCGGAGGGCGCTGGGGTGTAGGTGTAGGATTAAGCTTAACTCTAAATTAATAAAATTCACTACGATTATTTTCAAAAACGC
>NZ_JBHIPG010000023.1:343-1123 GCF_042195905.1 Bartonella sp. AP331QHHD
TAATGTTGAAAATAAAAAAAGAGAAAATGTCTGAAGAGTGGTGTGTTTTACGCAAATTTGACAGAAGTCGTGGAGGGGGCTAGTTGGTTGTTACATGACAGTAAGCAGCGGATTAAGAAAGTTTTGATGATACGAAAAAATATGTAGATAAATATTTTTCTGAATCCAAGGATAATGCGATGAGTAATGGTGTTAACGAATCGAAATCCTCCACCGATATGAAATTTGAAATGTTTAGTTATGCTATTGAAGATGTTCGGAAAGAAGCAAGACAAGTAGCGGCTGTTGGTTTGGCAGTGGTAGGTTTGCGTTATAACGATACACTAGGAAAGTTGATTGTTTCATTTGATAGCGGGCGCATGGCATGGACAATTCGCATTTGCTCTTGGTGCTGGTTATATATCAGAGGATGGCTTCATTTGCTCTAATATATCCGCAACGAGTTCTGCGGAGATTAGAGAAGAGATGTTGGCTTAAGATTAAAGCTGCGTTGATGATAGCAAGGGATTCTNCTCTTGGTGCTGGTTATATATCAGAGGATGGCTTCATTTGCTCTAATATATCCGCAACGAGTTCTGCGGAGATTAGAGAAGAGATGTTGGCTTAAGATTAAAGCTGCGTTGATGATAGCAAGGGATTCTTTTAACAACATTTATTCTTATTTTATTAAATGAGGGTGAATATTTTTTTTGTAGATGCACAGTATTTATCTAGAGATAAGCATAATATTTGATGAGGCTATAGACTGTGAGGTTTTATAGAAGATTTTCTATATTTTGT
>NZ_JBHIPG010000024.1:0-17391 GCF_042195905.1 Bartonella sp. AP331QHHD
CTCAGAAAACCTCAGAAAACCTCAGAAAACCTCAGAAAACCTCAGAAAACCTCAGAAAACCTCAGAAAACCATATGAAAGGCTTTAAAAAAAATTTCCTCATCGAAAATTTTTACAAGGTATTTTTTTAGATTATACTCTGTTTTCCACCTAAAATGTTGACTTTATCACCTGATAATCAGAGAAAAATGTTTGATCACCTTGCATGCTGTATCAACCTTTCCCAAAATGACAAAGCCCACACCGGTCTTTAAATAATGCCAATCAATAAACAATGGTTTGTAAACAATCTGGCTTCTTATCTAACAGATTTGACTTGGCTTCCCCCTTCAAATGCATCCTTGTAATGTATCCCCTGTCCAGAGTTATTCTACAAAAAAATGCTGCGTTAGGAATACGCACAGATGAAAAACACCCCATGCATAAAATTTTAACCACATCTCAAACAATGGTATTTTACAACACAACGGAACAAACTATTGTCTTATAGATTTTTCTCGTATCACTCTCATCCCGTTTCAAGAAGTTTCCTGATAAGCACAAAATGCCATCTCAGAGAGTTCAATGCCTCACCATGTACTACAACGCATCGCCAACCTGCTGCTCTTGCCAACAGTGCACCCATTTTGAAAACAAAGAGTGGCTTTTTTCCTACACGCTTTGCCAAAAAAGGGAGTGCTCCATTTTGCTTTTTCTCGCTTTAAATAAACATATCCGTTGACCTCTTTCCACCACCCTCAAAGGACAAAGGTTTTAGCCCCACATCGGTTTGTAAACAATCCAACTCCTCTGAAGGAGCTCCATATCTGCTCATTATTTATATGATTCACTTGCATAATACTTAACCAAGCAAATCCTCCCCAGAACAGTTGCTAATGTATTAAATACTTTAAGCTATCTTACTGATATCACCAGCTTCAATAATAGTGTTTTAATGACGGTATTTACGCTATAATAGGATAAAATTATCTAGGGGCTTTTTGTCATCGCACAGCAGCGGTTTAAACCCAGCACTTGAAACAATGGATCACGATACCACAAGAGAGAGGCATTTGGGATAAAATCTTTATTCCTCAGCAAAAAACGCCATGAATAAAGAAATTTTTTTTGTTCTTTCCCTACCTTTAATAATCACTGTCTTGATCCTCTAAAGAACAATAGGTAAACTCACCTTTAGGCATCCAACAAAGGCAGCACAAAAAATAAAAGAATAAAGAGAGTTGAGTTTTTTTTCTAAAGCGCCTCAAAACTTTCTGCACAATATATTCTATAAGACTTTATATTCAATAAGACTTTTTTCATAACAAACATTTTGCAAGCATTTTTATCTTTCTCTCACACAGCTTTCATTCTCAGGCTTTGACAGCATAAACCACCGCCACATTGACAGGACGTGTTTCATCTCCCCCTGTTTTTTGCAACAAGACCTTATGTTCATGCTCTCCCGCAGGACCTGTCAACAAATTTTTATTGTAAATTTGAGCCAGATTTCTATAATATTCACCGTGATTCATATCCCAAACTACCTTTTCAATCATTGGATAACTATGCTGGTGGTTACCTGTTGAATCTGTTTTTCCTTCATGGGTATGAGATTTAAAAGACTCTTCTTGTCGACTTCCCAAGCGACGTCCTTTATCAATTTCTTTTCCACTATCGAGCCCCCGTAAAAACATTCCACGCAAATCGGGAACATTGAATGTTGTTCTCCCGTCTCCTTTTCCCCATGTTTCTCCCAAAACAGCAAAGAGATTAGCATAGTTCCTTCGCGAATATTCTTTACCATCACACAGTAACCATCCAGAGGGTATTTTTTCTGTAGCAAAAGTCCCAATAAATCCAGAAGAAAAAGTTTCAGGCAAAGGAGGAAAGGGCGGAATTTCAGGAAGTTTTATAGTAGGATTGGTTAAAAACCAGCCATCAGCATTTTTTCCGGCAATATCACGCGTATAGACGATCTCATAAAGCCCCCCCTTTTGAATTTCCCCGCCCTTTAAAGGCATAATACCCTCTGGCGTTGCCATATAAGTTGGTCTTGGCGGCAATTGATTTAAAGAAATATTTGTTATTCCTCTGTTGACGCCTTGTGCTTTAAAGCGCACAACAATGCCATCCATATAAGTCTCAAAAAAAGACTTTGTTGCCAAACGAAGTGACGTTCTCTCATTTTTCACATCGACAGTAAACTGTGTTTCAATCCCGCCCCCATTATCCAACAAATATTCTTTGATGCGTTGCATCATAGCGCGAGCACTATCATTGACTGTGCTTGGCGGTTGCCCTTCTGCCCAGTTTATACTTTCATCGGCATAAGCATTTTCTGATGCAACAATTGACCAATCATAAATTGAACTCATAGAAGATACTCTTTTTTCAAAAAGGGAAAACGAGCAAAAAATGAAGAAAAGAAAGCCGCAACTTTATTTTTAGATGCCGGCATTTTCTCCATTTTCATTTTTTCCATTTTCAGGCCTATTTTGTCATAATCAACATGCAATAACTTTGTTTTCGCATTGACATAAACAGCTTCAGGGTTCACACGCAACACGTCTTGCGCCATAACGCCCTGATAACGTTGTGGATTTCCCTTATAATTAAAGGTATAAAGTGGATATCCCTTTTTCTGCCCCACAGGGATAATATTTTCTTTTGCTCTCACATCACAAAGCCCTAAAATTCCTCCGACCAATCCAAGTACTTGCTGCGCATCACGCAATGGATCTTTTGTCACAGAAGGCATTGTCGTGGATTTTCCTGAAGTCGTTCCGTAATTTCCAGCAGCCTGTGTTCCTACCTGTAACAAGCGTTCTAAGCGATTCCAATCTTGATTATCTTTTTCTGACCATTTTTGGCGTTCAGCATCTAAGACATTTTGGCGGTTTATATCTTGAATCATACCCCCTTTCAAAGCATTGCTTTGCACGTTACTCTGTCCTTGATAATAGCTATTTGCCGCATTAACTTGATCATTCTGAGAGCGATCAATCATCTGGTTGGCATTCATCATATTGTTAATATCTTGATTATATTGCTGTGCTGCAGCATTTGTTGCCAAGGCGCCTAACTCATCGGCCAGCACACCAGTATGAGCCCCAGAACCATAACGTCCTGCTCCCGACATCGATTGATTAATTGCATCGGACGTTTTATTCAGAGCATTTTGCAATGCGGTATTAAATTTGCTATTGCTTCCAATCCAGCTTCCCTTAGCCATACCGGAAAGATTTGTAGCGCTGTTGGTTGGGGCATTCAACCATTGCGTTACCGTTGGATTGTTATAGAGCCCTGCTGCTTGTTGTAAACCGGTCAGCGCATTTTTTGTCATATTGCTAAGACCAGCGACTCTGTCTCCCTGATAAACGTTTCCGCCAATTCCTTTATTATAAAGTCCAAGTGCATCAGCACTGGCTTGTTTAAGAATATCAGCCGCCCAAGCAGGTGGAGCATTTGTTTGTGTTGTTGTCTGCACTTGAGGTGTGGTTTTTCTACTCATGGGTTCAGAACCTTTCTATATTGAATAAGATTACGAGAATATCCGTGATGAGCGAGCTTTTTCGCCCATCCAGTTCTTCCAAACATGTGCATTTCTTCAGCATTAATTGTTCGCGCCCATTTTTCGACTTCATCAATCAACTTGACCAATTTCAGCCCTCCCTCTCCCGCAAGATCTGAGAGAACGACGCATTTTTTTCCCGTATGGGTTATTTCAACTTTGGTAATTGCAAAAGCACTAAATTGGATTTTATTTTTTAAGACCAGCCACAATTGTGCTTGTCCTGTAGCGATTTCTTCAGCAATTTTTTCCAGACAAACATCATCCGGAAAGCGCTGCGCATATTTTTTCAATGCAGCATTGAGTGCCTCTTGATAGGGAGCTATTTTTCCCCATGGCCACTGCTCTGTCAGATGAGCAGAATATAAACCTTGACTCTCAAGCATCATAATTTTAGCTCTTTTAGCTTTGTCACTCATCTCCCCTCAAATAACATCCCCCTACGCATTTCACGCATTCCATGCCCCCCGCACAATAAAAGAAAAAAAGCCCCATCATCCCTTTGTCACAACAAAGAGGGAACTTTTTTCTTTATAAAAATAAACCATGGTGCAGCCTATTTTTCCTTTATCGCAGAAAAGCATGAAACATAACGCACCACCTTGTTCTTCATATTATAAAGACACAGCTTATCGCATTGTGCCTTTGTTTATAAAGGTTTGGGAAGCCTATGGGGCATTTGTTCTTTAATAATAGAGGCTTGAGCCTATCGCATGGTATTACAAAAGGGCATGCCTATCGCATGCCGGCCCGCGTCAATTCCACATCAAATCCAGTGACATGAGTCCAATTCACCCCTTCAGGAATACGCAATTTAAAGCGATAAAACCGTGCCCTTGCACGACAGTGAATTTGTCCAGTATTATAAGAGGGCTGTTTTTCTGGCAACCAAACAGTTTCCTCTTCAAGAGATTGTCGAAAGCGCATTCCCACAGACAAATAAAACTTTCCACTATTGACTTGAGGCATAATATTTTTCACCCGTGTTATCATGCCATTTGTCTGCCCCATTTCTTGTGATGTCACGACACAAGCCATAGGACCCCCAGAAAACGAACCCAGTCTCCCCTGTTGATCAAATGCCCCCAGAATAGGCGATTCATTTTTCCAAGCTTTACTATCGAGAGAAAAGGACAAATCGTCAATATTCTTAGTCACAAAATCAAGACCTTCTAGGGTTGTTCCGGCTAAGAAAATAGGCAATATCATTTTGATATCGACGAGAGCTTTTGTCCATTTTTGCAATCCCCAATCATAAATGAGCAAGATACGTTTATGAAGGTTCTCATCAGAATCAACCATCCAATAAACACGATTATACACCCCATCGATAGCAGCAGACAGAGTGTACAGATTATCCTTCCTTGATTTTGCGGTCATCGTTCGATCGACTTTTTCGAACCCAATGGGTATAATCTGTCCCTCATTTGTTATTTGATAAAACCCGCCCTCATCGGCAAAGAATGCTAAATCGCCTCTACAAACAATTGATTCAGCATTTTTTGCGCCTCGTTTATCGTGGATTTTTTGGAAACTAAAAATAATCTTAGAGCCAGGAATAAAAGAACCAGCATAGATTGCAGAACGCATAAAGATAATTGGATTTGTTGTCTCCGTTGCCCCTTGGACGAATCCGCCATCAGGAAAATCTTGATAATCACAACTTTTTTTTCCCACGGTCCAAAATTCAGCATCATTTAATCCAGACCAATGAACCCGTCTTGGATTTTCGGTTAATTTCATCAAACAAACGAAATCTCCCCAGATTCGAACAATCCCTGCCTGTGGTGGATTTCCTCCTAAATTTCTAAATGTTTTATCATGATTAATATCAATCACTTGTGGTTTATCATTGGCATTCACCGCAATGATAAAATCACCAAACAAAGCAAAAGACCACGGAGCATCAACATTAGCCAGATAAGGTTTTCCTTTTTGGCTAATATCTTTCCAGTTCATTGTTGTATTATCAAGCAAGTAGATTTTTTCTCTTGTCCCGACAATAATAGAAACCCCATTTTTTGTTTTAACCGCAAGAGTGCCTAAGATTGGCTCCGGACAAGGCTCTGATAAAGGTTCAAAACTTGGCATAGGGATATAGGAGCCATCCGCCGGGAGCACATTAACAAGTTCATCGGTAAAAATTCCATTGATATCCGCCACATCGGGTCGATAATCAGCGATTGGGAAAAAAGCCATCAAGACCCCCATAAAATCTTTGAAGAGCCCAGTGCCATTCAAAACACCAAGGCTTATTGATAAAAAACCACAAAAGCCCTTAAAACTCTAAAGGCATAAAATTCAACAAAATAAACAACCTAAAGTTGTTTAATGCACCAAAAAAAACGATACCATCAATAATAGCCACCCCAACGCCATCCACCAGCGCCAAACCAAAATCAACTGCCCGCAATCACCCCCCACAATGACGGGGGAAAGAGCCATCAAAAGCCCCCATAAAATCTTTGAAAAGCTCAGTGCCATTCAAAATACCAAGGCTTATGGATAAAAAACCACAAAAGCCCTTAAAACTCTAAAGGCATAAAATTCAACAAAATAAACAACCTTAGGTTGTTTAACGCACCAAAAAAAAACGATACCATAAATAATGGCCACCCCAACGCCATCCACCAGCCCTTCACCATCAACACCAACGCGCAAATCCAGCCATAAGTGACAAACCAGCCACCAGTGCCAAACCAACCTTCAACGCCAGCCATAAACGATTTGAAATGAACTTTTTAAAAACGCATTGGGCGAATCTTTGAAGAACCTTTTCGGCGCGATGTTTCAATGCGCAAAGCTTGAAGCTGTTCTTGAAAATCTCTGAAAGAAACGGCGGCATATTCAGGATCTTTAAGAATATTTTTATAAAGTTCATATTTTGCCCGTGCTTTAATAAGATCAAAAGCATAAATCAACCAAGGGTTATCATCCTCTTTCAGCTGTTCATCAGCAAAATGAACAAGAGCATAAGAAAGCTGTACAGTTTCCACATGTTCTGGTGTTGGAAAGAGTCCTATTTTTTGATCAAGGTAGGTATAAAAGAATGGCGTTCCTAGCGCAGGATGCATACCATATTGTTGATGCAACACTTCCAAGGGCTTAAAGAACAACTTTGTTGGTGTTGCACTCTTTGTTACTAAAAAGACACCCTCCAAACTCTTTTCTGCTTCAATAAAAACCCCCTCTTCTTGCCCATACCATGTTTTACCACTTTGTGTTTTAAACGTCCTTTCTCTTTTTTCATTAAAGAAAAAGGGTTCGCGTTCACACAAACGCAAAGCCGTAAAAATTGAATCTTGAATTTGCAGGGAATATTCCGCTGTTGTATCGTCAATTTCATCTTGAATAAGCGCGACCATATAAGCAAAAGTTTTAGAATGGTCTGAATGTGTAAGGTTTAGATTTTGGGGATCAGTGGATAAAGTGGTCATAAGCCTGTCCTTGTTTCTGGAAGCATTTTAAATTTTTCCCCCAACAGATCCCTCTTGTTGGGGGAAGAGAGCAAGCGTTCGCTTTAAGCTGGCGCTCCATAAGTTGGGATGACGATAGTGCCAAAATCCTGAGCCCCTTGCGTACTTCCTGGCAAGGTAAAGCAAGTTTTTTTCATACCGATAATGGTTTTTGCTGCGACCCCGAATTCTCTTTCATAGTCGAAGAGTTCTTCCACCAATTTATAGCGTGTTGCTCCTCGATCTTTACCAAAAGCAATCACAGCACTCTGCGCACCAAGCAGAACAGCCCGCCGCACATTTGGTACAGCTTTGTTAGCGGTTCCAGCTTCGACCCCTTCGGTAATATGTTCAGCTTCGCGCAAAACCACACCATTATACATGCCCAAAGACCCATCATAGAGCGGATTTTTGATACGACTTCCACTATAGATTGCCTTAGTAATGTCGAGCCATTGCCCCGCATCAGTATTGGTTCGCAATTGTGTCACTTGGGTTGGATGAAGATAAAGCACATAAACATTTTCCCCATCGATCCGCACAGGTCTAATTTTAGGATTTGCCAATTTAGCCCGTTCAACTGCTTTATCAATCAAGCTGAGATCAAAAACATCGTCTTCTTTTAAGTCCTCATCTTTTGCTTTATCATTAGGACGTACCACACGTTTATTGGTTGGTGCCGTTGGCGCATTAAACCCATAATGAACTGGTTTAAGGGTAATCGTGCGTCCTTCAAAGTTAATTGTTTTTGCGGTATACCCGCAAACTTGAATGAAGAACATCATACTCAGACGATCTGCATACCAATCAACCAAACCATTTTTTGCCTCGGTGCGCAAATCATGGAGAATTCGTTGTTGATCAATCGTTCCCTCATTTTTGACACGCACAGCATGAACGAGTTCATTAATTGCCAAGCGATCATTGAGAAACTGTAAAGCTTCTTCATTGCCTTCCAATGTCTGCCCTTCGCTTACCCCATCGCCTAGCAACTGCACACGCAAATTAAAGCTAATAGCATCCCCACTTGCTTTCGTAGTTTCATCTTTTAATTGTACGATACTGTTTGAATCATTTCCAATCAACGGCGCAATTGGAAGTGCTTTTGAGACTTCTTGGTTTAGTAATTTAGACCATGTGCGCACTGCCATTGGGTCATTAAGTCCGATATAAGTTACAGTCATTTTGTCCTCTAAAAGTTTTATTGACATAAAAAACCCGGCAAAGCGCCGGTTGTTAAAACACCACATTTCATTTCAAATGGTGAATAGGTTGTTTGTGAGTTTTATCTAATTTCTGTTAGCGTCTGCCTCCTCCTTATAAGAGCTCTCCTCACCACATCCGTGTTTGAGAAATCCCCCCGCATTCTTCTGCGCCAAAAGCCTCTTAACATTCCCGCAAAAAACACTCCCCCGCATTCTCCTGCGCTAAAAGCCTCTTAACGTTCCCCGCAAAAAACACTCCCGCATTCTTCTGCGCCAAAAGCCTCTTAACATTCCCGCAAAAAACACCTGCCACATTCTTGTTTTTAAAATTCTCTTCCCCCCATTAAACGATTAAAAGCGGCTTTATTTTTAGGATCAGTAACCCAAGCGCTAAACTCTGCTTCTGACATTTTATCAAGCATATCCAAAGAAATCGGCCCATTTGGCGTCAAGCCGTTATAAGCAGCAAGAGTACGTGCAGAATTGTGTCTTTCCTGTAAATTTTCACCCATGTTATTGGGAACATTTGTGTAGCCAATTTTTTGTGCAATAGAGTAAATCACTTCAGCCGGATTTTGATTTTTTTGCGCACAATCGCGCAAGATCTGCTTCAACTCATCACCAATTATCGCATCAATATTTTGGGGATCTGCCATCTCAGGATAGAGCGAAGCACAAGCTGCCAACTGTTTAGCCCGCGTTTCATAAATAAAATCAGCTGCTTGATCAAAATCATGATGCTTTTGTTTAACACTGGCAACAGACTGCTGAAAAAATGCATGCAACTGTTCTGCTTCGCGAGCAAGAGAAGGCTGTTGTTTTTCATGTACAAGCCCTTGTTTTTGGAGTGTTTTTCCCAACCATTGCATATAGCCCATAAAGTCTTTTTGCGGATCTGGTGGAACATCTTCTCCCCCTTGAACCTCTTTTCCAGCCTTTTGCGAAGAGTACTGTTGTTGATGCACTTGCCCTTGAAAATTATCTTCAAGAGTTTTTTCTTCTCTTGCAATTTCACCATTTTCTCCCTCTTGTGTTGAGACCAGAAAATCTTGTTTCAATTGGTTTTGTTCTGCCGGCGTTAAGTGTTCTTGATCCATGACATTAGCCTTCTCTTTTTTTAAACAATAAAATCAAATTTTTCAGATA
Organism: Bartonella sp. AP331QHHD; assembly: GCF_042195905.1. NCBI lineage: Bacteria > Pseudomonadati > Pseudomonadota > Alphaproteobacteria > Hyphomicrobiales > Bartonellaceae > Bartonella > Bartonella sp. AP331QHHD. The sequence goes on from NZ_JBHIPG010000024.1 coordinate 9,359, forward strand.
AAACAGCCCCATAAGCACTTATCCCCTCAATGCTCTCTCATCATTTAGCACCAGCATTCTCCCCAATGCTCTCCACCCCACATGACAGCAAGCCTCCCTCTCCACCCTACTTTTCCCAACAGTCCTGCCCTACAAAACAGGTCTTTTAAGAAAAGGGAGCCCATGCACTACGAAAATCGATAAGCCCATTCTGCGCCCACCATGCCCCACCAAGTTCACCCCACATAACGGCAAGACTCCCTCTCCACCCTACTTTTCCCAACAATCCAGCCCTATAAAACAGTTCTTTTGGGAAAAGGGAGCCCATGCACTACGAAAATCGATAAGCTCATTCTGCGCCCACCATGCCCCACCAAGTTCACCCCACATAACGGCAAGACTCCCTCGTTCTCCTGTTTTCCCCCAACAGGGATAGTCTCATAAAACAGCTCTTCGAAGATAAAGGAAGACGACATTACGCTATGGAAATTGTATCGATAAGCAATTTCTGGTAGATGGAATTTATCAGAAGTCGCGCATGACAAAGCGTCCTATTGTTGAGCCTTTGCTGTCTGCAACATCTGCATTATCTGCTCTGTCCCCACATTATCCCCCATCTGCGCTGAGGCATTTTGCTCTTCTTGAAAAGAGTTTTGCGCCTTTATCGCAATTTTATGAATAAGTGAAGCCGGTAAAGGCGAATAGCGTAAAAGATCGAGCATAATCTCAGGCGTTGTAAAATTTTGCATCAAAGGAAGCAATTGCATGATCAGTGCAAAAGTACGCTCTTTTTCATTAAGACTTGTTGGCGCATCATCCACGACAATATCATATTCCAAGCTTGTCACCATTTCGCGTGTCAGCGGCACATACTGGGCATTTTCATCACCAGCAATACGCACCAACCGCCCATCGGAGAGATAATTTTGAATAAGATAGAGAATAATTTTTCCCTGTCGTTGCCGATATCGACGCAACCCATCAAAAAAGGAAGCCAAAAGATTAAGTGACGATTGTCGCCGTTGTTGTTCAAGAATGCCAGGCTGATTGACAGCTCGCGTCCCAATAAATTCAGAAGACAACCCCGTCACCTGTTCGAGAGCACTCTTTGCTTCATTAAACAATTGAAAAAAACCTTGCGGAAATTGCGCCACGGGTTTAGGTTGGATTCTTCCGCCAGACACAGCCCCACTTTTTAACCAAGTAATACTATCAGCTCTAGCCCAACTCTCGACGGCTTGTCGATCATCATCAAAAGCATCGCGTTCTGCCATAATGCCGCCTTTTGATTGGCTATTGAGCAAGTGCATTACTTGACTAAAATATTTGTTTGCCCACCGTTGCGGATCTTTTGTAGGGCGCACAATTCCGTAAAATTGCCGACTTAACTTATCAAAAGTACCGGTAATACACTCCCATCCCAATTGATTGGGTGGAACCAAGGGCTTATCAGGCGCTTCAAGCAGCTTTCTACCTAAAAATGCCCGTTTGACAATTTTTCTGTTCAACCTTGTTGCTTGAACATGAGGAAAGGTTTTGCTTAAATTTTGGAAATCCTGCTCTGAATAATCGACAAACCTTCCACTTTGAGGCTCAAGGACTTTATAAACCACCTCGCGTTCAAACCAGCGACATTCTGCCAATGTCACCATTTTAGGACGTTGATAGCCGCTCCCCTCTTCTCCTTGATACCCCCTCTCGGACTGATAACTTTGTGTCATCCCATTGCTGGTTGGCTGTAAAAAGCTCTGATGTTTCACCCAATCCGCATGAAGATCACTCCAATGAACATTTGGAAACATTTCCTGCGCTACGGCAAGAGGTTTTTCATCGATATACCATAAGCGTTGAGCATCAATGAGATTAGACTTAACAGCACTTGCATCCCACACCATTTTCATAGGATCCAACCGCGCAATGATTGGTTTTCCTTGGGGATCTTGTTCATAATCAAGGCGTGTATCTGTCCAGCCCATACCGCAAATAATTGCATCTTGAAAAGCATCGGAATCTTCGTATTCGCCATCGGCTTCATCGCGAAACCATTCGGCTGCTCCTGTCAGAATCTGATTAGCAAAGGCTGCGCCTTCTTGTCGTGGAATAAATTGCACTTGCCTTTTATTATTGCGCTCAGCCCCAATCACGGCATTAATTAAAGGCGCAATACGGTTAAAAGTCATCACCGGTCTGTTTTGTTCGTGCAAGACAGCCAAGTCTTGCTCATTCCATTGCCGTCCATTATAAAAATCGTAATCTTCCTGGGCATTTTTTCGCCATTTTTCGACATGATCAATATCATCCTGATACCAACCCACGAGTTTTTTAAAGAGAGCTTGATTTTCAAGCGTTTCGATTTGATTAAAAGAAGAATCTGTAGAACTATTCATTAAAAAGCCATCCATGAAGTTTGAGAATGGTGAAACGAGCGATAAGGTTTTTTTCGCGCTTTAGCATTTGGTTGTTCATAAGCCACACACATCAGTCCAAAGGCATCGGCCCCATGGCTAGCCCAATCATGTTCAGCCCCTAGTCCGATATTGCGCTGTTCGTCGCGCTTTTCATGATACCAAGCAAGCGCTTTTCTGCCCGCACATGTCGTTTCACGATTAAACCATAGTGCAGGAAACAACCGCCTTACGGCTTCGATACGCATTTTCACAGCGCCTGTTCCTTGGTTAGGAATTATTTTGGTTTGAAAACCGGCTTGTTGAAGGGCACTTTCAAAACTCACATTATAGACACGATCTTTTGTTGCGCCATCATGAGGCAAAACCATAAGAGCCTTTTCATATCCCCTTTGAAAAACCCAGCCCACATGCTCTGAGAGAGGTTGTCCTTGGGCTTCATAATAATCGAGCACTCGGATTTCACGTCCAACAAATTGCGCCACCCACAATGCGGTAGCATCGGCCTTTGCTCCTGTTCCCCCGATATCCCAAAAGATTCTCACCTGCATCAAAGGATCCCGTGGAACAGTGGTAATCCGCCCTTCCATTTCGGCTTCCAGCAGGCATTTCTGATAATAAGCCCCTTGGACAGCTTGGAGATATTCGCCTTCCCAAATATGGTTATACTGCTCTGGTCTTTGCTGCAAATCGTCCATTCGATCACGATTGAGTTTTTCAGGAAATTGCGGATTATCACGCCAATTGATTTCCACCCCTTTGATATGAGGATTATCGACATTTCGGAAACGTTTTTCCACGGCTGCATTTTCATGGCATGGGTTCCATGTGACCCATAATTCTGCATTCCAATCTTTTCCTTCTTCGCGCAAAGTTGGAATAAGTGTTTGCCAAGCAGTTTCTGTCACGGGCTCGGCTTCATCGACCCAACAAAGGAAAACGCGTCCCATTGATTTAATACTTGCGATATTGCGATCAAGCCCAGCAAACACATAGACAATCCGTCCATCTTTTGACTTAATATATTTATCGCCGATTTCATAATAGTCTTGTAAAAAAGGATAAGACTCGATAGCGCGTTTAATTTCCTCCAAAGAACTTTCATTAAGAGAATTTTGAAATTGCCTTGCACAAAGAATAATCCCGCGTTCTCCAGCCATTCCATGGCGATATCCCACCACAGCCGACATCAAAGCAAAAGAACGTGTTTTTCCAGAACCCCGTCCTCCCCAAGCGGCTCGCACATCTGCTTTTCCAGTAAAAACAGGAATAAGCTTTGGAATAAGAGCCACTTGAGCCGTTTTCTGCTCAATTTTTTGAGAAATTTTCTGAACAGTTGTCATTATAAATTTTCATACTTTAGCAATAATTGCGCTGCACCCTTTTGCTTATCCCAAGTTTAATGATCCCAGAGCAATTGAACGAAAAGAGCAATTGAACGAAAAACGCCCTTCTCAAAAGCAGCGCTTTATCTTTTCTTCATCCTAATATTCAATAAATTTCACTTTTTTGCATGAGATCCCCTTGACCCCACCTATGCGCCCCAAGCCCCCAAGGCACAAAAGCCCCACCCCCTCAAACACCGCGCCTGTCATCCCCCAACCACAAGCAAGGTATCCCCCCAACCAAATCATAGCCTCAGCACATGGCTCTCAGGCATATCCAAAGCCCAACATCCTCCAATATCATGCCTCTCAAGCATCACCAATCCTCACACTTTATCCCCCAAGATACCCCCACCAAAACACATGCATCCCGCAAGCATAACACTTCTCTCAAGTTTCATGCCCCTCCCCCATCAAAACACTGTTCCATATCCACCACACAAATACCCTGCACCAAATTCCCTCCAGCACACGGGGGCCCTTACGGCATCATTCACCAAAGCCCCTTCCCAATATCACGAGCGCCCACAAACACGATAGCCTCCGCTTCAATCCCCTCAAGATAGGCAATCACCAAAGCAGCCCCCTTGCAAGACATCACCCCACATCACCCACCTCAGCCTAACATTTTTCAATATCACAAGCCTCAGTTATCGAGGTATCATGCTTCTCCGGTTCACTATTTTTTGCATTCACTGGTACAATCTCAATACGCGAAACTGTTTTTGATATCTCCACACCTTCAATAACGAGAAAAAACCAAATCTTCACCAGATGTCCAAAACAGCAAATATCATCAAGCACTCCCCAACATCTTTCAGGTATCGCGCCCCTCACGCATCGCCATAAAAGCATCTTGCCGGCCCCTCTTCAAACAGACCACCCCAGACGCCATGTACCCCCAAAAAACACCATATGCACCGAAGTCTCCTCCAGTCCACGTCCTCATGCTTCCCCCCAACCAAAGCCCAACAACGTCACAGCTCACACGCCTAAAGCACACGCCCCTCACCGCAATTTCAATCATAAGCTTTCAGACAAACATCTAGCATCCCCGTTCAAAGACAATATCCCTTAAACATCATGTGCCCAACCCAACATTTTCTCGTAGCTTCAAGCCTCAGTGACCAAAGGATCAAGCTTCTCCGGTTCGCTATTTTTTGCATTCACTGGCACAATCTCAATCCGCGAAACTGTTTTTGATATCTCCACACCTTCAATAACGAGAAAAGACCAAACCTTCACAAAAATCCAAAACAGTAGATAACAACCACACCCCCTAAGCATTGTACCTCTCGGGTATCACCTCTTCAGCACACGCCCCTCTGTCATCGCCCATAAAAGCCGGCATATCGACATAGGAAGCCCCAATATCTCCCACCGAAATATTCTGCTCTCCAGTAAATGCCCAAACATCACAGCTCCTTCTTCAAACCTTAGTTATCGAAGTATCACACTTCTCCGGTTCGCTATTTTTTGCATTCACTGGTACAATCTCAATACGCGAAACTGTTTTAACCTGCCCTTCTCCAGCCCCCTGAAGAGGCAACACTTTTGCCAGCAGCGAAAAAAAAGGAACAGGATTATTCAACGCATGATACTGAAGATAAGACACCAGCCCATCTTCACCATAGTGATATCCAGCCTGCTCCGCCGCTGTCAAAAGAGCTTCATTAAATCGCTTTGTTGTTTTATTTAAAGCCCCTTTTTTCCGCCCTCTTCGACGTAAGGGAAGACAATGTTCATCTACCATCATCATGTTCCTTCCAACTAAAGAGAAACCAAAACCTCAAACACAAAAAATGACATAAAAATCAGCAACAAAATTTGCCAAGCATTCAACAATTAAAAAAAAATGGGACACACCCAAAAAGATAAGAGCCCACATAAAGCCCAAATCCTCCGCATAATTTTACAGATTCACATTTTTACGCTTTTACATCATTACAGAACGCAGCCAAACGAAACGCTCAAATCACTACCCCGCACCGTTCTGTAAACACGGGTCTGCAACAAGCTGATGTCTCGTCTATCAGATTCCCCTGCTGATTATTTCATATAGCTATCCCACACTTCAAAGAATGGTGTTTCATCAAACACGCCAGATAAGCTCTGATCTACAATTCGACTTCAAAAAGCAAATTTTCCTCTGCTGAATAAAGCTTCCACCCCGCACCGGTTTTAAACTATCATCCAACCTTTTACCCAATAAATTCCCCTACTAACATCAGATTACCGCCCCCAAACATCCCTATTTTACACTATAACCGTATAGCAAATCTTTTAATTGTTCTTGCCAATCCCTTGAAATTACTTTATCACTCAAAGGATATTTTGATCGTCCACGCAACGATCAATAAGGGATAGTAAAGCCCTAAGCTCTAGCGTAAGAATGAACCCACTTTGTGGGTGTCCCGGGATTCCGGGAGTTTTTGCTATGTCCAGGTGTGATAAGCACTAAAAGCAAAAATGCTGACTAGAGCTCAGTACTTTACTACTCCCGGAATACCAATGCGAGGGCGCTCGCAACCGGAGGGGAGCTTGAAGTGCAAACTAAAAATCCAGATTTCGCACTTTTTTAAAAAGTACCCAATCTTATAGTCTTTGAAATTATTTTGATTTTTCTTGCCAATCTTCTGAAATTGCCTTATGAATTGATCTGTGTTTTTGATCGTCCACGCAACGGTCAAATAGGGATTTGAAAGCCCGAACGCTCAGTACATAAATTTATCCCGCTTTGCGGGTATCCCGGAATTCCGGGAGCTTTTGCTATGTCCAAGTGCTTGTCAGCACTAAAAGCAAAAGGCTGGCTGAGCTCAGTGCTTTCAAACTCCCGGAATACTCATGCGAGGGCGCTCGCAACCGGAGGGGAGCTTGAAGTGCAAACTAAAAATTCACATTTTAATGACATTTCAATAGGTAAAAGAATCCGTCACAGACGCATTTCAATGGGACTTTCTCAAAAGGAATTAGGAAGCCATTTAGGTGTCAGTTTCCAACAAATCCAAAAATATGAAAAAGGTTTAAATCGTGTAAGCGCGGGGTGTTTGCTCGAAATTGCTAAAAAACTAGAGGTTCCTATGAACTTTTTTTATGCGGACCTTTTAACAGCAGATATTCCCACAAAAGAACATGCCTTACACCACGATCAAGATACCACCAGCGAAAAAGAATACGCCCTTTTAAAAAACTTTAGAGAGCTCCAGCCGAAAAAACAAAAAGCAATTTTGTGGTTAATTTCTGATTAGACAGTGGTTAATTTCTGATTAGGCAAAAGCGCATCAATCGACATCCGTTGCCAATATCCCCCTCTACCTAAAGCCTTGCCTGACTGATATCACCACATCTCAAAAAACGGTTTACGGCACCGGTTTACGACATCATAGGATCAAACTTCAAAATAGGATAAAAACACCAAAACCTTGGAAAAACATCCCCACCCCTCTCACAGAATTTTATCAAGAGATCTCTTCTGATTTAAACGCACAATTCCGATTGTATCATTATGATACCTTTTTACATTTACCTTGTCAAGTTTTTATATTTTTCTTTTGATACTTTTGTGTTTTTCTTTAAGGGAGCCACATCCCTCAAAACACCTTTCCTGCAAAATGCCCCTCATACAAAACACAATGTCTAAAACAACAAGAGCTAAAATAGGATTTCCCCTAAATAGGCATCCCTCTAAATGGGCTTCCGCCTAAATAGAATTCCCCCTAAATAGAATTCCCTCTAAATAGAATTCCCTCTAAATAGAATTCCCTCTAAATAGGATTTCCCCTCTAAATAGGCTTTCATTGTATTGCTCATTCACCCACTTATTAAAAAAAACACCTCTCAATGCTTCTCACACCCATTTCACGGATATCCCCCATACAAATATAGATGCAACTATAATTGTTAAGCTCCGCATAGAATATAAACGCCCACCACGATTTTTCTCTCTTCACATCTCTTTACACATCAGCTCTGCAATCTGTTCACAGCCATTCCCCACACACTCTTCTCCAGAAAACGCACTTCAACAGCACTCTTCATCCCAACTTTCTCCTCCATTCACGAAGACACTTTCCCCCAATCCTTCTCACCACATTCCATGCCATGATAAAAGCCCACACAAAGCACAAATCCTCCGCTTCATTTTACAGATTCACATTTTTACGCTTTTACATCATTACAGAACGCAGCCAAGGAAAGGTTCACCACCCCGCACCACTCTATAAACAATAGTCTATAAACCAACCCAGCTTTTTGCCTAGTACCC
>NZ_JBHIPG010000025.1:0-39785 GCF_042195905.1 Bartonella sp. AP331QHHD
CGAGAGCTTCTAAACATTGCCTCTTACCCCTCACGATAGCTACAAAAGCGCCTTGTCACTCTCTTTATCTTACGCGTTTTAATTCCCGTCTCACTTTACGATACGTTCTCACCTGCTTAAAGACACCATAATAAAGTTCTAAAATCATCATGGGAATACAAGCAACCACCAATGTCACACACATAAGCACGTAAACAAATATCATGACAAGAATATCACCCCTTTTTTCTCTATCGCCTTTTTTATATCGATCCTTTTGATCGGTTATTTTACCCCGTTGCTGGTTTATTTCTTTCAATTTTTGAGTATTTTTTCTCAACAAAAACCACAATGTGATGTAGAGTATCAACATAACTGGGAATAAGACCAAAACACACACTATAATAACTTTCCAAAACGCATACAGAGAGAGAAAAAGAGGTGTATCCCACCACCCTGTCCGTTCCCCATTGCTACCCAAGGATAGGAGAAAGAAAATCCTGTTCCATAACTCAAGAGAGAAAATGTTGTACTCTTTGCTATCCAAGGATGAGAGAGAGAGAATCCTGTTCCACAGCTCAAGAAAGAAAATCCTGTTCCATAGCTCAATAATGAGTGAGAGAAAACAAATGACAACACGCTCTCGCATAGAAAAAATACTTTTTTCGAAAAAATGGCGCAGCCCATTATAAAATTCTGACTTTTTCCCCTTCATTGCTCTTCCTTTTTTTATGAAAAACGCATTTTTTTATCTCATGCCCGCTCTTTTAAGAACCAAGAAAAGTGCGATGCATGGCACTTTCCTTATTTTTAACAAACAGCCCTGATTTTCTAAAAGCGCGGTTGCTCTTCCAAATGATTAAGAGCAGCCTCATCATTACAAAAGAAAATAGACTCTCTTCTTTGCCTGATAATTTTCTAACCATTCATCCTCCCCTCTTCTTGTGTCACGAGAGCTTCTAAACATTGCCTCTTCCCCCTCACGATAGCTACAAAAGCGCCTTGTCACTCTCTTTATCTTACGCGTTTTAATTCCCGTTTCACTCTACAATAGGTTCTCACGCGCTTGAAAACAAAATAATAAAATTCTAAAATGAGCATGACAACACCCGCAGGAAAAAAGACGTCTAGCAGAAATAACAACCAAAAGTATACAATAAAAAAACTGCTTATTTTTTCTCTATTGTTTTTTACCGGATTATTTTGTTGATCGGTTGTGTGCCCCCGTTGCTGGATAGCCTCATCCAACTGCTGAATCTTTTTTTTCAACAAATACGTTAAGATGAGATAAAGCACCAATAAAACAGGCATCGAGGCAACAACAACAACCATGATGACTTCACGCAGCACAAAGAGCGCCAAAAGAGTGCTATCCTGTGATACACTCAACGGCCACTTGGCTTCTAATGGAATCAAAAGAGCTTTATAACCTATCCCAACAAGGATAGAAATAAGACAAATAATCATATGATCTTTATAAGAACGAAATGATTTTCCAAAAAAAAGAGAGCACCGTTTGTTATAAAATGTGGAATTTTCCCCCTTCATTTGCTCTTCCCTTTTATGCAACTGTTTGTCCCTAACTTTATAACGACACGCATAATCTCTCAAAGCACAATTGCATCCATTATCGTCAAACAGAACACCCCAGAAAATACTCGTATTGCATATTCATGTTGCCAATATTTTTGCCAATTCACGTGCTTGTTTTAAAGAAATCTCTCAACACTTGCAAACCAACGCGCATCACCCCCATTTCATGAACATCCCCCATGAAAGGGATAACAATAGCGCTCCCATGAATATATCCCCCTTACTATAAACTCTATCACCCCTATTGTTTCAATAAAAAATGTAATCCAGCACCATTCATATACGCCCCCTGCAGCCTCTACAATAGCCTTACCCTCCCCTTGCGACAAGCCACGCCATAACTCCGTTCCTCAACACGGACACCCCCACCATTACCCTAAGGCTCCCGACAACAACCATACCCGCTCCCCTACAACAGCCATACCCGCCCGCACCCTACAAACAGCCATACCGCTCTGCCCCTACAACAGCCATACCGCTGCCTCTACAACAGCCTTTACCCGCCGCCCCTACAAACAGCCATACCGCTCTTGCCCCTACAACAGCCATACCGCTGCCCCTACAACAGCCATACCGCTGCCTCTACAACAGCCTTTACCCGCACCCCCCCTACAACAGCCATACCCACCACCCCTTCTACAACAGCCATACCGCTGCCCCCTACAAACAGCCCTATCTAGCTTCTACGATAGCCTTTATCCCTTGAAAAGACAGAAGCATTTTTATTCTTTTCTCTATTGTTTTCCGCCCACTTAAGACATGAAAAAAGGAACTTCCATTGATGCGCAAATTGATCGCGCAATAAGAGCATTTGAAATGAGAAAATCTTACAACTTTCTTATTCCAATTAAAAAGGCTCAATGATCATTCAAAATACGATGATATCTTCCATTTTTCATTAGAGTTCTTGCAAGCCAATAGCTCAGAATATATTCATAAAAGCGCTTCTAAGATACGAGACAGCCGCGATTCTTGAGATCAAGCATTTTAATATTAATGAAAGCACTAACATTCCCTTGCAAGTTTGAGGTGTTGTTTTGTTAACAATCTTGTTAGCATGAACTGATTCTATGATGATGCGATATCATCACAATTGCTCTTTATAAACAGCATAATGATACGCATCATTTTACTCACACTTCTTTATAAGCCTTGCGTTATAGGCTTGTGGGGAAAAGATAAAGGAGAATCCTGTTGAATATAGCAATTATTTTGGGGTCTGTGCGTCAACCTTCCTTAACAAGAACTTTAGCCAGTTATTTAGCGGATTGCCTCATAAAGCGGGGTGCATCACTTCATTGGGTTGATTTGCGTGAACAGCCCTTGCCGATGACAGATCCCGATTATCATCAGCAGGTAGAGGCTAATCCAAGTGCTGCGGTCCGTGAGTTTGTCAAAACCATTGCCGCGGCTGATGGCGTTATTCTAGCAAGCCCTGTTTATCAAGGATCTTATTCGGGTGTTTTAAAAAATGCTCTTGATAATTTGAGCTATAATGCCTTTTTAAATAAACCTGTTGGACTTATCTCTCATGGGAGTACGGCCAAAAAATGCGCACAACCGTGTGAACATTTAGTGCCGGTGGTGCACACGCTTTATGGTTACACACTCCAATGTCAAATCGCCTCTTCCAACGAAGATTTTTCCTCAGATGATGAAGGTCGTACTTGGAAAGTTATAAGTGAAGAGGTACAAACCCGTTGTGAAAGACTTGCTGATGAAATGTACACATTTTTAAAGCAAAGAGGTGGGATTTAAAGCAATAAGGGAGGGGGCATGAAAAAAAAGGATGCGCACTATCGTTATTTAGTGGTAGGGGGCACTGGGATGCTAGCCCCTTTGTATCAATCACTAGAGCCGCAAGAAGTGATTATTGCTGCACGCTTTCTTTCCCATAAAGTCCAGCTTGAGGCATTGCACAACAAACAGTTGTGCGTGTCGTTGGATTATGATTGTGCGGCATCAAAGGCACAATTTTTAGAAGCTGTGAAGCAATGGCATGATCTAAAATATTGCATATTATGGATTCATTCGCCCGCCTATGCATTTTCTTGCGCATTAATTGAGCAGTTGGCTCTTTTGCCTAAACCGCCATGTATTCTTCATATTTTTGGTTCCAACACGCATGATCAAATGATCCTCGAGTGCGCGCGCAAAAACAAGGTTGATTTTATCCCCATTCAATTAGGACAAAAAACAACGCCCAAAGGTTTACGATGGCTGACCCATAAGGAGATAAGCCAACAGGTACTGGATGCCATAAAAAACCATATGAATAAACAAAACTTATGAGCAACACCTATGGCTTTGCAAAGAAGCAGTGCCCCTTCAATCTCTATCCATACCCGAACACCCTCTTAAATAACTCATACTCTCTTACATCATAGGCTTTGAGAACGAACAATCCCCCTCCCTTACGCCTCTAAACAGCATGCCTATATCAACAGCTCCAAAACCAAACGTTTTTCTAACCCTTCTCATGCGGGCTTATCCCCTTCTCACAACCGTCACAGCTCTTGACCAACCACACCCCCTTTTACAGTTCCACGTTTTTACGATTTTGCAAATTCACAGAAAACAAGCAAACTTCCGATAAACCGCCCCATTAAAGCCTATACAAGCCTATTACAAACCTATCATCAGCCTATTCATTGCCATCAGCCCTTTTCCCCCAACGCCCTCCATTACCCCATTCCCCCAATCCCCCATTCCAATTTTGACGCATTGCACAATCCAACCTTTACGCCTCCATTAACACCTTTTCTCCCTATATCCTCCCCACAACCATCACGGCTCTTGACCAACCACACCCCCTATTACAGTTACACGTTTTTACGATTTTGCAAATTCACAGAAAACAACAAAACTTCCGATAAACCGCCCCATTAAAGCCTATCACCAGCCTATTACAAACCTATCACCAGCCTATTCATTGCCATCAACCCTTTTCCCCCAACGCCCTCCATTCCCCCATTCCCCCATTCCAATTTTGACGCATTGCACAATCCAACCATCCTCCATTGGCGCCCTCTTCTCCCCATATCCTCCCCACAACCATCACGGCTCTTGAGCAACCACACACCTTTTTACAGTTCCACGTTTTTACGATTTTGCAAATTCACAGAAAACAACAAACTTCCGATAAACCGCCCCATTAAAGCCTATACAAGCCTATCACCAGCCTATTACAAACCTATCATCAGCCTATTCATTGCCAACAGCCCTTTTCCCCCAACGCCCTCCATTCCCCCAATCCCCCATTCCCCCATTCCAATTTTGACGCATTGCACAATCCAACCTTTACGCCTCCATTGGCACCCTCTTTACCCCATATCCTCCCCACAACCGTCACAGCCCTTGAGCAACCACACGCCCTATTACAGTTTCACGTTTTTACAATTTTGCAAATTTACAGAAAACAAGCAAACTGCCGATAAACCGCCCCATTAAAGCCTATCATCAGCCTATTACAAGCCTATACAAGCCTATTCATTGCCATCAACCCTTTTCCCCCAACGCCCTCCATTACCCCAATTCCCCATTACCCCATTCCAATTTTGACGCATTGCACAATCCAACCATTACGCCTCCATTGGCACCTTTTCTCCCCATATCCTCCCCACAACCATCACGGCTCTTGAGCAACCACACGCCTTTTTACAGTTTCACGTTTTTACGATTTTGCAAATTCACAGAAAACAACAAAACTTCCGATAAACCGCCCCATTAAAGCCTATACAAGCCTATTACAAACCTATCATCAGCCTATTCATTGCCAACAGCCCTTTTCCCCCAGAGATCAGCGTAAAATGAGAAAAACAATCGATGCCCTCTCCCCAAGCCGTGAAGCAATGGCATGATCTAAAACTTACGCCTCCCCCATGACACGAGCACTACATGCGCTTTTTCAGCGCTGCGTTTAATTGTTTGGTAACCTTGTAATACGAGATCAAACGCTTGATAAAAGAAATATACAGTGCCACAATGGGTATTGTTAAGAAAAAATCAAAAACACCCCCCAGCAGAATGATCAAAATCACCGTCCAAAATGCCGCTATTTCGTAATGCATTTTATCCCCTTCCCTTTATAAATTGATTGATTGGGTTGCTTCAGTCACTTCTTCCAACTGCTGAATCTTCTTTTTCAATCGATGGGTTAAAATTTCACGAAGGATCACAACAACAGGGATCGTTGCAAAAATACATACCGATAAAAAAAACCAGAAAAACAAGAGAATGACAAAATATTCAAATCTGCTCTCATCTACCTTAGCAGCTATCCCTTTAGAGCAAATCACATAGACATAAGCTTTGAAAAACATAATGATGAAAGAGAGGCATGCGTGGAGGATATAATCTTTGCGTGAAAAAGCGAGCCATTTTTTTAACGAATAGGAACTTATCTGTGTTTCTAGTGCTAAGTTTTGCGGCACTCTCTCTTTTTCTTTTCCGCTTTTTTCAAAGAAACAAAAACGCTGTGGGTGTTCTTTCATCAAACGTCTTTGTTTTTTCACTCTGTAATAGAGCCTCAAACGCTTGATTAAAGAATAATAAGGCGCCACAATAATCATATTCACAAAAATGGCAAAAACTGTAACTGCATTTAGAAAAAAACATCCAATCGGCAGAAAAAAAATAAAAACCGCGGCCTCACTCCTCATGCGTATAACCTCATTGATTAATCTCTTGCTGCTTTATTTTTTCTTTTAGTTTTTTCTTTATTTTTTCCAATTTGCGCTCTTTAAAACGACCAATCCCCCACAAAATAGGAAGGGGTGTGAGAAGACAAAACCATATCAACACTGGTAAGAGAAAAATAAGAGAACCAATTCCTTCCCATCTTGTCCATTGTAACGACTGTACTAGAGATTTTGCACCCGCAGGAACTTCTAAAGCCATCATGATAAGGCATGTACAAAACATGATAAAAAAGCGGCGCCCTATTATTTTACACCGTCCCACCCCTTTACACCTTTCCACTGAAGACACCATAAATTTTCTAAATGAAAAGAAAGACACTTCAAATGTTGCTTTTTTCTCCTGCATTGTTCCCCTCTGCTTTTACGCTTCGCGCTTTTTACGCATTATTTTCAGGTTTAAGCTCTTTTTAATTTATCTAAACTCTTTATTTTTCTCAATAAATTTTTTCCTCAACCCTAATTTCTACATCCATATATTCTAACTCCCCATCCTTTATGTAAAGAATATGAGGACGATAGTTTTTTCCATCAACCTCACAAATCGCGTCCTTTTCGTAAACAAAATATCCCTGTTGCCTTAATTCTTCTCTTTTTTCCTCGATCAAATTTTCATAAGAATCTCTTCTTCTATTGCACAAATTGGGATCTGTAGCTCTAAAACATTCATAGCTTTCCACCTCCATGGAAAAATTCTTTGCCGCCTGTTGAAGCAAATCGTAACTGGGTTGCTTTGTCTTTTCTACCGCTTGAGCAATCACCATTGCGCGTTCCAGATGCTCCTCTTCGATGCTTGTTTCAAAGCCCAGCTTCTCACCTTCCATAAAGCTTTTGTGATAAGAGTGTAAAGTTTCAACATCGCCCATCAAAGCCAGAGCAGCAAGATAACGCAAGGAATAAGAAGCCAACCGAGGGACCACAGTTTTGTTTTCCCAAGGCAGGATTCTATATTGAGAGTGAAGCATCTTGCCAAGATCAACCTCAGTCATTGCCTCATCTAAAGCTTTCTCGAGTACACGACGTAAACATCCAACGCTTACCTTTTCTTCAAAAATTTCCAACCCCTTCACATCAAAACTCAATTCAAGAGCAATCAAACCTCCAGAATTATAAGGGTCTATTGTTTGGCAAGCCGCCGCATGGATACCAGAAACCACCGCAATTGCACAATCAAATCGCGGATACCCCTTCTCAGCATTATAAAGAAACTGCACTTCACGATCTGGTAAATAATAGGTGGCCAAATGATCTCCTTTTCCTTCAATTTCCACCTTCCACCCCAAACTCTTTAAAAGCGCCGTTGCACTTTCCATCGTTAAGATTTCTTCATCAGAAAGAGAAAACTCTTTTTCCTCAGATAACAGCTTAATCATCGGCATTGCTCCACTAGACGGCTCAAAAGCGACAGGTTGTTCAAGCACGCGGCTTAATTCTTTTGTCACTTGGCAATACAGTCTCACCCGCTTGAAAGTAGAGTAATACAATGCCCAAATAAACATCATGACCACGGCAGAAAGCAGCGTGAAAAGCGTCAAGCCCACACCCCACGAGAGTACAACAATAATATCCATCATTTTAATATCTATCATTTTCTCCGCCCCTTCATGCGCTGTTTTGTTGAGAAGCGGTTTTTCTCCGCTTCCAGATTGCTTGCTCCAACATATCGATCTTTTCTTTCAACAGAACCGTGAAAATGATACGAACCACAAAGGCAACAGGGATGAACAAAAAAATAAACCATGATATAAGCTCCATAATTAACGAGAGAGCTGCCACGACATCCCCTTCCCACTCCGCCAACTTCCACCCAAGCAACATGGGTACGAAGCGAAGAGCCATTCTTAAAGCAGCCACAATGAAAGCAATACAAAAGATGACTTTATAATTTTTGCGTGTCAGAAACGCTTCTTCAAGCGCAAAAGTCCGTGGTTCTTTATCCAATGGTGAATTTTTTCCATTGCCCCTCATTTTTTATCCCTCATTTGTTTCAATTTCTAAGCCATTTTCATGAACCGAAGCTTTCGTCCTCACAATGAATGAGAGCTCATCAATATCAAGCGTTTGTATTCTTCATCTTTTATAAAGACAATATCAGGGGTGCCTTTTTTTCATCACCTTCAAACATCGCACGAAGAGAAGGTCTCTCCTACAACGCATGAGAATATATAAAGACCAGTATTCATTTTCTGCCCTCCCTTCACACGCTGTTTTGTTGGTAAGCCGTTTTTCTTCGCTGCCAGATTTCTTGATCCAACTTATCGATCTTTTTTTTCAACAAACGCGTAAAGATGATACCGACCACAAAGGCAACAGGAATGAGTACAAAAAGAAGCGCTGATATAAAAACCAATATTAATGTTAAAATGAACAGGATATAATTCCACCACCCTGTCAAATCCCACTTAAAAAACATAAAGAATGCCATTATAAAAGCTGACACAATGAAAGCAATGCAAAAGATGACTTTATAATTTTTGCTTGTCAAAAACGCTTCTTCCAGCGAAAAAGACCGTAACTCTTCATCCAATGGTGCATTTTTTCCATTGCCCCTCATTTTTTACCCCTCATTTGTCTCAATTTTTAAGCCATTTTCATGAACCGAAGCTTTCGTCCTCACAATGAATGAGGGTTCATCAATATCAAGCGTTTGTATCCCTCATTTTTTATAAAGACAATATCAGGGGTGCCTTTTTTTCATCTCCTTCAAACATCATGTTTTCATCACTCACAGTGTACCCCCTATTATCTTAAGGCTTCTCTTTTCTCCTCGATCAAATTTTCATAAAAATATCTTCTTCTATTGCACAAATTTGGGTCTCTGACTCTAAAATTCTAAGTGCTCTTTTTATTTTCAGGAAGATAAGCTGCTTTCCAAAGAAGAAGCAAACGAGTGCAAGAAAATCGTAACGAGGTTGCTTTGTCTTTATGACGATTTAAATCATCAACAAAACCGGCCCAAATTGATTTTTTCGATATTTTTTTCAAAGCCCAAACTTTCACCTTCCATAAAGCTTTTATGAGAAAGCTGCCAAATGTTAACATCACCAAGCAATGTCAAAACCACAAGGGTGTGCAAGTAAAGAAGAAGCCACTTGAGAGATAGAACAATTTCCTTTCCCCAAGGTGGTGCCCCCATATTGAAAGCCCAAACACGCGGCCAAGATCAACCTCAGTCCCAGATCAACCTCATTCATTGCCCTCATCAAAAACTTCCTCAAGTACACAGCATAAATGCCTTACGCTTACCTCTTCCTCAAAAATTTCCAATCCCTTTGCCTTAAAATCCACCCCTTTGCCTCAATGCCTCGTTGTCAATCTGGCAAAGCCCTAAAATGATAAGGATTAATCATTTGGCAAGCCGCCGCATGGATACCAGCGCCTCTCACAATTCCATAACCAAATTGCACAAAACCTTTTTCATCCAGAGAGAGAGAAACTGTCCTTCACGGTCTCGTAAATAAATAACAGTCTCGTAAATAAATAGATGTCCCTCTTTTCTTTCAATTTTCCCCCTCCACCCCAAGCTCTTTAAAAGCACTGTTACACTTTCTATGGAGCAAAACGTGTGCTTTTGGCTCACCTTCTCTATGCGTCTTGCCTCTCCACCTGCAAGAAAATGGGCTTTTTTTCCCCAAACACCAGAATATCTTTTGCTTTAAGTATAGATTTTTCGCTCTCAATATCGCTTGGTAAAACACATTTTTATGCTTGATAAAAGAAAATAAGTTACAAGATTTTCACTCTTTAAGAAAACACCAACAGCAAGTAAAGTCCAAGAGCAGCCCCTCTTCACTTTCCCCTTAAAAGCTCACAAAAATCCCACTCAAACAAAAGTACCACTCAAGCAAAAGTACCACTCAAGCAAGGATCTTACTCAAGCAAGAGCCTCAATTTTTCTCAAAACACGACACAAATATAAAAAAGCATAAAACGAGAAGTGCACCCCATGCTCCTTAATGAACAAGTCAAAAGCAAGGCTCAACGAAAGCCTCTCTTCACTTTTTCCCCTCGCTCATTTTCCCCTCGCTCACTTTCCCCTCACTCACATCGTATAATATGACGGGAGCTCCTTTCTGCTCAACCTCTTCTTCTAATTGCCGTATCATTTTGTTCAACTGACGGGTCACGATAAAACGCATAATAAAAACAATCGGTAAGAATAAAAAAGTACAGGCAAGCAGCCATGCCAGTGGCTCGAATACGACAAGAGAAACAAAGTCCTGCCCTCTCCATATCTTAACGACAACAGTTATAACTATTGGAGCAGTCGCCATGACCGTAGAAAGATNTGTCACGATAAAGCGCATAATAAAAACAATCGGTAAGAATAAAAAAGTACAGGCAAGCATCCATGCTAGTGGCTCGAATACGACAAGAGAAACAAAGTCCTGCCCTCTCCATATCTTAACGACAACAGTTATAACTATTGGAGCAGTCGCCATGACCGTAGAAAGATAGAATATTTTTTTATAGTCTTGCCAAACAAGAGAAAGCTGCTTTTTATCAAACATTCTGCTGCTTTTTTATTTTGGGGAGTTCTGTTTTAAGGCGATANGGTCACGATAAAACGCATAATAAAAACAATCGGTAAGAATAAAAAAGTACAGGCAAGCAGCCATGCCAGTGGCTCGAATACGACAAGAGAAACAAAGTCCTGCCCTCTCCATATCTTAACGACAACAGTTATAACTATTGGAGCAGTCGCCATGACCGTAGAAAGATAGAATATTTTTTTATAGTCTTGCCAAACAAGAGAAAGCTGCTTTTTATCAAACATTCTGCTGCTTTTTTATTTTGGGGAGTTCTGTTTTAAGGCGATATCGCGTTCATTCAGCACGCATTTCAGTTCCTTTTTCACGCGGCAATACAACCGCGCACGCTTGATAAACAGGTAATAAATGACAACGATTGGCACCCACAATAAAACATTTAAGACCATAAAGAACAGGAAAGAAAAGGCCATTAATGTTATAAGACTACTCGTCATTTTATCCTCCACGCCCATTCTTCATACGAATTGCCTGATCGCGTTGTTGTATTGCTTCTTTCAATTGTTGAAGTTTTTTGTTCAATTTTCTCGTTAATTTTATACACATGATCCCAATGATCGGAAAAAAGAGAAGAAGCCCAAACCATAGAATGCTCAACAGCTGCATGATAACGCCGACCATATCGCTCTTCCACCATACCAAATTTGCGACAAAGAAAGCAGATTGCAAAACAGTAAAGAGGATAAAGATAAAAAAGATTATTTTACATTCTTTTGAAGAAAGAGGCAGAAATTCTTTGAAGTTAAGAAAGCGCATTGTCGCATCAAGGGTCTTATGGGCGAGATTGTGTCTTTTCATTTCTCCCAGATCATTGCACAATTGTTGTATGGCTTGCTTTTTTTGCGTTGTACTCTTTTTCAAGTCTTGAGAGAGTTTAAAAGATAACCTGATATGTTTGATCAACCGGTAAGGAAGCCGGATCATAACCATAAACATTACAATGGCAATGATGGTGAACCCTAAAAAAGCCAAAAATTTTATAACAATAGTCACGTGTTTCCCCTATCGCATTGATGTGAAATCATCATTTTTATTCTCTTCTCAAGCAACCATTTCTAATTTCTTTATTGTTTTTTTCACGCCATAATGAAGGAGACTATGGAAGATTAAAATGACAGGTAAAGCGACAACAATACACGCACAAAACCAAAACAGCAGCTGCATGCCAAAAACGCCAACCTTAAACAATAGAGGCATATAATTGTGTAAAAAAATCACAGATTTTGGAAAAAAAGCAAAAAAAGCGAGCAAAACTGCGAAAACCACAATCACAATGAAAGCTAGAAAAAAGATGATACAATAATCTTTTCTTGAAAGTTCCAAAGATTCTTTAAAAGAAAGGGAGCTGAGCTCTGTTGCAAAAACTGTATTTTGTCCTATGCTGACTTTCTGATTATGCCCCAAATTCTGTAATGCACCCTTTTTTAATTTCCGCCGCATCCCACACAACAATATTGTCCGTTTTATCAAAGAATAATAAAGTACCAAGATTGTCATCAGAGTAGAAAAAAGTATCATGATCTCCCCGAGAAACATGACAGTACTCCACCATACTGTAGTCAAAATTACAAAAGTACTTATAAAAGAAGCAGCCACTTATTTTCCTATTGTGTTCTGTTGAGAAATTGGTTGTCTAGCTGTTGCTGCTCTGGCAATGTATCCCACAGCTTCATCATTTCCTTCACCTCCCGTTTAGAGATAGCGTTAAAGACAAAAAAGAGTGGAAAGAACACCACAAGAACACCAAAAATCATTTGCGGCAAAAGACATAAAAAAGCCCAAACACTATTCCATCCCGCATCACGCAAAAACACGATTGCAGGATTATTTTCAAAAGGCTGTTTCAAGATCTCTTTAATCATTTTTCGAAGATCTCCTTGTTCCATTTGTCCCAGTGCTTGAAACTGTTCTTTGGATATAACGTGAAAAAACTCCAAAGGATTCATATAGACAGTCGCGGCAAAAAGCACCAACAAGAGGATAGCCAAACACAAAATGATGACGTAATCTTTTCTTGAGAGAGCCGTCCATTTTTTGAAAACCGCACACTGATTCAACACGGGCTGTGACGCAAAAGCCGTATTTCCCTTATGGGCAGATTGGTGTTGTGATTTATCTTCGATCATACGGATATTTTCTCACTTCTAACATGCCCACTCACTCTTTGAGAACATGCAACCAGCAAAACCGGTTTATCTAGCACTCTTTTCACCATGAAACACACGCTATAAGCCCCTTTAAGTCTATTTTTAAATTCCTCATACGTGACAACATACAATCCCTAAACCTTACAAGCACAAATGCCATTGTATCCTCTTATCTATTACCCACACTTCAAAAGACAATGTTTCACAAAACTCAACAAGCAAAAATATTCAATCTAAGAAATATCTGATGTGTAAAGTTTACAAACAATACGCTGATTTATAACAATTTATTGTTTTTCATATTAAATGAGAACCCTAAATACCGTAGGATTGTCTTATTCCAAACCTATTCCATATTAAATCAACCCAAACCATGTCTCTTGTGCGTTACAAGCAGAAAGAGCCATATAGAGTAAAACATTAAGAAAGGATGATAAATGCCTCTAAGGAAGCGCCTCAAATGCCAAGGGCTGTCTCAACAATGAGAGCTGGCAAAATGTGTGATGCTATAGACTTTCTTCTTCACAAGCGTAAAAATGGAAGTGTGCAATAGATTTTATATTATTCAAACTTTATATGGATTTCATTGGGGACTTTATCGTTATACCCTTCATGAGCACCCTTGCAAAATGGGCAAAAGAGAGCCCTAAGACATGGCTCTTTAAAAAGCAACACAACACAAAACAAAGTCAAACAAGCAATCGATTATCCAGTATAAAAAACGTGCGACAAACAACCTTAATCCTCATTTGAAAGCTTCTTAATCAAAAAGGCTTCATTTTAAAAATTCTTCATTAAAGATGAAATATCTCACAGCCCCTACATTTGTATAGCCCCTACATTCATCAAGGCATCTCTTATAAAAGCATCTTTTTATAAAGGCATTTTCTTCTTATAAAAACAGCCTCTTTCGATAATGCATTCCGTCCTTTAAACGACATCCCTCGTCTTATGATGAGATCCATTAAAACGGAAAATTTATACTCTATAAAGGATACTTACAAAGGATACACCAAACAAAATAGCGAGATCATTCACAGTTTATTTTAAGCCGATAAACGATATTTTATTTGAAAATATAGGGCATCTTATGCTATTATAATAGAATGCGGAGGTTTGCTTTTTGCCGCTCTCTGCCACTCAACAGAAGACAATATATCTCCTATAAAGGATAAAAGTATGCTTAACAGCGTGATGTATATCAAATATCTTGGGAAAACGCCCAACAACAAAAAAATAAGAGAACCCAAATAAAAAGCTTCCAACTTAAGAAAACAATGACCTTTCAAAAGTGGAATTGAAAAATTTCCACAAAGCGCTCGTGAAAAAAGAGACAAATAATCCCATTAGAAAAAACTTCCTATTAGAAAGACGATGACATGCCCTTGAAATCCATTGTTATTTTTTCATTCACATTTGACAAAAATTTTCCTTCAATCTCTCAAGAACAGTTAAGAAATATTTAGAAAGCAAATAATCCGCTAGCAATAAAAAAATAAGCATGACAGGGGCGGAAGATAAGACTGATAGGGATAAGATAAAAAAGGTAAGAAACCACCTTAAAGATGATTTTTTCGCCCCACACCGTTGCTTTTCTTTGCATTTAAAACGCCTTTAGTATCGTTTGTTTTTTGATCTGCAACGGCTGATATTTCCCGGTATTTGCTCACTCCCCCCCCAGTATTTTCCCCCTTTTAAGTATTTTCCTCCTTTTAAGTATTTTCCCCCTCTTAAGTATTTGCTCCCCCCAATATTTGCGCCAAGTGCTTTTTACATCACTGTCCCCCATCAACAGACAGTTTCTTTTTCATTCAAATGGTTAAGTTCATGAAAATACGTAAAAAACGCGGTAGATCGAAAATAACAGGAAAGCAAGAGCCCAATAGCTGTATTTCACGTGCCCAAAATTCCAGCGAATCTGCGCTTCAATCTGCGATTGAAATGCGTGCAAAACACTTTGGTTTAAGCTTCGAAGAAGCGAAAAATCCGCTTGTCGGAACCTATATTGGGCGTCTTTGTTTGCTTGGCTATAAAGAAGCTTCATCAGGCATCAGTAAAGAGCAATATGACACGGCGCAACAATACTTGCAAATTAGAAACGACTATTTATGTGCAAAAGGTTTACCAAACGGTTATTATGATGGTTTTACGCACAGCGCATCAGATGAGAAAGCAAAAAAGCAATGGGTCCAAAGAGCAACGGAACACTATGAAGCTATGCAAGAAGCGATTAAAGAAGCACAATATCTACATCGTCAACACAACTTTCATGCGGCATTACACTATCTTGTTATAGAAGATCAACCGCTGCCTAATCTTGTTGGTTCGTTGCGTATTATTCTTGATGCCCTTTATAAACATTTTGACAGTTCTACCCAAAAGAGCCTTGGCTAAAACACCCATCATTTCCTCCCCCTCACAGGATAAAGATTCTCCCCCTCCTTTTATAACATGCCTCTTTATAACCAGCGCCTTTATAAAGCCCCCCTTTGGCAAATGACACTTGAGAACCTCTGAGCATGCCCTTTCATAGAATTTCATGGAATTGACAAGCTTAAAGCGCACAACAAACAAGCTTAAAAATATCCACCACGCCCTTTAAAAAAATACTTCAACTGTCAAAGAGACTTAACCTTATACCTACCAGTGCCTCACTTAATCCATGCCTCAAAGGACAATATTTCACGGCATATTCACGGCATGGAACGGCATATTCACGGCATGGACAGGATAAATATTGCCCCCTCTTTAAAAAACAGCAACATTCTTCTCTCTACCCCCATTGTAACAAACCACCCTCATCATACACTTCACCCAATATCGCAACATCCTTAGCTCTTCAGACAATTCATTATCGTCATTTTACGTCTTTTCTTGTACAATTCTATATGGCTCTTCTGATCTTATGACGGACAAAAACTATGGCTTTTATTTCAGCATAATCTGGTTTTCTCATTCAAGATAAATAATGATAAAATATCCACTATAAATCAATAGCTTATCATTAAAACAACCCGTTGATTTTTGACACAATTAAAAGCATCATCCCTTAAACGAAAGAAAAAGCCCCTACCAACAATCTCCTCCCTCATCAACAACTGCACCGATAACCCTCCACACCCATCACACCACCACTAATACGACAGCCTGCACAGCCCTAATTACCCCCACAAATCGCCAACACCTAAAGCTTTGCCCCCGCAACACCTTCCAACCACCGCCTTCCCAATTTCATCAATAAAATACCACGGATTTCAAAACCACAATTCTCCCTTCACCTTTCCCCTCCTTTCTCAAAGGAGAAAATGTTTTTTGCCACATCAAAAACTTTTCCATTAAAACAAGATATTTTGCTGCATAGCCAATGAATGAGCTTTTTTCTGTAGATTTTTCCCGCGATAAAGGAGGAAAAATAATCGTTTTGCGGTTGACAGAATCTGAAAAATCGTATTTAATGACGGGTGCGGTAAGGGGTTTTCTGCGTCCAGATTTCACCGTAAAATTTTCGCATTATCATAGACTATTATAAGTTATTATAGACTGTTATAAAACAGTGTGTCTTGCGACAATGTTTAAAACTTTACGGTTTGAAGGTATCTTTCGTCTTTTTCTGACTGTTTTCTTTTGCATCACCCAATTTGCATCACCAACAACTCTATAATTTTGAGATTTTCAAAACAAGTGGTATTCAATAAGGGCTCTCAATAGAACGCCCTAATAATCTCCCCATAAAATACCAATATCATACATCACAGCAATGATGAGCAATACACGCATAAAAATATGAAAACGGCATTATTATGCTCTCATCGCCTCACCTTTCAAGATGCAAAGGCTTGTTTTTCAAAACATTGTTTAGCCAGAATTGAAGAAGATAATATCACTTATCGATCATCAACATAGAGGCTAAGATTATGAAGCCACAAGATTCTCCCCCACCACATTCCTCACAAACCCCAGAAGGGGCCAGTGCACCTGAAGGAGCGCATGCAAATGCATCATTAGACACTCTTACTGCACATTTAGAACGGCTTAACATTGAAAAAATAAAAAACACCCCTTTTAATCGTGCGGAATTAAAAGATATTATTGCCGGTTTAGAAAAGCATAATGCCGATGGCAGTTGGATCAAAAATTATTATGATATTCTAGATCTTTACATGATGCCAGCCTTGGTCGATCAAGCAAATCGTAAATATCCAGAGATGAATCTCAAACTTACAAGCCCCCCTGACGGCTTTGCCCTTGCTCTCAAAGAAACGCTCGAAAAGGGCATAAAATCTTCTAGGCTGATCGTTAACGCACAGGATAGGGGAATTCATTTTGCGGTTGTCGATCATCAAACCATTGATAATAAAACATCTTTGATCTTTTTTGAACCGACCTTACTGCGTGACACGCTTCCCGCATTACTTGCATTAAGGACGCGACAATCCATTGAACATCACCAATTTCCGAATATTCATTTTGCCATGGTAGAAATGGATATTCAACGAAGCTCCTCTGAATGTGGGATGTTCAGCTTAAGCCTTGCCAAAAAGCTTTATCTCGAAGCTCAAAAATTAGAAAGACTACACAAAGATAATATTAAGGGTGTGTTATGTGAACCAGACACGCCTTTACCTGCTGAAAAATTAGATCCATATCTTCCAGCTCGTTTATACAAACACGTGCAAGGAAGAAGACGTCTTGGGGAATATCTAAAAGCCAACCCAGAAGCAGCACAGGAGAAAGTAAACAAAAAAGGCGAAACCCTAACCGAAAGATTTGAGAGAAGCTTGGTAGCAACAGAGACAAAAACTGTTTCTGTTTCACAACACAAAAAAAGAGCCACAGAATACAAATCTCTAATGATGTAATAAGCGTTTTAGCCATAGCCATATTCCACATCCACAAAGAATAAAGCTCTGCGGCTTTACGGTAAGGCATAAATTGCTGTTAGCAAATCTTCTTTTGAGGTAAAGATGCAAACAGTAAGCAACGTGATCTCTTAAAAGATAAAAAGATACCTTACCTTTGACTCTTAAAAGCGGGGGATTTTGTCTTTCGTAACAAAATTTTTTAAAATAAAGATGATTTCATCTCTTTGTTTTTTTTAGATAAAAATCTTTCCTGCAAACATTGTTTAGCCAGAATTGAAGAAGATAATATCACCTATCGATTATCAATATGGAGGCTAATAGTATGAAGCCACAAGATTCTTCCCTCCCTCATTCCTCACAAACACCAGAAGGAGCAAGTGCAAATGAATCTTTAGAAGACCTTATTGCACGTTTAATGCAAAGTTCCATCCAAACAGAAGAAGAACATGTTGCACCGAGTTCTGACGAATTAAAAGATATTATTACAGGCTTAGAAGATGATCTTGTCACCGGCCGTTGGATTAACTCTTATTATGAAAACACAGATATTAGATTGATGCCGGCTCTCGTAGAAAAAGCAAACAGCAAATATCCAGAAATGAATCTCAAATTGGCTCTTACAGCAGAAGAGTTTTCGCACACCCTAAAAGAAGTCGTTGAGAGCGGCGCAAATTCTGCCCGATTTATAGTCAATTCGGGAAGCAAAATCCACTTTGCCGTCCTTGATTATCAAAAAGTTGATGACAAAATCTCTTTGATTATGCTTGAACCTACAACATTTCAGAATATCGCGGCTTGCAAACTAGGGATAAAAATAAATCAAACCCTTCAATGTCTTCAACTGCCTCCTTATTCTTTTACCACGGCAGAAATGGATATTCAGCGAAGCTCTTCTGAATGTGGGATGTTCAGCTTAAGCCTTGCCAAAAAGCTTTATCTCGAAGCTCAAAAATTAGCAAGATTGCACAAAGATAATGTTAAGGGTGTATTATGTGAACCCAATTCATCTTTATCTGCTGAAAAGTTAGATTCCTATCTTCCAACCACTTTTTATAAACATGCGCAAGGAAGAAGACGTCTAGAACACTATTTAAAAGTCCATCCGGAAGCTGAACATGAAACAGTCAACAAAAAAGGCGAAACCCTGAGGGAGAGATTTGAAAAAAACTTAAGAGAAACAGAGGGAAAAACTGTTTCCGTTTCCTCCCACCAAAAAAGGCTCACTGAATACAAATCTTTAACGATGTAAGTGAGGCTTTTCCATATTCCTATTCATCAAAGAACGAAGAGAGGCTGCTTTACGGCTAAGATTTCTCTAAGCAAACCAGCTTTTGCGCTCATAAAACAAAAATAGCCAACAACTTTCCTCTTAACGAAAAAGCACCATTGTCCTATAAAAACCAGCCCCTCTTAAAATTGTATCAAAATTCCACAGCTCTTGTTAGCCCAAAGCTCTTTGTAATAATGAGACTCTTTGGATAAGCAAAACGCTTGATACATAAAATATTTAATGCTTTCGTCTTCAGTAAAAGCATATGTCTTGTTTTTCTGAAAGTGTCCGCTTCGTATCTCAAACACCCCCACATCAATGCCATACGACCAAACAACCGCAATAGACCACACTTATCGTGCATCAACCAAACAGCTTCCCGCACCCCAAGAAGGCTCCATCAAAAACACCAGCCCAGCCATTATTCCACTTGCCCAGCCATTATCCCTCTTGGCCAACCATTCCCCCATTCCCTAAGATGTCACAACCAACCTTTTGATTTCATAAAAGTTTCACATCTCTTCTGTTTTTGAAGCGTGAAAAAATTCATTTTTAATCTGTCAACCAGCCTCACGGTAACGTGAGGCTTTATTTTATGGAGAAGCAAATGAGAAAAATATCTAAAGCAGGGCTTGCACTCATTAAACAATGGGAAGGATTGCGTTTACAAGCCTATAAAGATGCCATCGGGGTGTGGACAATCGGCTATGGACATACCACCACAGCTGGCCAACCGTTCGTTCACAAGGGCATGATCATTACTGAAAAACAAGCAGAAGAAATTCTTTCTCAAGATTTAAGACAGTTTGAAAATACCGTTGAAAAACATGTGACAGTTTCTTTAACGGATGAACAATTCGCCGCGCTCGTATCGTTTTGCTATAATATAGGAACATCGGCTTTTTGTAATTCGACCCTTCTAAAAAAGCTCAATAATGGCGAATATGAGGCTGTCCCTGCTGAGTTACAAAAGTGGACTAAAGCAGGAGGAAAACGTCTTCACGGTTTAGTGCACCGTCGTGCAGCAGAATCGGGATTATGGGCAAAAGGGGCTTATGTTTCTCCCAACTACCAAACTGTAGAAACGCAAGCTCCAATGGGATTTTTCAAAGCAGAAGCGCTTACACCGATTATTGGTTCTTTTTCTGGACTTGGGGGCTTATTGGCAGGCAATGGTCCTATCCAATGGGCATTAGCAACCATTATGGTTTTAGCCGCCTGCGTTGGCATTTTCTTTGTGGCAAAACGGTTTCGGGAGCAGCGCTTATGATGTGGTGGTTGAAAAAAAATCTGATGATAACAGGAGCGGCTCTGACCGCTTTTTTTATCGCTTTAGCAAAAGCTTTCACTCTTGGAAAGAAGGTTGAACAACAAAAGCAAATAGAAAAAACGCTAAAGTCATCAACAACACGGCTAGAGGTGGAAAATGAAATTAATCAAAAAAGTGATGCTGATATACGCGCTGCTCTTACTCACTGGTTGCGCGATAAAAACAATCAATGAGCCTTTTTCTTGCGTTGGTTGGATGCCCATTTATTTAGACAAAAAAGATCTCAATATCATCAGTTCAAATCTCGCAAGAGATATTTTAAAGCATAACAAACAAGGGGAACACATGTGTGGGTGGAAACATGGCTAGAAAAAAAACGGAAAAACAAACAGAGCTTACAGAAAAGGAAAAAGAAGTCCTACAAGAAATCATCACAACGTATAAAAGTGTAAAAATGATGTCACGCTATACGAAATGGATTATATTCATCATTTTCTTATTAGCACTTGATTTTTCACGGATCGTAGATGTGCTGGGAAGTATTTTTACACAAAAATCGAATATTCAGCTCTAAAATAAATAAAAAACGTGAGACGTGTTAAATCTTTTAAATATAAAAAGCCATTCGTTATTTTTTGAAAACATGGAGATTTTATTGATGATTTTTCATGTCTCACGAGAAATTTTTATACACTCTTCACAAACACTTTCATGAAATGAATTTAGGGGTATGAAGAGAGATTTTTAACCAACGCGTAAGTCAGCAACTTTGGTAACATAAGAAAAGGATCATACCAACATACATTTTTTTAATAAACTATTGATATCCAAATGATTTTATACTCTTCATAAATAGCATTGCCAAGAATTTGTATTAAAAGACATTTCTTTTAAAGAAGTGCATAAACAAGCAATGTAATGGTAGCCTTACATAAAGCCTCTCATCTTTACGTTGAATAAAAAAGCAAGCCGGCTCCTCTCACCTTCCCAATGCCCTGCCTCCCAATTTCCACCCTCTCAATGCCCTGCCTCCCAATTTCCACCCTCTCAATGCCCTGCCTCTCAATTTCCTGCCTCTAAATACCCTGCCTCCCAATTCCCTGCCTCCCAATTCCCTGCCTCTCAATTTCCACCCTCTCAATTCCCTTATGTTCTATGCATAAAGGTCAAGTTGAAGAGAATATATGGAAAATCCTTGGCTCGAAAATATGAAAAGAAGGCATGAGGCTACAACAGAATTTCGCGTGCCTTTATCATCAGAAGCATTAAAAATTCTAACACAAGCGCGCCTACTGTCTCGTAATGATTTTTTTCGGCTACCTGTCATGGTCCCCTTAGTTCAAAAATGGCTCCCCACTCAAGAATTTTCTGTCACAATATAGGCAACAAACAGAACTTGAGTATAACAACATGGGTTTGGCTCCAGTTTAGGTGATGAGCTTACCGAAGAAAAGATGAGAGCAAGGCGAAAAATTAGCTTTTGTCTTTAAGCTTCTCAAATGGGGCACAGTCTCCCCATTTCAGAGATCAACGAAACAGAGAGATGCTTATTCTCCTATGCAAAAGCTTGAAATACCAGCATCTTATTCATAAAAAAACAAACCAGCCCCATCATGCTCTTTTCAACTCTGTCTTTCCAACGCTCAATAGGTACTAACTCTTAACTACTGACTCTTTTTAACTACTGACTTTTAATGATTGCGTTGGTTCATAAAAACCGTAGTGACCTCTCACCTTATGAAGCACAAACACAGGATTTTTTAACGATGCATGCATAAACCTGAAATGAAAAAACAGAACTGTATTAGGAATAAATGATTATAAATCAAATAGTTATATTTTTATTAGCACAATATTTTCAAAGGAAACCACGATCCCCGCACAATAGAAACATTTCATAAAAACAAGAGAAAAAGCTATGGATTAAGAGTGAAATTCATTCACAATGACGGTAGATCAACCAGTGGAGAATAGAACAATCCTATAAGATAAAGGAACTGTCATAAAAGGAAAAACTGTATGAAACGTGAAAAAGCATAAAAAAACGGGCCCAGAAGACCCGTTTCTTTATTACGTCTATGGAAAAAAGCTTAGAAATCCATTCCGCCCATTCCACCCATTCCGCCAGCAGGCATCGGAGGCATTGGTGTATCTTTCTTTGGAACTTCAGCAACCATTGCTTCTGTTGTGATCAGAAGGCTCGCAATTGAAGCCGCATTTTGAAGAGCAGAACGCAAAAACTTTCACGGGATCAACAATTCTTGAAAGCAATCAAATCACCGAATTCACCGGTTGAAAAACATGAAAAAGCATAAAAAAAACGGGCACAGAAGGCCCGTTTCTTTATTACTTCTATGGAATAAGAGCTTAGAAATCCATTCCGCCCATTCCACCAGCAGGCATCGGAGGCATTAGTGTATCTTTCTTTGGAACTTCAGCAACCATTGCTTCTGTTGTGATCAGAAGGCTCGCAATTGAAGCCGCATTCTGAAGAGCAGAACGCAAAAACTTTCACGGGATCAACAATTCTTGAAAGCAATCAAATCACCAAATTCACCGATTGGAAAACATGAAAAAGCATAAAAAAAACGGGCACAGAAGGCCCGTTTCTTTATTACGTCTAGGAATAAGAGCTTAGAAATCCATTCCGCCCATTCCGCCCATTCCGCCAGCAGGCATCGGAGGCATTGGTGTATCTTTCTTTGGAACTTCAGCAACCATTGCTTCTGTTGTGATCAGAAGGCTCGCAATTGAAGCCGCATTCTGAAGAGCAGAGCGCACAACTTTCACAGGATCAACAATTCCCAAAGCAATCAAATCACCGAATTCACCAGTTGCGGTATTGTAACCATAAGTGTCAGCATTATTTTCCAGCACTTTGCCCACAATAATAGCGGCTTCTTCACCAGCATTGCTTGCAATCTGGCGCGCTGGTGCTTGTAGAGCACGACGAACGATACTAATACCAGCTTCTTGGTCAGGATTACTTCCCTTAACGGTCAACGCATTTGCTGCACGCAACAATGCGGTACCACCACCAGCAACAATACCTTCTTCAACAGCAGCACGTGTTGCATTCAAAGCATCATCAACACGGTCTTTCTTTTCTTTCACTTCAACTTCTGTTGCACCACCCACACGGATAACAGCAACACCACCAGCGAGTTTAGCAAGTCTTTCTTGCAATTTTTCACGGTCATAGTCAGAAGTTGTTTCTTCAATCTGAGCCTTGATTTGATTGACGCGAGCAGTAATTTCAGCCTTTTGTCCAGCACCATCAATAATGGTGGTGTTTTCTTTAGAAATATTCACTTTCTTTGCACGTCCAAGCATATCCAAAGTGACATTTTCAAGTTTAATGCCCACATCTTCAGAAATAACCTGTCCGGATGTCAAGATAGCGATATCCTCTAACATTGCTTTACGACGGTCACCAAATCCAGGAGCTTTTACAGCAGCAATTTTCAAACCACCACGCAATTTGTTGACAACGAGCGTTGCCAAAGCTTCACCTTCCACATCTTCAGCGATAATGAGAAGTGGTTTTCCAGACTGAACAACAGCTTCAAGCACAGGAAGAAGAGATTGCAAATTAGACAATTTCTTTTCGTGAATGAGAATGTAAGGATCATCAAGATCAGCGACCATTTTCTCAGCATTTGTGACAAAATAAGGGGAAAGATACCCACGGTCAAATTGCATTCCTTCAACGACTTCTAATTCCGTTTCAGCGGTTTTAGCTTCTTCCACGGTAATGACGCCTTCATTGCCCACTTTTTCCATAGCATCAGCGATCATTTTACCGATTTCAGCAGCGCCATTAGCGGAAATTGTTCCCACCTGTGCAATTTCTGCTGAAGTTTGAATTTTTTTTGCTTTTTTGAAGAGGTTTGCCACCACTTCTTCAACAGCAGCATCAATCCCACGTTTAAGATCCATTGGGTTCATGCCCGCAGCAACAGCTTTAACACCTTCTTGCACAATAGCTTGTCCTAAAACAGTTGCTGTTGTTGTTCCATCACCAGCGATATCATTGGTTTTAGAAGCAACTTCGCGCAACATTTGTGCACCCATATTTTCGAACTTATCTTCCAGTTCGATTTCCTTTGCAACGGATACACCATCTTTTGTGATACGAGGCGCACCGAATGATTTATCAATCACCACATTGCGACCTTTAGGGCCGAGTGTCACCTTAACAGCATTAGCAAGGATGTCGACACCGCGCAACAAACGCTCACGCGCTTCACGGCCAAATTTGACTTCTTTAGCAGCCATTTAATTTCTCCTTGGAGTTTTCTCAAAATAGTACACAATGAAAAACTAAGTGCTTCAATTAGCCCATAATTCCCATAATGTCAGATTCTTTCATGATGAGGAGGTCTTCCCCATTAATCTTGACTTCAGTTCCAGACCATTTTCCAAACAAAATACGGTCTCCTGTTTTGACTTCTAAAGGCACGCGCTTTCCGTTATCATCGAGAGCGCCATTGCCAACAGCAATCACTTCGCCTTCTTGGGGTTTTTCTTTTGCTGTATCAGGGATGATAATCCCACCAGCCGTTTTATTTTCAGATTCAACCCGACGGACAACGACACGGTCGTGAAGTGGGCGGAATTGTATATTAGCCATGTTTTAAATCCTTAAAACTGAACATAATTGAATTAATCTTAAAAGTTCTTGCTAGCACTCTCAAATTACGAGTGCTAGCATGTGTTAGATATAAAATCGGCATCTCTCAATGTCAAGAATAGCCATAAAAATAATTTCTCTAAATGAAGCTTCAAAGTCTTGCCTCTTATTGCACTTTCGCGTTATCTATCTTTTTTGAGAACCCGTGAACAAAAAAGGATCTTATCATGGTTGAAACACGTCAGGAAACGGATAGCTTTGGAACGATTTCGGTACGTCAAGATCGTTATTGGGGCGCACAAACTGAACGTTCTCTGCATAATTTTAACATTGGCAGTGAAAAGCAGCCTCTTGCCATCATCTATGCCTTAGTCCTTGTCAAAAAAGCAGCAGCGATTGTAAATATGGGCAAAGGAAAACTACCAGAAAATATTGGAAAAGCAATTATTGCCGCCGCTGATGAAGTGCTTGCTGGCGATTTTGATACGCATTTTCCACTGTCCGTCTGGCAAACAGGTTCTGGCACACAAAGCAATATGAATGTCAATGAAGTCATTGCTAATCGTGCTAGTAAGATTTTGGGAGGAAAACTTGGAAGCAAAAAACCAGTTCATCCCAATGACCATGTCAACATGAGCCAATCATCGAACGATTCCTTTCCCACGGCGCTTCACATTGCCACCACGTTGCAAACACGCCAACACTTACTGCCAATCCTTGAAGCTCTTATTGCGACATTAAAACAAAAAGAGCAAGAATTTGCAGATATCATTAAAATCGGCCGCACCCATACGCAAGATGCAACCCCTTTAACCTTAGGGCAAGAATTTTCAGGCTATCGTGCCGCATTAGAAGCCAATTTTCAGCGTATTGAAAATGCTCTAACCGATGTCCAAATGCTTGCTCAAGGTGGTACGGCTGTTGGCACAGGGCTGAATGCGCCAAAAGGTTTTGACGTTGCTTTTGCGCAAACAGTGAGCACTCTCACAGAAATAACGTTCCAAACTGCCAGCAATAAATTTGAAGCACTTGCCCATCATGGCGCCCTTGCGCATTTCCACGGGAGCTTGAATGCTCTCGCTGCTGATCTGTTTAAAATTGCCAATGACATTCGGTTTTTAGGCTCTGGTCCACGTTCCGGTTTAGGGGAACTCAGTCTTCCTGAAAATGAACCAGGCTCTTCTATTATGCCCGGCAAAGTCAACCCCACGCAATGTGAAGCCTTAACCATGGTTGCATGCCAAGTTTTTGGTAATCACACCAGCGTAACCTTTGCCGCAAGCCAAGGACATTTTGAACTCAACGTTTATAAACCTGTTATTGGCTATAACGTTTTACAATCAATTACCCTTCTTGGTGATTGCATGCGTTCTTTTGATATGCATTGCATTCAAGGATTACGGGCCAATCGTGTTCATATTCACTCGCTCATGGAGCGCTCACTCATGTTAGTCACAGCTCTTGCACCAGAAATTGGCTATGAAAAAGCTGCTGAAATTGCCAAAGCAGCGCATAAAAATGATACAACTTTGCGCACCGAAGCATTAAAAGCAGGTGTTTTTGTAGAGGATTATGACCGATTAGTTGATCCTAAAAAGATGATTGCTCCCCAATAAACAACCCACTAAAAAAGATGCAAACATCTTAAAACAAATCTTTCTGTCAAAAGATCGGGGTGTAAACACCCCGATGATGACCGATAACAATTACCCACAGCGTTCATTTTAGGCTCTGAGCCGCATTTATGCTATGGGTGTTTTTGTTGCTTATATTGTACTTAAAAGGCACAACGGTTTTGCAAAGGCATGGATAGTCATAGCTCAACACCCAATGGCTATACTGGCAGAAAGTGATTTAAATGGATATGACCTTAAGGTGTTTTTCATTCTAGCTTCGCGTTTTGATTTTGAAAATCTATTAGCTATCAACCAAACAGAATGAGCTCAAAAAAAATCGGTATTAATAGACATAATTTCAATCGAAGTATAAAAAGATTAATGAATTCATCGTAGTTACGCTTTACAATGTTATCATTATTGATAACATTGGGTAGATAACTCTTATCTCAATGAGATAATGCTTTTATTTATAATGATAATCTAGCGTTATCCATATTGAACGAGAATCCTAAAGACCGTAAGATTTTCTCATTTTAAATCGGTCCCATGTTGCATCAATCAAAATCACTGACTTGCACATCACAAACGCAATGAATGTATGAATAGAAATTGTATCCGATAAGGACTACAAACGCCTCTAATGAACCACCTCAAGTGCCAAGGACTGTCACAACGGACAAAGGGGCCTCTGTCACAACATTGTGGAGAGGACTGTCACAACACCCCACGAACTGGCAAATATAGTAATGGTACCGGCGTGCTCCTTTATGAAGCGTAAAAGAGATGCTCAATAGATTTATTATTATACCATTCACAATCGCTGTCATGAAATGGGTTTAGGAACATTGAGAAATGTCTCTTTTATGAAGCGTGAAGATGGGAGTGCTCAATAGATTTATTATTATATCATTCACAATCGCTGTCATGAAATGGGTTTAGGAACATTGAAAAATGTCTCTTTTATGAAGCGTGAAGATGGGGGTGCTCAATAGAGGAACAGCTGTTGGAACAAAATTCAATGCACCGAAAGGTTTTGACCTTTGCTGAAACAATCCACTCTTTGACGGGATATCCTTGACAGCTCGCAAGAAATTGGAGGCATTTGCCCATTATGGCGCCCTCACCCATTTCCACAAAAACCTGAATGCACGCGCTAATCTCTTTAAAATCGCCAACGACATTCAGTTTTTAGGCTCTCATCCACGTTCCGGCTTTAAGCGAACGGAACGGAGAGTTTATCCGTTTTACATGGCGCATAAGAAACCTCATGAGACTTGAGATTCTCGCACTTTACTCCTTCTGATTCTTCGTATTCCATTCAATCAATCAAAACTATTCGCTTAGATTATTATAAGCAAAAGTGGCATATAGATAAAAAAGAAATAAAGTCGCCCATCCCCTCGAGTGCTCAAAAGGCTACCGCAATACAAAGCTATGCAATATCAAAAACGAGCAACGAATATGACGGTGCCAATATGCATTTTTACGATAAATTGAATATTTAAGCACATTGGTGTCAATCATAATGGATAATACATTTAATAACAAAAAGTGTTTTAATGTATATAAAGTAATATTTTTTTAACAAATAGAAAGCTTGTTTACTATACTATAATTTTTTCTAAAACACAGAGAACACTGAAAGAGTATATAAAAATACTGAAAAATCAATATAAACGCGGGATAATAGCATGAAAACAAGTTTCAAGAACGCTTAAATATGGATAATTATAGAGTTTTTGAATGTTTTAGTTTTCATAATGATATTAAATATAGATTTTTTTAACCAATTCGTATATAATACGATTTGTATCTGAAATAAATTGGGGACGTTTTTATGAAAACAAAATGTTTAGTTGCACTATCTATTTTCACCTTCATTACCGCTTCAACAGCGCAAGCAGCAGATACAGTAATCTTTAAGCAATCAGAACCGAAGGTTTCATTGCAAGATGTTTCGTCATCACGTATTTCACCGGTTACTGTTTCTGCGCCTTTTTCTTGGTCTGGTTTTTATTTTGGAGGACAAATTGGATATTTTTCCAATAAAAATACTCTAAATTATGCACAAGAAGCCAGGGACGGAAAGTGGGCTTGGGTTGATAGAGATTTATCACCGAAACTATCAGGATTGAGAGCAGGTTTGTATGCAGGTTCTAATATTGATCTGGGAGATCTTGTTTTCAGTTTTGATACCGATATGGTCTGGTCTGGGAGGAAAAGCACCCAAACAGACAATGGAAAGAAAATTCTAGATGAATCAAACTCCATTAACATTGCCTTTAAAAAAGCTGGGATTCCTATCATAAAACCTGCAGCTCAGGGTGAAACGATATCCAACTATGGTGACATTGTTGTTAGCAGTGTAACATTGAAAGAAACGTGGTCTGGTGCCACGCGCGCGCGCATTGGTTTTGCTTCCCATCGTCTTATGCCTTATATTGCAGGGGGTATAGCCTATAGACAGATGCAATATATCATGTCACTTTTATCAAAATCGCAAGAAGATTCGACAATTTTTGCTTCTGGCAATGTGTTAGATGAGACAAAAACAATGTTTGGTTACACTGTTGGTGGTGGTTTTGATCTTGCAATGACAGATAATATCATTATGCGGACAGAATATCGTTATTCAGATTTTTTTAAAAAGAAATTTGCAAACGATAACCTTAAAATCTCTTCTCAAACGCATGATGTTCGCTTTGGTATCGCTTATAAATTCTAAGTTTTTTAGAAAAGTTGAACGATTAAAAAACCCTGTTAAAAACGGGGTTTTTTAATGCCCCTTTCCCCCTAAAAAGACGTAGATTCTAAAAACCTGTACTAAACTGTAAACAAATAGTCACGAAACAATAAAGCCTCTCCCTCTCTTAAAGCAAATTTCTATCCTCTCAGCCTTTCATGTAATGCCTTTGGAATATAAAAGCTTTACCATCATACCACTGGGCGCCATCGTAAAATAAATGAGAGCCGTTATTTAAGAGATATTTCTTTAAAATAAATATGGATATTGTGCATCAATTGCAGTTTTATAAGATGATGTTGACTTGGCCTCCCCGCTCTTAAAGGATAAAGATTCTAAACACCCATTTTTAAACACCCATTTTTAAACACCATGTCCGTTTATAAAAGCACAAAAACCCTTGGAGACTCTTGGGGGATATTGGGGGATATTGGGCGGGCTTCTTTGGGCTCCTCCTCATGGAATGCCCTTAAATCTCAAGCAAGACAAACACTGAAGAATATCCAACACACACCGAAAAAAATACTGTAACGTTTCAAGGAAGTATGCCCTATATGACCACACTTCAAACGACAGTATTTTACCGCTATTGTATGCCAGAGTGGAGAGAGGATATTGCGGTTCTCTGTTTATGTAATTTCTATAACGGGGAGACAGCTTCATTTAGGGAGCACATGAAGTTGTCAAGGTAAAAAACCAATTTCCAACCTTACCATTTCCCTCTGCTTTACGACTTTCGAAAGCCTCTAAAGCATAATCTTTTAAGCCTCTCATGCTCCTGTCTTTTAAAGAGAGGAGATTACACATTGCCCCATGTTTTTGTTGCTCACATATCTTTTTGGCGATCACGCCCCTCATGTCATACGACAACGCTTCAAACCAAACACACTCAAATCCAAGACACTTGGGTTGCCAATTCACATGCGTGTTTTAAAGAAACAGCTCTCAAAACCCTCAAGCCCATTTTGCGAAAGCACCTACAAGAATATAAAATCTATAAAGCCTCTAAAGCACTATTTTTTAAGCCTCTAAAGCTCCTGTCTTTTAAAGAGTGGAGATTACGCACTACCCCATGTTTTTGTTGCTCACATATCTTTTTGGCGATCACGCCCCTCATGTCATACGACAACGCTTCAAACCAAACACACTCAAATTCAAGACACTTGGGTTGCCAATTCACATGCGTGTTTTAAAGAAACAGCTCTCAAAACCTTCAAGCCCATTTTGCGAAAGCACCTACAAGAATATAAAATCTATAGAGCACCATCTCTACACTTCATAAAAATGCAAGCTGGCACCATCCATCATATACTTTACCTCCAATGATGCCCTTGAAACGGTTCATAAGAGGCATTTTTATTCATTTTTTGTAAAATTTCACTCCACGCGAGCTCATCTAGCTTGTAACGTACAAGCGACATGATTTTGGTTGATTTACTATAAGCAGACTTGAAATGAGAGAATCCTACGGTATTCGAGGTTTTTCATTCAACATGCAAAACATTGAACACGGTCTATAAATCCCATGTTTTATAAATCCCCCCATGTTTTATAAATCCCATGTTTTATAAAACAACGTGATGCACCATAACAGGATAAAGGAAAATATTTATGAAGTGGTGCGGGTGGTCGGACTCGAACCGACACTCCTCTCGGAACCAGATTTTGAGTCTGGCGCGTCTACCAGTTCCACCACACCCGCACACTTTTATAAAAGACAGGACTATAAAAGACAGACTTGTCGATTATTCTTTTGCACTATATGAAGAAGAACAGATTCGTCAACAGAAGACTTCTCATTTTTTAAGAATTCATATCATTTTCTGATCTATTTTATGGAATATTTTCTTTATTGGATTTCTCTACCGGATTTATAGCAATCTCATTTGTAAAGTCTTTACCTCTTAAACTTATAAAAAGCCTCATGATATTAAACAAATTAAAGCTTTGGACGATTTCTTTAGCAAATCGGCGTACAGCACCACACTGGCTTGGTTTCATTGCCTTTATTGAAAGTTCTGTTTTTCCAATTCCCATAGATGTTTTATATATTCCGATGCTTCTTATCCATCAAAAGCGGGTTTATCGCTATGCTTTGATTGCGACAATCTGTTCTGTATTAGGAGGCATTGCCGGTTGGTTTATCGGACATTTTGCCTATGATACCCTTGCCAAACCCATTTTAGAAATTTATGGTAAGGTTGAAAGTTTTGAATCTCTGAAAAATAGTGCAACCCTGCAATTTCTCATCATTTTACTGATAACATCAGGTTTTTTTCATCTTCCCCCCATCAAGATTGTCACAATTTTGGCCGGTGTTATGAGTGTGCGTCTTGAACTTTTCATGCTTATTTGTATTTTTTCTAGAGGCGCTCGTTTTTATCTTCTCGCGTGGCTGATTAAACATTTTGGACAAAAAGCAATGAATTTTCTAGTACAGCATTTCAAATGGATTGTTCTCATTGGTTGTGTTAGCCTCCTTTTAATTTATGGGATTTTCATAGCTTTTTTAAACAAGAAGCTTTTATAAGGAATAGACTTAATGGCATGCGTTTTGTCTTCTCACCCACTTTTACACAAACACCTTCATCTTGAACCCAGCAGAAAAGAACAAAGTTTATGGGCTTTTTTTCTCGCTTTTTGCTTGTCTGCCACAATAGGTATTGCCCTTGGTTTTGAATATTTCGGAGGATATCTTCCTTGCGATTTATGTCTCATAGAGCGTTTTCCTTATTATGGAGCCATACCATTTTTGCTCTTAGCAGGTTTTGGGGCATATTTTTTTCGCATAACTGCTTGGATACAACTTTTGTTTTTGTGTGTTTTTGTCTTAATGTGCATCAGCCTTGTTTTAGCCGTTTATCATGCGGGTGTTGAATATGGCTTTTGGGAAGCTCCCCTCAGCTGTGGTTTAAGCGCAGTCAGAAAAACCTCAGACATTAACCAGCTGCTTAACCAATTAAATAGCATTCATCCCCCTTCTTGTTCTGAAGCATCCGCACGCTTTCTTTTTCTTTCATTTGCCGGTTGGAATGTCGTCTCAAGCCTATTTTTCTCCCTTATAAGCCTCTATATTACTTCAAAAGGGCTCCTTTCAATCCATAAAAAACTCTAACCATAAAATAGAAACGAAACCGCGTACACTCGTTCTCTCCAATCGCTTCCCCTCTAACCAACCAACCCTCCAGTCACCAATCCCCACCCAAAACCACCCACCGCCAAACCAACCCACCAACACCAACGAGTCACCAACATCCCTCCTCTAGCGTTGTACTCAAAAGACAAAAATAAGCAGATACATCCATTTTATGGTTTCACCTCTCTGTACTTATAAGCAACATTTTGATAAAAACTCGTGATAGAAAAGCCGTAAAATAATAAGTGAGGGGACCAATAAATATAAATGGTCTGCTATGGCTGAAGATAAGAACACAGAGCCTTCTACCCTATCACCTATTTCCTTAGATATAACCAAACTTGAAGAACCATGTGTTATGATGGAACATGATCATAATGCATGGCGTGAGCATATAAAAGAAAGAGATTTAAATGCGCCTTACGAAAAACCACCTCATATAAAACCACGAATCAAATCGGCACCACGCATCAGACAAGTTTTTTGGTGTGATTTTCCTCATGATTCGATACTCCCTGAATTTTGGAAAAAGCGGCCTGTTTTAGTGCTTTCTAAGAATGCAAAATTATATGGAAATGTGACAGTTTTACCTTTTTCAACGAAATCACAACCCAATAATCCCGCTGCGTATCCAATACAATCTCCTATAGAGAATAAAAAAGCGTGGATTATCTGCAATTATGTCACAACAGTTTCTGTAAGTCGTTTAAGTTGCTCACGTACCGTTCCAAGGTTATCCTGCGAAGATTTTCATAAAGTTGTAGCTCTGATGCTCAAATATTTACCGCATTTACAGTATTGACTTTTGAGAAAAATAAGTGTACCTATATCAGCATACACGGCATCAGTAATGGTGGCCGCTTCCCCGCAAGGGGAGATAGGAACGAAGGAGTGGGAAACCGCTCCTTTCGTCATTTTTAGTATTTTTTTGAAAACTGCCATTTTTTGCAACCTTCCCTAGAACATATCCAACATTCATTCTCCACCGTTGTTGTTTTGAAATATCTGCGATTTGGGGTAAGCAGAAGACAATATCCACACCTTGGATCCGGTAAAGTTTCCCATGGAGATTACCGAGATATTGTACATACTTATCATTTCATTGCACAAAAAATCATGCTGCCGTTGCTTAAACTTTATATGATTTTCCGCAATGGGAATATCTTTCCAAGATTGAAAAAAAGCTTCGCTTTATATGACCACACCTCAAACGATCGTATTTGACGAGATAACAAAGAAAATTCTCTAATAAACCAGAAATCAACACCCAACCGATTTCTATCTCTTCACCAAAAACAATTGTTTATTGCCCTAACCACATTATTTCACCGGTCACATGATCTAACATAGCTTTTGCAGATAGATTTTCTTCCCTGTTCTCCTAGAAACGATCTATGCTATTTTGGGATTTACTGCTGAATTGCTTATGCTTGCACTTTGAATGCCTTTTTTCTCACCATATAAAAGGTAGATAAAAAAATAATTTCGTTTATCAGCTTTATTTTAAAGACACACCTATTTTTACAGGATACGTTTTCCTTTCTATCAGCCCTATCGCGTTCAATACACTTGTCGTTTCTAAACATGAACCACCAAGCATCACAATGGAGCAATAGACATCCATCACTTTCATGGGCACTTGCATTGACAAGAGATAAACAAGAGTATTGATCATCACACACGGAGCAAAAATCTATAGCGACTACGCCATAGACTTTCGCCACGCACGGGTTATTCTTAAAGCATATTTATGATGAGATAATCATTTATGACATCCTTTTTGTTGCACCACAGAACGGGTTTTGCTAACGAGTTTTACTATTGTGCAAATTTTTCAAGAGAAATCCTCACTCGCTCATAGATGACAAGATTTCTTTATGGAGAAAGCGTATGGCGCTCAGTTTTGACCTTTTCTATAACAACGATAAGTTCAAATTTTAACCAAAACGACAATACACCTACTCTCAACGATTTACGCACCACCTCATCGGCAACAGGCTGCTCCAATATCGGTGTATTTATCGGTGCATTGACTTGAGGATTTTTTGCACTTCCACGCACCGTAAAAAAAGAAAATATTTTTCTCATGTTGCATTCTCATTTCAATTTATAATGGATTTTAAAATGACCAAAAAAATCAAACAAAAATAGAGAGGTAAGTTACGAAAACTACAGGGTAAATTTTACTGCCCCAAAATGTCTATTTTCCCCCGCCTGAACAGTCAGAGGAACACTATAAAAATTATTTTCATTGAAAAACAATTACTTATAATCTAGGGAAGAAAAGTAAAAATATCCCCCAGAAAAAGAGATTACCTTCAAAATTATCAAAAAAAGCAGCACAATTTTACTGATCTTTTTATTTTTTTTCTTTTGATAAAATTAATTGGCAGGTGTCTTAGGCGCCCCTCCGGTAGGTTCCCAATTCGCAACAGCCGCTAATTCCTCAATGAGCTTCTCTCTTGGTAAATTATCATCATCCACCAACTTGTACTGAACGGCATTGTCACTAAGCCACTTTATAAGCGTTCCTTTAACAGTTTTACCACCCTCAGCCTCACTCACCGCTTCCCATGCCGCAACAATAGCAGCAAGCTTTGGAGCATAACGTGGATGCGTTGGATCTTGAAACGCATATTTTTGATCCTTAGTCTCAGCAAAATTATCCTCAGGGAAAAAAACTTTAGGTCTCTTACCACGCAATGAAAGCCATTCTTTTAAATCATCAACGCGAACATATGAGGAATCTGCATCTATATCACCAAAAGGATCATACGACCATTCTATCTTTAATTGATTGCTTTTTCCCGCTTGAACGATAGCATGATAGGCTGC
Source organism: Bartonella sp. AP331QHHD (assembly GCF_042195905.1). NCBI lineage: Bacteria > Pseudomonadati > Pseudomonadota > Alphaproteobacteria > Hyphomicrobiales > Bartonellaceae > Bartonella > Bartonella sp. AP331QHHD. Next base: position 35,335 of record NZ_JBHIPG010000025.1, read on the forward strand.
ACGGAAATTAGCAGTATTTTCTAATGATACGCGACGGTTACTTTCGTAAATATCACCTTTTTCTGGTTCTAATTTGTTGAAAAACAGACACTTTCCTGGATTCAAGCCCGCTATCAATAACGCTGCCTGCAGTATTGTTAGTTTTTGAGAACGTAAAAGCCATTCTATACTTTCATCAATTTCCATATATTCCCCGCTTTTTCTACAAAACTTAACATATTTTTTAAAATGCTAAGAGCAATCTCCTTCACTGACACAGAGATTATACTCCCCTCACATTGCACGCTTATCACACTTTTTAATAATCCCACAACCACACCCCTCCTTGTGATCCACAAGAAAATGATTTGAATTGTTTCAATATAAGAAGTTTTGAAATGAGAGGAATCCTACTGAATTTTGGGCTTTCATACAAGATATCAGGCAAGTTACAAGGCGATAAATGCCCCTTCATAAAGCATAAATTTTTATGCGTGATCAAACAATTTGATATGATAATATCTCTCTCATTTATACACCCCCACCCTTAAACCTGCCCCTGCAATCACAGCACAAAAGATAATTCGTTACACGCTAACAAATCCACCTAAATGCAAAAGCTGTAACAACGCTAAAATGCGCGTAAATATCATAAGAATACTGGCTTACACTTCCACAAGCAGAATGAGTGGCGTAAAACTGTACAATAAAATGCCATGCCTATAATGAACCGTTCTAAAGACTGTCGCAACACTGGGAGCTAAGGTGTATGATGATGCCGGCTTGCTCTTTATGAAGTAACAAGCCAGCACCATCTATTTGCCAGCCCCCAATGTTGTGACAGCCCTTGGCTCTTAAGACGGCTCATAAGAGCCATTTTTAGTCCTTTCTTCTATAGTTTTTACCCACACACCAACCCCGCTTGTAGTGTGCAAGCAAGTAATTTTGATTGATTTAAGATAAACAGATTTGAAATGAGAGAATCCCACGTTATTCGGGAGGCTAATTCAATATGAATAACGCTAGATTATCATTATAAATCAATATCTTTTATGCAGCGTAAAGATAAGAAGGCTCAATGGAGTGTATATTATTGTATGAAGGCTTTACTGTTTTACTCTTTTATACTCTTCACGGACGCCCTCATGAAAGAGACTTTTGTCCCTTGAAAAAGTCTCTTTTAAAGAATTATCTCAAATTCCAAAGATTGTTATCGTCTTTTGAACCCGTCAAATGAATGATCGTGCCCGCTTATTTCCATATATTCACAATACATTAGAATGCTCCATTGAAAACGTCCCATAATAAAGCATATTTTCTCTCAATGCTTTCACGCCCCCCTCTCGACCCCACTTAATAAATCTCCCACTTAATAAATCTTCCTGTACTTGAATTTATTTGCCAGCTTTACTTTCATAGCACCCCAGCATTTTTTTACTGCAACCTTTTTGCAATTTTTCAGTTTTGAACTTTTAGATTGACTTTCGGTTTATTTTTCTTATGTTTTAGAATTATTCTAAAGTGCAGAGGAACAGAAAATGTTGAGATCGTTTTTTTCATTTGTACAACGTAAAGCTCTGTCCTTTCGTTCAGCACAAAACGTGATACTTAAAGCGCTCAAATTAAAAGAGCAACATGCGGCGCTCTATTTAAAATATGCAAAAGCTCTAGAACCTTATTCCTCTAAGGAAGCCGCGGTTTTTACCGCCATGGGGCTTCAAGAGCTTAAAAATTATAAGCAACTTTTGTGCCTTTCTTGCCATAATCGTGCAAACACTATCGGTTCATTATGTGACAAAACTTCTCTTGTGAAAGACAAAACTTCTCTTGTGAAAGGCAAGAACCGCCATCCCTCCCAAAAAACAACAGCGGCAAATCACACCATAAAAAAACCTTCGAAAACGCAAAGACAAACACTTTTGACTTGGATTCAACCAGGTCTAGCAGGGTTAATGGATGGCTCTGTTTCCACCCTTGCCCCCATTTTTGCCGCAGCTTTTGCCACGGGAGACACGCATCAAACTTTTTTGATAGGGCTCTCAGCTTCAATTGGTGCGGGACTTTCAATGGGTTTCACAGAAGCAGCCCATGATGACGGAAAATTATCAGGGCGTGGTTCGCCATTAAAAAGAGGCCTTGCCAGCGGCATTATGACCACATTAGGAGGATTAGGCCATACGCTTCCCTATTTAATCAACTCTTTTTATGTAGCGACAATTATTGCTTTTATCATTGTTTTTTTCGAACTAGGCGCCATCGTCTGGATTCAGAACAAATTCATGTCCACTCCCTTTTGGCGCGCTTCTTTACAGGTCATCATTGGGGGAGCTCTGGTTTTTGCCACGGGTATACTTATCGGTAGTATCTAAAAAAATCTTATCTGTAACCATAATTTAGATCTCAAATAAGCGCATGCCCCTAGGCATAAGCCATCCTTGATGATGCCATTATTGAAAAATGCCTTTGATGATGTTAGGTGGTGTTGTGGAATATTTTAGATCAGCAAGAGATGATAAGCAAGCTCTGGGGACAACCTATATCCACACACCTTTATCGACTTGGTTTTATAGATATCTTTTGTTAAAGTATCATTTTCTTCTAGACCTCATATTTTGGAAATGCCTCGATCATGTCGCACACTGAAACCAACGCCTCTCTAAACAATCATCCTGTCTCTTCTCAACCTTCACATGCCCAGACTTTATTTGTTCAGCGTCTTGCACACGGACAAGGTTTAGAACTTCCTTGCTACGCGACAGCGGGTTCTGCGGGTCTTGATCTACGGGCAGCAATTGGAGAAGAAGAAACGCTTGTTCTTGCCCCTGGGCAGCGGGCGCTTATTCCAACAGGTCTCATTTTTCATTTATCTCTTGGGTTTGAAGCACAAATACGTCCACGCTCTGGCTTAGCCTTAAAACACGGCATCACATGCCTCAACACTCCAGGAACGATTGATAGTGATTACCGTGGTGAAGTCAAAGTCCTTCTTATCAATTTAGGACAAGAAGACTTTTCCATCCAACGAGGCATGCGCATTGCCCAAACAGTCATCGCTCCCGTATCCCAAGTTAATGTTTGCGCCATTGAACCAGAGCAAAGTACCCAAAGCCATAACGAGAGCCGTGGAACAGGAGGTTTTGGTTCAACGGGACACACTTAAGAAGCTCTGAAAAATCTCTACTCTCAAAATAACACATACCCAACCACTCTTTCACTAGAAGTCCCTTGGGCTTTTAAAGTGTAGAAGGAGTGCGCATTTGCTTTCAAAGTTTTTTCACTAAACGCCCCTCTAAACAAGTATCCTTACTCTTCTCCTGTCTCTTCTCAATCTTCACACCCCCCTTGACTTTATCCGTTCAGCATCTTGCACTTGGGACAAGAAAGCTTCCTCACTACACAACGGCTGATTCTGCGGTCTTGGATTTACAAGCAGCAATTGGTAAAGAAGAAACGCTTGTTCTTGCCTCTGGGCAGCGGGCACTTATTCCAACAGGTCTCATTTTTCATTTATCTCTTGGGTTTGAAGCACGCATCCGTCCACGCTCTGGCTTAGCCTTAAAACACGGGCATCACATGCCTCAACACTCCAAGAACGATTGGGTGTGACTATCCGGAAGTGAAGTCAAACTCCTTCTTATCAATTTAGGCCAAGAAGACTTTTCAATCCAACGGGGCATGCGCATTGCCCAAACAGTCATCGCCCCTGTATCCCAAGTTAATGTTTGCGCCATTGAACCAGAGCAAAATACCCAAAGCCATAACGAGAGCCGTGGAACAGGAGGTTTTGGTTCAACAGGACACACTTAAGAGGCTCTGAAAAATCGCTACTCTCAAAATAACACACATACTTATTCCAACCACTCTTTCACTGGAAATTCTTTGCGCTTTTAAAGTGCAGAGGGAATGCGCATTTGCTTTCAAAGTTTTTTCACTAAACGCCCCTCTAAATAATCATCTCTCAATTACGTCTCTCACGCTATACAAAACTTCATTATCGCCCGATACCCCTCCCCCATAACAAAAACATTGGCATTAACCATTGAGCGTTCACACACTGCTTGTAATGTCGACAATCTATACATCATATTGATTTATAATAATAATGAATTGTCTTTCAACTTAAATGAGAAATCTCAATACTGTAAGATTGTTTCATGGCAAGCCTATTTATATTAAATCAATCAAAAGCATGTTTCTCACATTCCAAACGTGGTTAGCATACAGATAAAAACTGAAAAAATGCCTACAATGAATACGTATATTAACACTGTCTTGGAAAAAAATATAAATACGATAATGGTGCTCGCTTACTCTTTTATTCAGCATAAAGAGAGTGAGGTTCGATAGATTTTTTGATTATTTTACGGGGGCTTTACGGTTATACCATTTATGGATAACATGTAAGTTTTATGTAAAAATAACTTGCTGTATTTATACAGCTTTTTTACAGTGAGGGACGCGTAAATAAAAGT